>CAMXIF010000013.1 GCA_947243845.1 uncultured bacterium
TGCTGTGCGACTTTCATATAATATCAGATGCTTTCTAAGATGTCAACGGGTTTTTCATAATTTTTCAAAATTTTTTTCATCTTGTATTTAACCCACTGCATTCTCAATAAGAAATCTCCAGATTACAGAGCTCTTCCGCCTCTCCTCTCATTCTTGCTCTGATCGTACATACGCCGTGTTCATCCGCCGGCAGGGTGAATTCTTTGTTCTCACTAAAATCTTGTATCCAGTTTACCTCTCCCGTTTCTGATGCAAGTGCAATACTATATTCCATGCCTTCTTCTCTATTGGACGCTATCCAATAGGTTTTCATCTGTTCAAACGGTTCTGTTTCTGATGTGTACTCCCTGACATATATTCCATATACGCGAGGCTCTTCTGCACGCAGTCTTTCCGTAAAAGAAGAATGGAAATATTTTTGGTTTTCAGACGCTTTTCCCGACATTACCTGATTTAGGAAAATTGTAAAGAAATCTGCTCCACTTCCATTTAAATGATCTGTATCCATAAAGAATTCATTTTTCTGGATGGGCAGGTACTCTTCCTTTACAAGGTTAAAATCATAGTATGACACCCCATATTCCGCCGCTATTGCCCTGATCTCATCTACATAGTAATCATAATGACCAGCACTGATAGGCGCCAATTCATACATGGGCACAACAAACAACGTGATCGGTATTTCCCTTTCTTTACAATAACAAATAATCTTGCGCAGATACTGTTCACTTACTTTTCCCATGGGATTTTCATCCAGACTGCTATAAACATTCAACCGTTTTTCATGCTCCTGCAGTACCCTGGATGAATATATGTATCCCTGTTCCACGCTTTGTTCATATCCGTTTCCATCCTCAAAAGCATGATAATAGGTATTAGACCTATTACCCTCTATTGTCTGTGTAATGTAATCCCAGTCTCCCAAAAAGCTGCGGTATCGGTAATAAGGAAAACATATCTCCGGCAAATGCCGCGGATCTTTGGACGCAATCGAGGCAAAATATTCACACTTGTTCCAGGACAATTCCATATGATCAATATTTAACCAATTCTCGGCCCCCGTTTCTATATAAAGACTGACCGGATAGTACATTTCCAGGTATACATGGGAAAGGGAATTCTTGCGGTCAGCTTCTCTTAACAGATAATAGGATGCATTTAAGGTCTGATAGGCAGAAGATAAGTCAAAATTATTCTGTCCGTTCAGATCATCCAGCAAAACGGAATTTACCCCGCAGAACACATGAGAAGACCCCAGAAAGAGATTGTCTATTTCCCCTTCGTGTTCATAGAACTCCCGCCAGAGATATTGGTTTCGTACACCCTCTGAAACATACATGACATTCAACAACTCGCCTATGGCCCAGAACACAAAAATCATGCCCAGAATCCCCGCAGTCCTTTTACCATATATTTTCCAATCATCCACCTTTATCCTACGCATTACAATCCCCGCCTCTCAAACTGTCAAAACTGAAAATATATGAATTGCTGAGTATCAAACATCTCTCCATAACAACCGTATAGTAAGATTACATAGATAAAGAACATAATCGCTAAAACACGGAAAAGCCATCCCTGTCTTAAAAAAATCTCTACCACATCCTTTCCCTGATATTTCTGATAATCGATCAGGAACAGAAGCAGAATGGAAACGAGCAGTATCTTCATATGGCTTTCCGGTACGCCCAGATGATATAAAGAACCGTTCATCAAAATCATCCAGTTATTTGTACTGAACATATTTGACAGGATTTCGCCGGCATTTGCAAATGTTCCAGCCCGGAAAAACAGCCAGGAAAGCGTTACCAGGGAAAATGTCAATAGTCTGTGAAACAAGCGCCTGCTGAAGCAATCCCCGGTCGGCTTCCTGATCTTGCAGGCCACATTCTCTGCCGTCTGATAGATTCCATTGAGAAGCCCCCAGAATATGTAAGACATGGACGCACCATGCCATAATCCACTGATCGCAAATACAATCAAATGATTCCATTCCCTGCGTACTTCTCCCTTTCTGTTCCCGCCAAGCGGAATATACAGATAATCCCGGAACCATGACGATAAGGAAATATGCCACCTGCGCCAGAATTCTTTTACACTTTTTGAAAAATAAGGGGCGTTGAAATTATCCATCAGATGGATACCCATAAGAAGTGCAGATCCCCTCGCTATTGTTGAGTACCCATAGAAGTCACAGTATATCTGAACAGCGAAAAAAACAGTCGCCGCAACAATATAAAATCCCGGATATGCAGCGCTATCTCCATACACCGTATCTACCATAATGGCCAGACGGTCAGAAATAACCATTTTCAAAAATAATCCATACAAAATGAGTAACATTCCTCTTCTAAAATTTTCATAGGAAAAGGGATGCGGATTAGATAACTGCGTCAAGAGATTACGGGAACGTTCAATCGGCCCCGCTACAAGCTGTGGAAAAAAAGATACGAATAACGCATACCGGACAAAATTCTTCTCAGCACGAATCTCCCCGCGATACACATCAATCAAATAACCCAAAGCCTGTAATATATAAAAAGAAATGCCAACCGGCAACAGAATATCATGATTCCAAGTGATTCCACGCATGTGGAAACAACCGAACAGATGATTCAGACAGTCAACTGCAAATGAAAAATATTTGAAGAACCCCAGAATACATAAATTGAGAATAATACATGCCGCAAAAATCAGCTTCTGATTGCTCTTGCAGCCTGATGTCCCCTGATGATTACCCCCCCCCCATGGAGGAAATGAGCTGCTGTCTATCAATAAGCCTTCCGGCCACATACGTCAACAATGTGGAAGTAAGCAAAAGGGTAATATAGACAGGATTCCATTGCATATAGAAAAAATAGCTTACTACAAGAAGCCAAATACTAATACATTTTTTAGGAAGGACATAATATCCCAAAACAACAATCGGTAAAAATATGAAATATTGCAGTGAATTAAACAGCATTGTTTCTCCTTTGCATCCCCAAACTGTGAGCAGAAAAAAAGCCAGACTCCCCGTCTGGCTTCATCGTTACATAATAAACGGAGAAAGAGGGATTTGAACCCTCGCGCCGCGCAAGCGACCTACACCCTTAGCAGGGGCGCCTCTTCAGCCTCTTGAGTATTTCTCCACAGTCTGAACTATCCTCTACCAATATATAGTTCTACGTCTTTCACAACGCAAAGTAAATTATACATAAGGTACTTTTGTTTGTCAATGCCTTTTCATGATATCCTGTAAAATTCCCCTGTTATAAAATTTCACGACTCTTCCGTCCGATAATTTTCAATCGCCATCTCATACAGATCATGCCCCTCAGAATCAATCACCACTATTACAGGAAAATCCTCTACTTCAAGCTTCCTTATTGCTTCTGTACCCAGATCGTCATAGGCGATTACTTCCGATGTCTTAATCGACCGGGACAAAAGCGCTCCCGCGCCCCCTACTGCCGCAAAATATACCGCTCCATTCCTGATAATGGCTTCCTTTACCGCAGCAGACCGTTTTCCCTTACCAATCATCCCAAGCAGCCCCAAATCCAACAGAGCCGGCGCATACTTATCCATGCGGCTTGCCGTAGTAGGACCCGCAGATCCAATCGGCCGGCCTTCTCTTGCCGGAGAAGGACCCATATAGTATATCATATTATGCCCCATTTCCAGCGGAAGATTCTCTCCACGTTCCAATGCCTCATACATTCTCTTATGCGCTGCATCGCGCGCCGTATAGATTGTACCGGTAAGATAAACATAATCACCCGCCTGAAGTTTTACCGCATCCTCTTTACTCATAGGCGCTTTGATATACTGTTCCATATTCCTTTAACCTTCCTTTTGCATATGTACAAACATCCCCTGCAGATTAGAAAACCAATAGATGTTGTACCCTGTTATATTTGAAACACTATATATATAGAAGAAACTCTTCTTTACGGTATAGACATATCCGAGTCCGCGAAGCGGATCCCGCAATCGTGCTGTGCTCGATTTGCTTATCTTGCGGAGCAAATTTACTTTCTTTACAATACTCGCACCGCATGTCTGTTCACATGACAGCAGATATTAACTGCCACAGGAAGTCCCGCAATATGAGTGGGATAAGTGTCGATATTGACTGCCAATGCGGTCGTACTGCCGCCCAGACCGCCGGGGCCAATTCCGCTCTGATTGATTCGATTAAGCATCTCCTCTTCCAGTTCCCTGACATAGGGAATGGGAGAACGTTCCTCCAGGGATCTGGTCAATGCACGTTTGGCCATCAGCGCACATTTCTCAAAAGTACCGCCAATACCTACACCCACCACCATCGGCGGACAGGCATTAGGACCTGCATCCTTCACTGCCGTGAGGATTGCCTGTTTCACACCCTCAATACCATCCGCAGGTTTGAGCATAAATACCCGGCTCATATTTTCACTGCCAAATCCTTTCGGCGCCACCGTAATTTTTACCTGATCTCCCGGAACAATATCATAATGAATGACCGCAGGCGTGTTATCTTTCGTATTTTCCCTGATTAGCGGATCTTTCACCACCGATTTGCGCAGATATCCTTCCACGTAGCCCTGCCGCACGCCCTCGTTGACTGCATCAGTCAATATCCCGCCTTCAAAGTGAACTTCCTGACCGACCTCCAGAAACACAACTGTCATACCCGTATCCTGACAGATAGGAATCATATCTTCTCCTGCGATCTTGAGATTATCCTGTAACTGGCTAAGTATCTGTCTGCCCAGTGGGGCCTTTTCTTCTTCTGCCGCAATTCTCATCGCCCGCTCCATATCTTTGGAAAGAAAATGATTGGCCTCAATACACATTTCCCTGATATTCCGGGTAATCTCTACAACCTCTATCGTTCGCATGTTCCCAATCCCTTCTAATCTACTATCTGGTTCTTAACTTCTTCCAATTCTTCCTCAGACACTTCCTGGGGCTTCCAGCCTATCGTCTGTCCGTCTGCACGGTAACGGGGAATCAGATGCATGTGAAAATGGAATACCGTCTGCCCCGCAAGATCGCCGTTGTTCTGCACCAGGTTAAATCCCTCGCATCCCAGTTTTTCCTTCATCTTCATAACCATTCTCTTCGCCAGACACATCACTTCACCGGCCTTCTCTTCAGGCAGTTCAAACAAATCTGCATAGTGATCTTTGGGCAGAATCAGGGCATGTCCTTTGGTGGCCGGTCCCAGATCCAAAATAACGCGGAACTCCTCATCCTCATACAATGTTCTAGACGGAATCTCTCCATTTGCGATTTTACAAAAAATACAGTTATCCTTCCTCATCCTTTTTCCTTTCTGCCTTCAGCCAAATCATCCATTTACAGTTCCTGATCCAAATACAAGTACCTGGTCAAGCGCCCTCAGTACTTTAAAATCACCCTTCATCTTCATATCTCCCGCCATAAATGACGTCTGGAAAGAAGTCCGCCCCGCCACAATATCCGCAAAAGACGCCCGGTCGAGTTGAATCTCCACATCAACACGCCCCTTGTCTCCATAAGCACAGTTCAGACTCGCGCCATTGACATCAATCATCAGTGGCTTTTTCTTTTCCTCAATCACGACCTTAAAACCGGCTGAAAAACCCGGCTGCGGTACAAAATGTTCCTGTATTTCACTGATAAACTCTGTAGTATCTTCCTTTTCGCTGGTGCCCATCATATCCCGGAACAAACTCGCCAGTTCCTGAATATCCGCCTTCTGTCTCTGTACATAAGTATCATCCGACACATACTGGGAAAGCTGTTCCGATTCCTGCGGTGTAAAATTAATATTCTTGGTAATGGCAACTTTCTGCTTTACTGCCTGATTACTTGCCGGCAGACAGGGCATCTTCTGATTAATCGTGCGGTAAAGGTTCTCGGCATTTTTTTCTATGATACGGATGTAATCCTCATTTTCTTCCAAAAGGGCCGTATCGGCAATATATCCGCAAAGTCCGCTGCAAGGCCGTCCACCCAGAATCTCCCATGCAGTGGCCAGATCCAGTTTGGCATCCTGCTCTCCGTATGTTGTAGACATGACAATGGGGCACATATAAACCTCGCTGATTCTCTCCTTATCCCCATACAGCCAACAGGCATCCAGAAACTGCTGCATATAACCACCGATGCCATACCATTCCACGGTCGTTCCCAAAATCACTCCGTCTGCACTTTTTAATGTCTGGGGCAACGTAGGGATACTGTTCTTAAGCTCGTAAAGATGAAACACTTCAACTGTCACGCGCAGTTCTTCCAACACTTCCTTCATCTTATTTAAGACAAAAAGTGTCGGGTCATCCATCAATCCTCTGCCGCCATAGTAAATATTAATCTTCATAGACTTTTATCCTTTCCTCATTCTGCCCTGCGGAAACACAAGACAGACTACTGCCGCTGCCGCAAATCCCATCAACACGCCTCCCACATGTGCCGCATTGTTGACATTCGTACTCGTAAAGCCACAATAAAGCGAAAACGCAACCGCAAAAGCTACTCGGCCTGCCGTCACGGATTCCAACCTGCCGCGATGCAGGATTGCCAGGAAAAGCAGAGCGCCCTCTATGCCAAAAACAGCACCGCTCGCACCGGCCGACCAAAGATATTCTTCCGAAAGCAGTTCATAACCCATGGAAAAAATATTTCCCGCTATCCCGGCCAGAAAATAGACCACCACATAAGAAAGATGGCCGATCTTTCGCTCCACAATCTCTCCCACATAATACAAAACAATCATATTACTGAAAAGATGCTGTATGTCCCAATGCAGGAACATACTGGCAATTATACGGTAATACGCCCTATCTTTCACGATATACATAACACTCAGGGCACCTTCATTATATAACAAATCATCCGTAAATGTACATATCAGAAATACAATTACGTTTAACGCCACCAAAATAATATTGACCAGCGGCAGCCTGGTTATCCACTGTCTGTCCCACTTATGTGCGGCCGAACCCGTCTGCGCCTGCTTTGCTGTGCTCTCCTCCGGTCTGCGGGTCAACTCGTACAGATAATCTTCCAGTATCCTCTTCCAGCCATAAAAATCCGATACCTGGGATTCATGAATAATCAGTCTGTTTTCCGCTGTATCAATCATCCAGCAAAAGCAGTCACACAGGCACAATTTCTTCGCCTTCTGTGTATCTGCACACAAAACCAGGGACATCACATGAACTTCCCGTTCCCCTTTCTGTCGGAAAAAATCTGTAATCTTTTCCTTCAGATGGAAATACTGATCCTCTGTAATATAAAGTCCCGGTCTGTAATCTATCACCTGAATGACATTAATTCCCTGCATTTCCTGATGCCAATAAAAGGTAAATTCCGGCAGGTTAGAAGGAATTTTACCGTAACCACAGGAAACAAACAGTTCGTCTAACTGTTCTACCGTCATACACTGCTCCCAACTACAACAGTTTTAAATTTCGTTATATAGTTGAGAGTATCATTTTCAACATATCATGTCAAATAAAAGACTAACGATAGCAATAATTCAGCTTTCCAAAACGTATTTCGTCTCCCGGCTCAATCTCCACAGTTTCCTGTGGCTGCATACGAAGTCCATTCTTATAGGTGCCGTTTGTAGAATTCATATCTGTCATTCGGATACTCTCGCCTTCTTTTTCAAACCTTGCATGGATTCTGCTGATAGAATCATCCTCAAGTACGCAGTCCACACATCCGGCCATCTTGCCCACTGTATAGGGGAATTTCGTCAGTTCGATATGCTGTTTGTTCCGCCTGTCCAGCGCATACAGCTTATGTTCCGCCATTCTGGCGCTGTCAAAAAATACGGTGTTGGAACATTCCTCCTCTGTTTCCGAAAATCCTTCCCCGGGAAACCCTTCCTTAGGACGCCCGACAGGAAACGTCATCGCCAAATCCATATCTTTACTTAATACCTGCTCAAGCGGCACCATCTCCGGTTCCGACTGATATTCCACCGGCCAGCCTTCTGTCTGTATCTCTTTCATCTCTTGATTCCTATTTCTCCCGCCGTGCTTTTTGAAACTACCTGCCAGACTGATTACAAGGCATAATCCCATCAATCCCACGCATCCCAGAAGAACCAAAATCTCTTCCTGCGACAGTTCATACAAATAATATATTCCCATCGCCCCGACAATCCCGAACAGGGAAAATGCCGAAAGAATCGGATAGAATGGACTCCTTTTCTTCTGCACAGGCGCTTCACTTTCTTTGCTGTGCACAAACAAATCCGTCAGATTTTCCTCTGTCTGCGATACAATAGGCTTTTCCTTTACAGCACTAAAGACTTCCGGCCTGACGATAACCGCCTCCTTTTTGTTTCTGCTGCCAAATATCTGCAAAGCATCCTCCAGAGAAAAATTTGCTTCCTCCGACATTTCATATACCCGATACATACAGTCTGCAAATTCCTCATCCCTGCCATCAATATGTTCCAGCAGATAATCCATAAGCGGTTCATAGGGATTGGCCAGCTCCGACTCATAATCCGGATAATATAGCCCTATGTATTTCTGTCTGGACAGATCATAATAAATGTGTTCCGGCAAAAGCACGAGTTTTGACTCTTCCATGAAATAAGTGCCCAGTTTACTGTATATTCCATAAAGCTGCTCAATCAGATCCTTAACTTGTTCATAAGTCATCTTCCGTCCACGGTACATGCTTTCCAGATTAGTTCTGGAGCTAATATCATAATACAAATACGTCATACCGTTCACATACCGCAGCGAACATTTCAAGATTTCCTTTATCTTATCAGAAGTAAGGATTTTAAACTGATAACTTCTGTCGGATTCTGTCTGTCTGCACTGCAATATCATATAGCTGTGTCTGTAATCCCTGAAATATCTTGCCTCAACCATTTTCGTCCTGCCCTTTCTTTCCAGCTCCAGTAAGCTTCTTCCCTGATCCGAATCCGCAAAGTGAATCTCATAATCGAGCTTTGCACAATTCTCTATTCTTTCAATATGTTTCCCACCTGCCTGCACCGGCGAATCACTTTTGTGGGGTTTATAATCTGTGCCCTGGCCCTTGTACTAATCTTCCAGCCTTCCTTATCATATAGCGTAAACAACTGCCTGACCGGGACCTTCACCTGGCATTCTCCCTCCACACTTGTGATGTTTCCTTCCCTGTCCACACTCCCCCGTACCTGCCCCACACCAAAATATTTCCTGCCGAACTGCTCCTTGATATGCGCATTGATATAAGAAACCACCTGTTCCTCCCTCTTTTGAATACTGCCCCGGAAACACACCGCATAAGCATCCTGAAAAAGCACGCACTTATCATAAGAATAAAAGGACAGATAGATTAAAAGCACAAAGAGAAATACTGTCCAGGTAATGATAAAAGATGCCTCTACGGTCATATATCCCTTCGCCGTCTTTCTTACAAACATACCACCACCCCCAATCCCATCAGAAGAAACGGTACAAACGGCACTTCCCCATCCCCTCGCACCTTTCGAAAAGCCAACAGAACAAGTACCACAAAGGACTCCGCCATCAAACCCGTCATCAGAACCAGAAAACATCTGCCTGCTCCCAGAAACAATCCAATCATCAGCAGAACCCATCCATCCCCATACCCGACTTTTTCCCCCGATATAAAACTGAGCATCCAGAACATCATTCCCGGCGCTAACGACAGCCCCACTGACAGCCAGGATGACTCCCCCATTGCTCCCTCAAGGCGCAGCAGCACTGCTGTCAGCATTCCCAGCCAGACTACCGCCAGTGGAACCCTTTTCCAGATCCCGTCAGACACGGCACAGATTGCCAGAAAAAGAAACAATGTCATTTCTATCCACATTTGGAACACCTCCCTCTGCCGCCGGTCTGCGATAACGGCACCGTATAAATGGTGCGTTTCAGCCCGGAACAATTTATCTGGCTATGATAACTGTCCCCATATTCCGTGATGTATACTTTTCCGTTAACGCCTGCCCCGCCGCAGCTTCCGCAGGTATAGTATCTGCCGCCCGACTGATTTCGCAAATCTGCCAAAGCCTCTGCCTCCACAGACTGTACAGAAGGATTCAGATAGGTACAGTTTCTATCCAAATGATACACCGACCCCATTTCTGTAATAAACACCATCGGATCTTCCATAGTGATATCATCCGCCCTTCCGCTGACGTCATACCCTGTCCATGCCCTGCCATAATAACGCTGCGACATGGCAAAATTCTCAAAGCCCATTAATCTGACAAAAGGTCTAACACGATACGATACTTTCAAATCGATCATATCCCCCTCTCCCATAATGGAGGAACCTGCAAGAGATATGCCATTACAGCCGCCCTCCACACAGGACTGATCCAGATACTCCCTGCCCACACACTCCAGTATCTTCCCCCTTGCATATCCCTGAGACAGCGCCACACCTGACAGGCCGTCCGGCAGCACACTTCCTGCCGTTTTCTCATATACATAACCGGCAAAGGCCATCTTATTGCCAACCTGATGAAGGGCCGCGCTGATTCTGCTCTGCGCGCTTATGATATTTACCGCAAAGAGAATATTCAGCACCGCGAACAGAAAGAACGGCAGTACAAAAGATGCTTCCAGCGTCATGGAGCCTTTTCTTAAAAAGGTGATAAAAGATGCCCTCTTTGACGACCTGAGAAAGGACAGAGTGAATGCCCGGAGAGAATGTGCTGTCGTTTTGTTTGGTTTGCTGTGTCCTGACCGTAAAAAGGACATCTTTTATCACCTCCTCTAATAGAATCCATAATTTCTGGTCATCTCATAGGAATATCCGAATCCGCTGACCACAGACATATGTGCCTCATAGGTATCGAAACATCCGTCCAGACGAAACCTGGCATTGCCGGGCGTGCGGCGTATATCCATCTCCATAATGTCCATCGCCCGATAAGTCCTGGTGACCTTATCCTGCAAAAAGAGCATAATCTGTAAATATTCTTTATAATTCAGTCCGTTTCCGCCGCCGTCTTGCGTCAGACTGCCGCGTACATTTTTAATACAGTTGAGACCGGTCTTCCAGTCCGCCGCCGTTTTCATGAGCGGTACTCTGCCGCCGTTGAATAGTGTCTTCACATCCTGAAGACTCTCCACATAAGCCCAGGCAAACAGAATCGTATATTTGACAGGGACTGCCAAAGCCGGCAGCAATGTTACCGCTGCAAGAGCCAGGGCTGCCGCTTCCGCTTCCGCCACTTTGGCAGCATCCGAAAGAATATAAATCACATTGGCAACCTCCCGCCATCGGAGGAGTTTTTGGGCCACTTGTTCCAGATTGGCCCAGTCTGTATCCTGACCGGCCAGAATATATTCAATCTGATACTTCAACAAAGCTTTATCCAGTTCCTGCCCATAATACCCGCATTTCTCGAACAGATAGGCCTCAAATACCAGCTCATTAGGTTCTCCGGAAACTTCCGCCGCTTCCCTGCACAGCCCTGTCCCCTGCAGTCTGGAGCGGTGGGAGATATAGTCTTTGGTATTTACCCTGACCGCAGATGCCTGTGAGGGATTGTCGAGCACCAGGTTGAGGACGCCGCTGCCTCTGGTCGCATTGGCCGCATCCGCCGGATTGTCTAACGGCACTTCCTCAAACTTGCCTTCCTCCACTTCTACCTCCGGCAGACCAATCTCCTCAATCTGTGCCTCATAGCACTGTCGTTCCCCCTCTATATCCCGGGATTCCAATCCATAGGTCTGTAAGCTGCCCACATTTAAGGGGATTTTTTCCAGAACAGCCCCCAATGGATAGTCCGCCATATAGTCTGTGACCTGCCTTTTGAGCACGGCTCCGCCGTCATCTGATGCGATGGAATATGTATTTATCCCTACCGATTGCATATCCATAGAAAGAAAATCTCTCACACCCCAGCCGATTTTTTCCTCCGGCCTGAAATTCTTCTGCATATACCTTCTAAGGTGCTCCTCTGTATTTCCTATATCCGGTCGGGCGCTCCCATAGGCTGTATCCACAAACAGCAAATCATACTGTTCCAGCAATTCTCTGTGATATTCTGCCAGTACGGAATTCATGCCGATATCCGCCACACACTCAAATTTCATGCGTATGGCACTGATCCGTGCCCCTTCTATTACTGTGAATACAAGGGACAGGATCAATGCGAGGGATAACGAAAGGAATACCGTTATGTACCCCCGTCTCATGACATTACAGTGCGGCTGTCTTTGGTAATCTTGTCAAAAACTGTCTCCACCAATGACCGCAGCTGTGTCTTGAAGATAATCACCAGGCCAATCAGCACCACGATAATCAAAATGATCTCCACAGTGCCCATACCCTCTTCTTCCCGCAGGAATCTCTTAAATCCTTTGAGTCTTCCACTTTCTTTTTTCATCTGCTTTTCCTCCTTTTTTATTTTGAACTGCCCTAACACCCGCTACATCATAAATGAAAAGTATGCCGGAATGATAATGATTACCATAACAATGCATAACATCATCATCATCGGTAAGAGCAGTTTCGTGCCTGCCTCTTCGCCCAGCTTCCTGGCCAGGCTCTTTCTCTGTGCAAAGGCATTGTCCGCCTCCTGCCGCAGCATCTGCAGAAGGTCATTACTCCCTTTACGGAGATTCTGTGCCAACAGGGCAGAGAGTTTCAGATAGGCCTGTACCTGACATCTCCTCCCAAAATGGTCATAGGCCTCTGTCTCTGATCTACCGCCCTGCAATTCATAACAGGCAATCAAAATCTCTTCATATACATATCTCTTTTTGCGCCTTTCCTGTTTCTTGTAATCTTCCCCCATCTTGAGAAATGCATTGCGGATAGTCATGCCTGCGCCCATATAGAGTGCCAATTTATTAACAATCTCCGGATAATCCAGCAAAAGTTCTTTCCTGCGCTGCTCCAGCTTCTGATCCAGTTCCCTTCTATGACCCCAGTACAGAACTCCCGCAGCAAGCAGTACAAGTATCAGAAAATATCCGCTGCCGTCCTCTATGACTTCCTCCCAAACCACAGGATGTTCATCTACCTGAGCAGGAAGCACCATCTTGTCCTCATTTTTTGTGTTCTCCTCCTGCTGCACAATCAGTTCCTCCATTTTGTTGCGTAGTACCTCTTGTGCGGAATAGATGACCGGATTGACCTGCACATATAGCTGCTGTTCACAAGTCCACTCCTCATAGCGAAAAAGCGCTGTCAACATGACAATCTCACTCTCGTCAAGTCCCTCATTGTCCACCTTTCCGTCCGTATTGACCAATGCGTAAACACTGCTCTCCCAGTCAATCTCAAAAGGATATCCCTCCAGACTCGTGATCAATTCCAGATCCTGCCGTACATCCTCCAGGCTTTCATTGTCCCCCAGAATGGCCGCCGGAAGACGTGCTGCCGCCTCCTCATACAGAATCTCAAGCTCTTTTTGCGTATATTTTCGCTCCTCAACCAGATAGTCAAACAGTTCCTCCCCTGCGCCCTCAATCCGTGCCGCCAATCCCACAGGCACCTCACCGCCGCCATAAGCGTTTCTCTGCAGATAGGTCCCGTCAATTAACAACGGATTGTTGTGTGCGCCAAACCATACGACCAGACAGAGAAGATCTCCTACCAACACCACCATAAGCACCATGCTGTACTGGGATAAATAATACTCTTTCATCTGTTTGGGCACTGCTGTCCCCGGCTGTAGAGTCTTGAGCTTGTCTCCCAGCTGACGTCTGCTTACATCCCGCTTCCAATTCTGCCCCTTACTCCCATATTTCTGTCTGATGTACTGCTGTTTATGCAGCACATAAGCCGCCATTTTTCTGATCACAGTCCTCTCTTCCTCCTGCCAGGAAAGTAGCAGCAGCAACAGATACGTTCCCAGAATACTTAGATAGACATATAACATTCCACTTATCCTCTCCTCCCTCAAATTCTGTACCAGCCTATAAAGCTTTGTTCCTAAACTTCTATTTCCACAATTCGCTTCGACAGCAGATAGGCTGCTCCATAAAATCCCAGACAGACTGTCATGATCACCACGCCGATCAGGTTGTGGTATAACACATCGAAGAATCCTCTGGATGTCGTTCCGATATAGAAAATAATCAGAAATGGTACCATATTCATAATCTTCTGTTCCATCTTCTTCGCGCTAATCATCAGCTGAATCTCCTTGTCAGTCTCTATCTTCTGTTCGATCACTGCCGCAGTCTTTTCCAAAATATCCGTCATATTACCGCCGCTTCTCTTGGCGATCAAAAAGACATCCGCAAACTGCATGATATCCTGTTGGCTGCTTCGCACCCCCAGATTGTACAAAAGTTTTTCCAGTACCACGTTGTTCTCCAAACCCAGAATAATATGCCGCACCTCCTGACAGATGGGACTCTGCGCTCCATATAGCATCTCCATGTCCCGGTAGGCTTCCCGAAAAGCGTTCTCTACAGAATATCCCGCCCTCTGGTTTGCCGAGAGGGACAGCACCAGATCTTTGAACTGTATGCTCAGTTCCTGGCGGCGCTTTCCTGCCAGTTCCTTTTTCTTTGCTTTCAGAAAAAAGAACAGCAGCGGTGACAGACATACACAGGCAATCCAGGACCGATAAAAAAAGTATCCAACCAGCGCCACAAGCAGACTGCCCTCCAGCAAATAAAACAGCTTCTGTGCAAATGTAAATCGATATTCAGCATAATCCGGCAGACTGCAGTTTTTCGACATAAGTTAGCTCCCCCTTCTTGGCCAGTTCGCCCAGTATCCTGCCCTGCGCGTCCTCCCCTGTTTCCACGAACTGGTATAATGGTTGCAGTCGTATCTCTCCCTTTTCATATCCCAGTACTTCTACAATCTCCAGCACCTTTCGCGATCTGTCGCGCAGGCGTCCCAGATGCACAATAATATCGATTCCCGATGCAATCTGTTGTCTGATCGCATCCAAGGGGATTTCCATACCCATGAGAATCATATTTTCCAGGCGGCTTAGCATATCCACAGAACTGTTGGCGTGTCCGGTAGACATAGACCCATCGTGCCCCGTGTTGAGACACTGCATCATGTCAAAGGCCTCCCCGCCTCTCACTTCCCCGACAATTATGCGGTCTGGACGCATGCGCAGAGATGTTTTGATCAAATCCCGTATTGTAATCTCCTGACATCCCTCCACGTTTGCATTCCTGGTCTCCATACGCACCAGATTGGGAATACTGCGTATCTGCAGTTCCGCACTGTCTTCAATCGTGATGATGCGCTCCTGCGCGGGAATATAATTGGACAGCGCATTTAAAAAAGTTGTCTTGCCGGATCCTGTGCCGCCGCTGATAAAAATGTTGTACTTAGCCTGCACCAATCTGTCGAGCCACCGGCATACCCCCTCCGACACAGATCCAAAAGAAACCAGATCCTCCATTGTGATAGGTTTGTCCGGGAAACGGCGGATAGTCAGGATGGGCCCGTTTAAAGCCACCGGATTTAAAACCACATTGACGCGCGATCCATTCTGCAGTCTGGCATCCACGATTGGGGAAGCCTCATTCACCACCCTGTTGCAATCCGACACAATCTGCTGGACTACATTCTGCAGCTTCTCTTCGCTCTCAAATCGAAGATCGCTTTTATACAGCCTTCCTTCCCGCTCCACAAAGATATTATCCGGGCCATTTACCATAATTTCCGTGACCTGCGGATCATCTACAAATTCCTGCAGAACATCCAGCTTGCGGATTGCATGGAAAAGTTCCCTGCGCAGACTGTCCCGCTCAGCCAGTCCAAGCGGCGTTATCTTGCTCTCCCTGACCAACATCTCATCTATCAGTTCCTGAATTTCTTCATCGCTGCTCTCCCGCGAATAATCGATGCTCTCCGCCAGTTTTTCTTTTAATTCCTTTTTTCTGTCCTGTATGTTATCCATAAATATCCTCTTTGATGATTGACCTCACATACGCCGCCAGTTCGCCCTGTGTCATTTGCTCCAAATCCGCCGGCAATTCCCGGAATATAGGGAATCTACACTTGACCGTCTTCTGTGCAATCTCGTCCAATCCGTTAAACTTCAAAGTCTGCTCATACTGCTCCATCTTCGCCTGTGCAAAGGAATCCTCCCTGGTGACGGTATAGACCTTGCAGCAGTTATTCAAAAGAGTAAACAGTCCGTTCACACCCTCGTCCAAATCCAGGATGATATACTCATACTGCCCGACCGCGGCCACGTGCCTGCAAAATTCCAACCATTGTGTTCCTGTCACCTCTTTTAATTCCAGAGAATGTTGTACCGGCGGGATATAGTCGAGTCCGCCTGCGTTCTGTACAATGGAGGACATTCGCATAGCAAACTTCTCCCTGGCCGTCCGAAAATAGTACATGGCATCCATAATATCCGTTGTATATTCCCTGTTGAACAGCTGTGCAAATCCGGAACATGTCTCAAGGTTTAAATACAGCACCTTATGATCTCTCGAAAGAATCTGCCCCAGACACAGGGCAAAGGATGTCTGCAGGCACCTTTTCACAGGAGAGTAAAGTCCTATGGTCTTTACATCCATTTCCCTGTTCACCTCTTCCATATCCCAATCCGCCAGATCTGTGACCGATTCTATGATCAGCTGTATGACCTTCTCCGGACTCTGATACTTACTGATATAACACAGATTATCCTGTTTCTTATGCGCGCTCTCCTGCAGGACAAACATCTGCTCCACCTGCTGTCTGAGATACTCCTGTTTCAGAAGTCTCAGTGCGCTTTCTGCGATCAGCAGCACCGCTATCTCCTCGCGTTTTACAAATTTTTCCAATTCGCTGGCCGCCGTGAATAAATGCAATGTATAAGGTAACCTTACCTTCTCCAATATGTATTCGGCCATGCGAAAAGCATATCCCTCCTCTATGTCGCAGATGGCCATAATCTTCCTGCTCAAAACAACCCTCCTATTCTCATCGCTGCACTGAATAAAACCGGCACGGCAAAATGGATCTTATTCCTGCAGTATGTATGATAATCCTGCACCAGATCTTCTCCATAAATTCTCCAGTGCCCTGACCGCATAACCTCCGACAGATAGGAAAAGAAATAGTATATCCTCTCCCTGCCGTTACGCTCCACCAGTAACTTCACCAACGAAAACCCCGCTCCGATCACGAAGGCTCCCGCCAGTATGAACAGAAGTTCTTTTGCCGTACAAAAACTTCCAATCATGAGAAACAGCTTTACATCGCCTGCGCCCATTGCGCCAATCATATACAGGGGATATAGAAGCAGAAACGCTAATGATACGGAACCAAAGATTCCCAGGATATTTCGGCCGGAACACAGACTGCTGCTCAAACCAATCAAAAATCCGAGTATAAGGAACCCGTTGGGAATCCGGTCCGTCTTAAGATCTGCAAAAGCTGACAGCAATAACAGAAAAAGTAAAATAGATTGACAAATATTCAGTCCAATAGACCACCTCCATCACTTATATAATTTAGACTCAACGAAATAATTGGGAGATATCCCCGATGCCCGATAGCATTGAATGGAAGCCTGCGCTTCTCATAGAATTTCTTGAGTTGTGAATTGAATTATACCACATTCGTAAAACTTGTCCATACCTATTCCCTAAAAATATTTTTTTTGTGAAAATATCACAAAATTTTGAAGAAGTGAATTCCGTAAAGCACGATGACCCCAGGAAATCCAAGGATTCCGGATGTCAAAACCGTGAGCGGATTAATGCCCACTGCCACAGGAAACTGCTGAGATGCCAGCAAAAAATTCAGTCCATAAATCCCTATGGTGCCCATAACCGCCCGTAATACAAAATTGACCAGCCACTCCACCTTTTTACCCATTGCACCAATCATCAGCACCACCAGACAAACACCAAGAATTGCTGCCATACCGCCCATATTTTCCATAAAATACCTCCAAAATATCCCTGTCATTACTTGTCTGCTAATACCATATGCGCGATGCCCGTCTAATATTACATGAATATTTATCCAAATTTTACCTATACTTGAATGAGAAGAACTTCTAATCTCATTTTGCTATTATACTTGTCAAACGGAAGGAGTATTGTATGAGAGTTATTTTTAGGCAGAGACCGTGTATTCCAATGGATAATGATGTGATCGTGGATGGTGAAAAACTGACGCTAAGAGAGGAACTGCTTAAAACAAGATATGCTTTGGAGAACGCTTATGCAGGATTTGATAATGTGACCGACCCTGACCTGATTGACTGTTACATCTATGAATTAAATGCTGTTATGAAGCGTTATAAATACTTATTACAACAGGCAGCAGAAACGAATCTGCTGCCCGAAGAAAAACGTGCTGAAGCGTACCGCCCGCTGGTTAGCCAGTAACCTTATACACAAAAACCTCTGTTTGCGGCGGGATCAGCTATGTTCTCTGTGAGTGTGCTTCTGCCATACGTAAGTCCGGCATACACGGTCTGGCTGTTGCCCATAACAGGCCCTGACTGATCCTGTCCCTCTATCTTCTTATAGGCCTTGTGGAGTTCTCTGATTACCATACGGACATGCTCCAGATTCTCCATATCATAGTGAATAGATGCCTGCGCCAGTTCTCTGTTAATATAGAGATACAGCTGCAAGAGTTTCTGTGCGAGATCATATTCCAAATGCAGGGAATCCATCAGTTCATTTACACATCCCTGTATTTTACGGACTGCCATCTTATAATCCGCCCTGCTGTCCGCATCTAAAGCCTCTTGGGCCTCATCAATATAAAGCAAAATCATTTCATAAAGAATAGTGATCAACTGCGTTTTATTCGCCTGCGTAATCCGCAGCGTATATTCCTGTTTTAATTCCTTGGTCATTACACTACCTCTCTGATCATAAGACTCACAATATATAACATCCCAACAAATTCTCTCGTAGAAAATCTGCTCCACAAACTTTCTACAATTATTGTAAAAGCTGAAGAATCTGTGATGGTCTCTCGTTTGCCTGTGCCAGCATGGAAACCGATGCCTGTGAGATTACCTGCTCCGTTGTATAACTGGTCATCTCTTCCGCCATATCCACATCCATAATACGGGAATAAGAAGCCGTCATATTCTCGCTGTTCACGTCCAGATTATTCACAGTATGCTCCAGACGATTCTGATAAGCTCCCAGTCTGCTTCTTACAGAAGATATATAAAGGATACCTTCTCTAATCTCATTAATTGCATCCGAACAGCTCTCCTTTGTTGTCAGTTCTGTCTTCTCAATCCCGAGCCGGCTCAGAGAAATGGTCGGAATACGGATATCAAGCTGCTGGCCCTCATTGGCGCCCGTCTGGGTATCCATGGAGCCAATACCCGTGATATCCAGAACCAGCCCAGCGCTGGCCGTCTCCTGTCCTCCGCCTGCTGCAACTGTCTGTGGCGCCGGCTGCGGATCGGTTCCAGGCACATTACCCGGTCTGGTACTTTGGACTTCCAGACGGAAACCGCTGTCGTTGGTAATCACTATCGTGTCTGTTGTACCATCACTGACCACAGAAGATACCACTGCATCTTCCGGTATATCCCCTGCCGCAGCTTGCAGTGCAGCAGCAAAGGAATTTGCGGTGCTTCCCATATCCAATACAGGCTCATAATTTGTTCCATCGGCGTTCAGTACATAATTATAAGTAGCATCAAATGTAGGTACTGTAACTGTAGAAGACTCCATCGGACTTACATTTTCATAGCCCGTGATATTGCCGTCCGCATCTTTTATCGGTTTAGGCTCAATCTGCAGCGTCATCTCGAAATCCTGCGGTCCTTTCAGGATAACCTTATCCTGCCCCACAGAATCAAACTTGACGCCGGCAGGGAATCCATTTTCCCCGTCATACTTTATTCCCACTTTTGACGCGTCCTTATCAATGGTACCGTCATCATTATACACGATCTCCAACTCATCAATCACATATTTCTTGGGAACCACTTCATCAGAGTAATAATCCACCTTAACCTGGAAATTATTCGTATATCCTCTCAGGTCAAAAGTTCCGTCCAGAAGCGGCTGTCCGTTAAACTCCGTATCCGTAGCAATCCTGGTAACCTCTGCCTTAAGCTGCTTAATCTCCTCGTTCAGTGTCATACGGTCAGAAGTGGTCAGTGTTCCGGTCGCCCCCTTTACTGCCAGTTCATTCATTCTCTGCAGCATTTCATGTACTTCTGTCAGAGCGCCATCCGCTGTCTCAATAATAGAGATACCATTATTGGAATTCTGTGTTGCCACAGAAAGACCTGTAATCTGCGTATCCATCTTCTTTCCGATGGCATAACCCGAAGGATTATCCTTCGAAGTGGTTACCTTAAGACCGGAGGAAAGACGCTCCAGAGATTTGGATACTTTCCTGTCCGATGCATTTAGTGCATTACTGGCGCGCATCGCCGCCGCATTATAACTTATCTTCATTTTCGTTATCCTCCTTTATGCCGTCACACTCGTGATAAATGCTCTCGCTATCCGGTACAGATCCGCCGTCTGTATGCTTTCATCTGTCTCCAGATCCTTGGATGTATATCCATCTGCATTTGCCTCTTTACTGTACATGATACCAACACTTCCGACTTTCAAAGATCCGCCGTCCGATGATTCTACCGCCAGCGCCTCTTTCAGGCCATCCTGTATATCCCACAGCTTTTCTGTGCCTTCCTTGTTGTCGCAGGCAACATAGCCGGATACGGTCTGATTTCTGACTGCAAACTGTGCCATGATGCGCCCATAGGTTTCGGTCTCCATGGATGCACTGACTTTACCGCCCTCGCCGCCATGCAGAATCTTGAGATTAACGGCTGTCAATTCCCCATTTATCTCCACCGGAATCTGATAGTTCTCCTCTTTGGCCAGGTTCCCCGCCAGCGCCAGCTGTTTCTGACAGTTCTGCAAAGTCTTAAGATCCAGATAGGATGTCTCCTCTTCCTTTGCTTCTTCCAAAATCTCCTGGAAAGTATCCTGCATCTTCTCATAAGCCTCTTCGGCATTGTCTTTGTCTGTCAGACTCTCTATCATATGCGCAGCTGCCTCTTTCCCTCTGGGACTGTCCGTATCTGCTTCCAGTTCATGCAGTTTCTTATAGAGGGCGCCCGGTTTCCTGCGAAGCGCTGATGCCGCTGCCAGATTATTGCCTGTGACTGGCTGTTTATACGCCAGAAGCTCCCGCACCACAGCATCTTCTACTCCCTGCAGATCCTGATAGGATTGCAATTCTTCCTGCAGATATGCCGTTTCGAGCCTTTCGTCCGCCGCCATCTGTTCCATGCTCTCGGCCATCTCTTCCATGGTCATATCCGCCCGCAGTTCCATCTGTGCAAGCATTTCCGGCTCCACGGTATCTGCAATCTGTCCGGCCAGCATCTGGTAATAGGCGACTGCTTCATCGCTTCCCTGCTGCCCATTTTCCTGTGAAAATGTCTGCTCTCCGGTAGCAGCCTGTTCCAGCATGGGAAAGGCGCTTAAAATCTGATCCGTGATGGATTTGCCCTTGTTTACGGCGTTCACGCCGTTAAATTCATCATCCACCGTATAGTCCATGCCCTGGCGCTTCGTACTGCGCATGGCTGTGAGAAGATTCTGGAAGGAAAGTCCCACTCCTTCTCTGATCAGGCTTCCCACTGCGGCATCATCCGTCTTTTCTAACTGTCTGAACATCCGGTAGATACCGATATAAGCCTCTCTCTCCTGCTCCTCTATGGCATGGTTCTGTTCCAGTTTATATAAATACTTACTGAACTTTTCTTCTTTCAGCTGTTCATTATGACCGCTCTCATCCAGATATTGATTCAATTCTTCTACGGTCATATTAAGCGGATTCTTACCATCCCGAATCATCTGCAAAGATACTGCCGGCGTCATTTTACGAATGGCCTGACGAAGTTCCATATCATACTTCTTCACGGCATCCATATTGTCCTGCGTGATATCCATGCTGTTATATCCCAGGATTCGTACTGCCCGGCGGTTCTCCTCGTTCTGCTCAAGTCCCAGATCCTTCAGGATATCATCCACATTGCGGAATGCTTTACGGATGGAATCTCCCATATCCGCCCTTGGGGCTGTCATCAGTGTCTCATAAGATTCCCTGGCTGCCTCATAGGCATTCTTAAGCGCCGTACCGTTTGTATGTACACTGTCTAGTGTAAACAATTCCTCTTCACTGATATAGCGCGCCAGTACTGCCGCCGGCAGATAAGGTATCTCCTGCGTCTTGGACTGCACTTCATTGTACAGTTCCGCTTTCTCAGCCGCACCAGTCTCTCCAAAAAGCCTCTGGTTCAGTTCTTCTTCCATCTTCTTCAGGGCTTCCACCAACTTCTCCAACTCCGTGGTATCGATGGAATAACCGCTCTCTAACAGCCTGCGGTTTGCCTCTATGGTCATCATCAGCCGAACTTCTTCTAACTGACGTCTCGCCGTAATTGCCTCCGGCGTATCTGCCGACAAGCCGTTTCGCTCTATCTCCTGCTGCGCATTTTCCAGATTGCGCAGGTTAACATCTTTTTCTTCAGCAACCGTCCTGTCCACAGCTTCATCGCTGATCTTCGCGAAAGCTTCCACATAATCGGCAGCCTTCTCCCAATTGCTTCTGCCATCCGCCAGATTGGCCTTGTCTGCACTCTTCCCATCCGAAATGGCCGCCGCCACTGCTGACAGAACCCGCGCCGTGTCCTGGGGGAGTTCCACCTGCCCCAGTTCATGCAGTTTTGCCATAGTCTCTTTCGTGAGCGGCACCCCTGTTTCAATCAGCCATCTGGCGCCTTTCAGATTTTCCTCGGTAATCTCCAAGCCTGCCTCTTCAATCACCCGCTCCATCTGCGGCCTTAACTGTTCCCAGTTATAATCTTCAGCCTTTTTTGCATAATAGCCGGTATTATCTGCCGCATAATAACCATGACCCTGTCTATGGCTGTCCGGTGTTGCGCTATGCTCCGCCCGGTAGAGATCGTCTATGGTAGGTTCCATATTGTTCTCCACCATATATTTCACAGTGCCTTCCGCAGGCGTCTCCATCTGCACCGCCCTGTCATACGCTTCTTTGGCTGCCATCACATTCTCCCTTGTAACCGGGATATCATGCGCCTTAAACTGTTTATAAAGTTCTCTGGCAAAGCCCTCGCTCCTCGTAATCTGGCTCAAAGTCTCCGCATCCAGATCATCCGTATAGCCTTCCACCTGGGTGCCGCCCTTGATAAGCGCTGCTTTGATAAAGTCTACAATAGTGACAACTTCCTCAATATCCATGTCTCCAGGATTATAACCTTCTTCTTTCAGGCGCTGAAAATCTTCCTGAGACATAGCATTAGACATTACTGTCATATAGTCTCTCTGCGCGGCCAGGTCTTGCTCCTCAACCAGCCCCGCATCTTGCATAACCTCTTCTGTGGTCTTTCCGTGACCCCCGTAAGCGTTGTTATCCATAACTGTGCCAGAAATGTCTAATGCGTAATCACCCGTTCGCTCCGTCCTTGGCTTCTGGGTGTTTCGATATGCTGTTGTCGCCCTGTCTACATTCTGATTGGTATTACTGTGATCAAATGTAATCTTCATATAGTTCTCCTAATAAATAGATAAAAAAGGGCGAATGTTATTCACATTCACCCTTTATTTCGGCACGATTTTCCACTTTCTTAACCTTTAAGGCACAATTGCTAGAAAACAAAAATTGCTGCGGTGTAAGGAGGCAAGTCAAAGGAAATGCTGTAATCCTTGTAATTACAGGTTTCTTTGACCGCGGTAATCTCCGCCGGAAGCTCATGTCCGTTACCGCCAAAGCGTTTCTCATCACTGTTTAAGATAAGTTTGTATTTCTTTTTCTTAGGCACGCCCACTTTGTAATTCTCCCACATCATCGGCGTCATATTGAGCACAAACATAATATTGTTCTTGCCCGTAGCATCTTTCCTGAAAAAGCTGTACACACTGTGATCGGCATCATCCGCATTGAGCCACTCAAAACCGCCCCAGTCATTGTCTATGGTATACAGAGCCGGATACTTGCGGTAAAGTTTCAGAAGTTCCCTCACATACTCATGCATACCCTTATTCTGCTCTTCGCCAAGCAAAAACCAATCCAGTTCTCTGGCTTCGCTCCACTCTCTCTCCTGTCCAAAATCCTGTCCCATGAACAGAAGCTTCTTGCCTGCATGGCCGAACATGTAGCTGTATCCCACACGCAGATTCGCATATTTATCCACCGGATACCCCGGCATCTTGTTGACCATGGAACATTTCAGGTGCACCACCTCATCGTGGGACAACGGCAGGATATAATTCTCACTGTTGTTATAACTCATGGCAAAAGTCATCGCATAATGGTTATTTTTACGGAACAGCGGATCCAGTTTCATATACTCACAGAAATCATGCATCCATCCCATATTCCACTTAAAGCTGAATCCCAGCCCGTCATCTTCCACATTGCCGGTCACTTTAGGCCAGGCTGTGGATTCCTCCGCGATCGTCAGGAATCCGGGATACGCACCATGTATCACGGAGTTTAAATGCTTAAAGAACTCAATGGCATCCAGGTTCTCTCTTCCGCCATACTTGTTAGGCACCCACTGACCCTCTCTCTTACTATAATCGAGATACAGCATGGAAGCCACCGCGTCAATACGGATACCGTCAATATGATACTCCTTAATCCAAAACAGAGCATTGGCAATCAGAAAATTTCTCACTTCGTTCTTGCTGTAATTGAAAATCTTGGTACCCCAGTCAGGATGCTCTCCAATTCTCGGATCCGGATGCTCAAAGATACACTGTCCGTCAAAGCATCCCAACCCGTGCGCATCTGTGGCAAAATGTGCCGGTACCCAGTCCAGAATGACACCAATCTTATTGCGGTGCAGGGTATTGATCAAATACATAAAGTCCTCAGGATCTCCATGTCTGGAGGTAGGCGCATAATAGCCTGTCACCTGATAGCCCCAGGAACCGTCAAACGGATACTCCGCAACCCCCATCAGTTCAATATGCGTATAACGCATATCCTTCAGATATTCCACAACCCTGTCGGCAAATTCCCGATAATTATAGAAACCTTCCTCCGTGCCATCGGGATGCTTCATCCAGGAACCAATATGACATTCATAGATTGCCATGGGCTCCTTATTATAATCTTTCTGTGTCCTTTCTTCCATCCACACGCTGTCAGACCATTTGAATTTACTGATATCAAAAGTCCTTGATGCATTGCCGGGACGCATTTCCGCATAGTTAGCAAAAGGATCCGCCTTATAAAGCTTCTCACCCGCAGGGGTACGGATCAGGAACTTATATAATTCGTTCTCTCCCACACCCGGAATAAACAGTTTATGGATACCACCCGGCCCAAGTTTCTCCATCTGATGAATCTCTTCATTCCAATCATTAAAAGTACCGATCACATTCACACTGGCGGCATTGGGCGCCCACACAGCGAAGAACATTCCCTTCACCCCATCCTCCACGCAAGGATGTGCACCCAGTTTCTTATAGATATCATAATGGCTTCCCTGTGCAAATACATACTGGTCCGCCTCAGAGATAAATACCTGATTCTCCTCTGCCTTCTTTGCCGCTTTATCCACTGGTTTCCTGGTTGTCTTTCCAGCCGGTCTTCCCACCGACTTCTTCGCTGTTTTCCCGGCCGGCCTTCCCACCGGTTTCTTTTCCTGTTTCGCTGCCATTTACTGTTCCCCCTGTATCTTGTTGATTTAGTAATGCATGAAATCCTTCTCCCGCAATATGATCATATCCTCTTCATCATATCTCTTCGCCAGTAATACGTCCATAAAATGCCCCGGCGTCTTCTTATTGGCATAGGCGATAGCCTCATCTACCAATTCCCTTACCTCAGCCAGGCTGACCTCATGATCGCTGGTCTGTCTGTCCGCAATCCTCGTGTGAAGCGCCAGAATACCAAACTCATCGATGGCATATTCCATCTCCTCCGCATATTGCTTCGCATACGCTACAAGCGCCTCATTGTCCAGCGGCTCGATATCTATCCGCAGATTAAAGTTATTGGATAAAGCCGCATGGTCTGCCAGCAGCTGGTTGATATTCTGCTTCGTGTCTACCATGAGAAGCAGCAGGCCCATATTGTCCTTCTCCAGGAATTTGATCATCTTGGAAATTGTCTCCGCTCTCAGCCTGGACGGTTTATCTATGATCAGTGCACCATTATCCAGCCTGCCAAAAGTTGACACCACATCCTTCTTGTTGAGAACCGGCCCATCTATCTTCGCCACTTTGCCGGAGAAATTACCGTCATTATACTGCATCTCCCGAATCAGCGCCTTCGCCAGATCCATTGCCATGTCCTTTTCTTCGCCGCTGATCAGCACATTTCCCGTACAGGACGCCAGGCTCATGTTATCAAGCACGTTCACAAGCTGTTTTCTGGATTTGCGGTGATGCACAAATTGTCCAAAGAGTTCCTGCTCTTCCGTTGTCAGATCTCGGCCCTGCGCTCCCGGCTCCTCAACCGGTTCTTCCGCCGGTTTCTCTCTTCTGTGAGGCGGTCTTGCGGATTCTCTTCTTCCGCCCCGCTCTCTTCTTCGTTCTTCTACAACCTCTTCTTCGGGTTCTTCCTCCTCAACCGGCTCTTCCTCTTCCATCTCTTCCGGCTCCTCAATCTCAACCGGCTGTTCCATTACCGCAGACTCTTCTTCTGCCTCTTCCAATACGGATTCTTCTTCATCGTCATCCGGAAGAATTACTTTCTTAACTTTGGGCTTCTTACCCGATTCTTTCATGATAGCCGCCATGAATGCCTTCTCTAACTCCTCTAAAAGCCCATTCTTGGTAGCCTCATCGAAGTTCGCAAACAAACGTCCTGTCTGCGCCATAATATGCTGACGGACATCTTCCATGCGTTTCTCTTCGTTAGTCTTCTTAACCTGCTCCCACTCAGCCATGATGTCATCAATACTGAGCTGGCCGGTAATCTGCTTCTCCATCTTCTCCGCCTCAGGCATCACCAGACTGATCTGTCCGTCATACTCCTGAGACAACATTTTATCAAACTCTGTGGGTTTGGTGTTTAACGGCGTGAGAGTCCCTGTCGTTGCTCCCGGTACCAGGCCGGTCTTTTTCTGATTGGCTGCCTGTGCGCGTAAAGCCGCTTGCTGGAGTCTCTCGGCCTCCTTTTTCATCTGTTCAATGATCTGCTGGGCATCAAAGAAAAGCGCCTCATCCGGAACGATTTCCTCCTCGTCCCCCTTGTTATCCTCCGTTATCTCATCCGTATCCACCGGCGGCAGTTCTGCCGTCTCCTGTAAGAGCGGCGCAATAATGGATTCTGTGATAGAGGGGGTTTTCTGCTCCTCCTCAAATGCATCCTCGTCTAATGCCTGCTCGTTAAATGCTTCGTCTGCAAAATCCTCCTGCTCTACTTCCTCTTCCAATCCATCTTCTTCCAGCGGTTCATCCTCTACAAACTCATCGTCCTCATCCGGTTCATCATACTCCTCGTCCATCAGATCAACCGCTTCATCTTCCTCATCTTCTGCCAGAACCTCCCTCATGCTCTCAGCCAGGGCCATCTGCAGATTGATCGTATTATACTGTCCCACATCCACAGTCTTGACTTCCGGCAGTTCAGTGGTAGGCGCCGCGAGAATCTCCTCTTCTTCCCCGTCATCCTCGTCCGATTCATATGCAGCATCATCCTCGTCCGACATATCCTCCGGCATAGCTTCCTCTTCCATCGAATCTTCCTGATCTTCGCCAGCGCTCCTGCCGGCAATCCAGCGGTCATATTTTTCCTGCTGTTCCGGACTCAAGGGCTGGTGCAGCGCTTTAAGCTCCAACGCCTTAATAACATATCTGCCCTCTCCGAACCAGAGGAACATCTCGTCACATTCCTCTACGCATTTGGTCGTCAAACCAATCCTATGATAAAGATATGCCAGTTCATACACCCATTTTTCCCTGGGCTCACGTTTCTTGAACTCCTCCAGGACTGCAATCCTTTCCTCCATGCTCACGTCCTGTGCTTCATAAAGCTTGTACTGCAAAACATATCTGTTGGTATCTTTCGGCGCTATCTGTACAAATTCTTTATAATACTCGATCGCCTGCACATACTCTTCCATCTTGATAGCCAGTTCGCACAGAGAATACACGATCAGCCTGCCTGTGGGGTGTTTCTCATATGCCAAAAGGAGAAGATCCTTACTCTCCTGATATCTTCTGTTAATCTTATACAGATCGCTGATGGTACACAACATCATGACGCTCCTGACTCTGCGCCAGTCCACCGTATCCGCGATCTTAACTGCTTCTACGTATTCTCCCTCTGCTATCAGTGCCTTAATCTCATCGGCACGAACTTTGTATTCATACTTATCCAAGGTGCTCACCTCATTAACGTACTTTGCCACTTTCTCCTAATTACACAGTATATTCCCCAACAAAATCCAGGTCCGCAGATCGGATTCCTGAATCGGGGGAAACGCGATTTTATTCTGTTTAAGTTTACCATAGACGCCTGACAATGTAAATAAAATATAAAGAAAAAAGCACCCCCAGTTTGGTATCTTACTGTAAGAATATACCAAGATATGGAGATGCTGCAATATACAATCACTTTATATTGTACTTGTACTCAAAAATCCCTACTGATCCTTCACGCGTCCCAGCCGATTGCTCAGTTCTGCAAAACGCTCTAATGTAAACGTTTCTCCGCGTATTGTTTTGGAGACTTCCATCTGCTCCAAAACATCCTCAACCTGCTGCCTGGTCACACCCAGATTGCCCGCGTTAACAAGGCCGTTCACCAGTGTTTTCCTGCGTTGATTAAAAGATGCCCTGATCACGGCAAACAGGTATGCCTCATCATCCACTTCCACCGGCGGACTGATATGACGCGTCAGACGGATTACCATACTGTCCACTTTAGGCCGCGGTATAAAGCTGGATGCCGGTACCCGCACCATCACTTCCGGCTTTGCAAAATACTGCACCGCCAGAGACAGAGCGCCATAAGCTTTGGTGCCTGGCCCCACCTGCATACGCTCCGCCACCTCGCTCTGTACCATGACCGTAATGCTCTCTAGGGGAACATGGCTCTCAAAGAGTTCCATAATGATCGGCGTGGTAATATAATATGGAAGGTTTGCCACCACCTTAAACTGCCGGCCGCCCTGTTCCTCCAAAAGCTTCTGCAGATCCACTTTCAGGATATCCTCATTTAACAGCTTAATATTATCATATGGCGCCAGTGTCTCTTCCAGAATAGGGATCAAATCCTTATCTATCTCCACCGCAATCACACTGCCGGCCGCCTCCGCCAGATACTGCGTCAAAGTGCCGATTCCGGGCCCAATCTCCAACACACAATCCTCTTTTGTGATCTGTGCCGCTCCCATGATCTTACGGAGAATATTCGTATCAATCAGAAAGTTCTGTCCATATTTCTTCTGCATATGAAACTGATATTTTTGCAAAAGTTCTGTTGTACTATACATATTACCCAAATTTGCCATAGCAGGTCCTCTTTCCTCAATCCCTACAATCTACAATCACATCCGGTTCCTGATCCTCCTCGGAATCGCCTTAACTTTTACAAATGGAATAATCTTCTGGCATTGGCCTCCGTAATCTCCACCACTTCCTCATAAGATATCCCCTTAAGTTCTGCAATCGCCTCTGCCACACAGGGCAGATTCAGAGAGGTGTTTCGTTTCCCACGGTTGGGTTCCGGCGCCAGATAAGGGCTGTCTGTCTCCAGAAGTATCTTTTCCATCGGAATATATTCTACTGCTTCCTTCAGCTTCTTCGCATTTTTGAACGTGATCACGCCCCCGATGCCAAAATAGAAATCCATGTTTAGATATTCTCTTGCCATCTCCTTCGTATAAGAAAAACAATGCACCACGCCGCCAATCTCACCGGCACGATGAGCCTGCATAATCTCCAGCGTATCCTTCGCCGCCTCTCTGGAATGAATGATGACAGGGAGTTCTACCTGTCTGGCAAGCGCCAGCTGCTGCTCAAACCATTCTTTCTGTAAAGCAGGACCCGGCTCAGGCCAATGATAATCCAGTCCCGTTTCCCCCACCGCCACAATCTTATCCAGCATGCACCATTCCCGCAGCAGTTCAAAGTTTTCCTCATTCAGCTCTGCCACCTCACTGGGATGCACTCCGATCGCCCCAAAGATAAAAGGATATTCCTGCGTGAGCGCCACGGTCGCCCTGCATCCCGCAAGACTTGCCCCAATGTTGACCACCGTGCCAATACCCTGTCCGCTCAAAGAAGTGAGCAGTTCTACTCTATCTTCATCAAATACCTCATCGTCATAATGTGCGTGACTTTCAAAGATCATTGTCCCTTCCCCCTGATCCGATTCAAATTTGTGAATAATGTATCATTTTAGCTTTCTAAATGCAAGTATTAAAAAAATATCCCATATTCTTAAATTTTCTTAAAAAAATACTTGCATTGCACAAAACATTATACTATAATAACTCTTGCGTGTTGAAGAACCGCCAAAATGTGGATGTGCACCGCTAGCTCAGTTGGTAGAGCACCTGACTCTTAATCAGGGTGTCCAGGGTTCGAGCCCCTGGCGGTGCAGTCAAAAGAACTGTTTTTGGAGACATATGCGCTCTGGGGACGGTTCTTTATTTTTTCTTCTAAATTTCATTCTTCTCATTAACCTATATTTCCCTGATCAAACCACCCTAAAATACCAATCCCAAAATTTCTACCAACATTCCCGAAACAGCGCCGATCACATATAAAAGCAGCAAAATCCTCAGATTCTCCCTGCGGTCGTCATTCACGCGCAGCAAGACCAGATATCCTACGCCCGTACCGGACAATAGACCTGCCACCAGAGCCCCCGCCCCAAGGACGCCGCCCAGATAAAGTTTCGTGACAATAACGGACGCGGCACAGTTGGGAATCATGCCCACCAGGGCCGCAATCAGAACACTAAACACCGGCCGGTTCAGGATCAATGTTCCTAAAGCCTCTTCCCCGATCAACGCAATGATCAGGTTAAGCACAAATGAAATCACCAATATATATAAGAAAATCTCCAACGTATGATGCAGGGCCGATTTCCAGATCCCGCGTTCACAATGGCAATGATGGCGCTCACAGAGATGTTCGATCTGCATATCCTTCTCTTTCCTGCGATAAACAAGATCAATCCCGAAACCGGCGATCACCGCAAACAATACCTTCACCCCAAGAACCTTCGCCATCATGGAGATACCTACATTTTCAGATATCATGATGGGAAGCATTTCATCCGAAGTGGACAAAAAAACAGCCATAAGCGTCCCCAAGCTTATGATCCTGCCGGCATACAGATTCGATGCCGCCGCCGAAAACCCGCATTGTGGGAATATACCGAGAAGCCCGCCAATGGCCGGCCCTGCTTTGCCGGATCTTCTGATGATATCCTGCATCTTCTCTCCCGCCCGGTGCTCCAGGTATTCCATCACAAGATATGTGAGAAATAAAAACGGCAGGAGTTTGACACTGTCTACAAAACTATCTGCTATCACATCTAAAATCATAAAATTTCCTTACTTCTTTCCATTAGAATAAATTTCTGTATGCCCGCATCGTTCTGCCCAGACAAGACACTACATAGAATACAATGTCTGTTTTAAAAATGCAAGCAGGACTATTTTGCTGCAAACTATATTATTCTATAGATTTTTATAATCCTTTATTAAATTTTGCACTCATTTTTTTGCGAAAAAATATTGATTCTTTAAGAAATTTGTACTAATATAAAACGTGTATATTTCTGTCATTATATGACATATGAGGGAGGTTCTAAATGGAAGGCTTAAAGAATATCATGGAAGACGCAGTGGAATATCAGCTCAACAAGCTGCTTCCGACTATGCCTAATGTATGTTCCTGTGAAAATTGTAAATTGGATATGGCATCCTATGCACTCAACAGGCTTTCGCCCCAATATGTCCGTACAAATACCGGTGCACTTTTCCAAAAACTGCACAATTACCAGCCGCAGGCTGAAGTAGAGATTCTGACAGTAGTGATTTCCGCGATTGAAAAAATCGGCAATCATCCTCAGCATGGCTAAAATACATTCTCATAAACAAAAGATTTTCCCACTGGGTACTTTGCACAACCCAGCAGGAAAATCTTTTTTATTTACGTACCCTGTTCTCTTTTGTCAATCCCACACATTATCCACCGTAACTTCCCTGCCATACTCTTCCGTATACCGCATGCTCTTGACTTCCCTAGACTTTTCTATACTGCCCTCATAATCTTTCTCTGTAACGAATGAGTAACCCTTTACATTTCCGTCCCAGCTGCATTCCAACAAATGTGCCGCTCCGTCCGCCTTTACGAACAGGACATCCACCAATGTACTGACGCCTCCCTCACTGGTTGTCTGATAGCAGCTCCTCACCCTGACATAGGATTCCTGTACACCCATATTGTCCGTCAGAAAACGCTCTGCCTCTGCTTTGACCTGTGCAATTGTATCCGGCGCTTCCTCTATAGCCGGCCTGACACTCTCCAGCTGTTCCCGTACCTGATCACCCGAATAATCCATCCTGAGAAGCCGGCCATCTGCTATGCTGATCCAGAAATAATAGAATCGGTGATTTATAATGTCGCTCCAATTGACACAATAAGCCGGCTGCCCCACAATAATATCCGCCGCATCGACATCATAATAATGACTCAATTCCATACCGCTATCATCCACGCCATATATTTTTTGAAGATATTGCTCTGCAATCCCCACTGCCTGTTCTTCCGTGACACCGCCGGCTTCCACCGCCTCTGCAATCTCTTTCTGCTCGGCCGCTTCCCTGACCGCAATCTCTTCAGCATGTTCCTTCTCATTTCGCTCCTGCAACGCATAGTTACGTTTATATTCAAAATCTATCTTCTGCAGAATCTCCTCATCCGTCAATTCCCTGTCTGCCGGCAGATAAAATACGCTGGTGGTGGTCAGGAAACAAAATTCATGTGTCTTTGCCTCCTCCTCACTGTCTACCTGCGGTATTTCCCCTGCAGGGAAAGTGCCGTTTTGATACTGTTCACTCAGCATTTCCATCCGAGTCTTCTCTGCTTGCGTATATGGTCTGGTATAGCCGTCTCCGCCGACATTCTGTGCATCAAGCTGTTCCACCGTCTCCTGCATCTCCTCTTTCGGCACTTCTTCCATACGCTCCTGCACCAAAGAACTGACCAGCGCCCGCACCGGTACGCTTAAGAAACCCACAGCAAGAATACAAATTGCAAAAGCTGCCGCCATCCGCAGCCCACGGTTATAAACGGGATGTGCTTTTCTTCCTTTTTTTAATTCCCGGATCATCTGCCGTTTCCTGGCATCTTCAAGTTCTATCTGTTCCACTGCCTGTTTTAACGTTGCAATCTTCATACTTTCCTCCTTCTCTCTTTCCTCGGATATGTCTCATCCTCAAGCGAAAGCCGCAGCATCTCCCTACCCCTCTGCACTCTTTTCTTGACCGCATTGGCAGAAATACCGAGTATTTCCGACACCTCTGTCGTTTTATAGCCTTCAATGTAATAAAGATATACCGCAGATTTGACCGAAAGCGGGAGCTTTATCAACTCCGCCAGCACTTCACTATATTCCGGGTCTTCATAACTGGCGGTTATCTCCTCGATGTCTATTTGGGGATGCCGCAGTTGAAAACGCCTCATATCCCGACACCGGTTCTGTGCCACTTTGATCAGCCACGCTTTCTCATGCTCCTCGCCGGCAAAATCCGGCATCCGTTCCAAATACCTGCAGAATGTGTCCTGCACCGCATCCTGTGCATCCGCCTCATTTCCCAGCATCACTACACAAATCCGGTATAGCATATCGCTGTATTTCATTACCACGTCTTCTATTGTCATAAGTAATTTACCTTTCCCAACCTACAGGTTGTTATTGGACGTCCCTACTTATAACACGCACCAGAATGTTAAAAAGGGCCAAAAAAGGCAGAAAATTTTCATTTTCTGCCTTTCGGTCTTACACTTTACTTTCCTGCCTCTTTACCGCTTCCACGATATATGCTCCCACCTGATCCTTCGGTATGGAGAGCGCCAGAGACATCTCACTGTAGAGGAGTTCCTCCGCCTTCCGAAGGTACTGCTCATCGGAGGAGAGTACTTTTTTGCCCTCATTGATACGCATGTGCTTCCGCTGATACAAGGTTTTGATGATCTGCATCAGGCTCCTGGAATCATAAGTGCGGAGTGCATCTTTATAGGTCTGCTCCCTGCGTTTTTCCTCCTGAACCCACATGATATCAATCTCCCTGATATGTTCAATGAGTTTCTCGGCCTCCTCCTTATTCATGATCCTGCGCATTATAATCTTCTCATTGTCTACCGGTGTGTAAATGGTGCTTGTCTTTTCAAAAACCGGTTCGAGAAGATAATACTTTCTCTTCCTGTCCAAACGATCGATCGGATTGTCCGTAATGTCAATAACGCGGCAGACACCATGCCCGCCGCATATGATCAATTCACCTTTCTCAAACATATTTTCCCTCCAAACTCTGCGCCCCAAACTACCGATAGTTACCCTTACTATATATTATTTTAACACTTAAAGTACCCGGTCGTAAGTATTTTCGGGAAATGAAGCAATTTTCAGCAAATTTATGAGATAAAGCGCTCTTGCTTTTGTGAAAATCTGCTAACCATATTCTGTCGAATAAAAGCGATCGAAGACTCCCTCCCTATTTCATAATAAAATTATCACAGATAAATCTTGTTTCCTTCATCGGATAGATACGAATCATAATACCTTTGAGCACACCTTCCCCGTCAAAACGGGAAAGTACAATAACCATCTCGTTTCCTTCAAAAGGAAGATAATCAATGGAATCAACATCCTCTTTGGCGCTGACCAGAGTCGCCTTGGGCGGGTTAATATCCACCGTCTTGTGGATCATTCCCGTCAGGGCAATAGCCGAAGAACCCATCATCTGATTCATCACTTCCGATACACAGGATAAATGCATCTCATTGAGTTCACCGGGTGCCGCTACGCCCGCGCCGCCCATCATCAGATCCATGATTATCTTAATATCATTCTCTTTCAGCATCAGCAGGTTGTTACAGTGAAAATCGTCTTTATAATCAATCTGTACCGTTACGCTGCCCATGCCAAAGGCAGTCAGAATATTCTTGATATCTGCCCTGTTTACCACCTTCACGGAAGGCGGACTGACAGTGATCTTCTTCCTGACCAACATATTTAAGGCAGTCGCCGAATGAGACATGCATATCTGCGATACTTCGGCCATCTTATCCTGATCCTGAGGTGTTAACTGTTCCATACTATCTCTATATCCTTCTCTAATTATTGCCTATATCCTATGCCTAGCATCTCTATAATACTATACCCTATTTATAGCCTACCGCGCAATACGTTTTAGAGAAAATCTATTTAATTTTGCCGGTATTTTCACAGTATTTACCCCAATAACACTTTTATCTGCAAGGACGGATTCTTACTCCGCCTCCCTGAGCCTTTCCACCACAGACCTTTTTGCTGCCTGCCGATAAGAAGCAAGCGGTATCATTGCACCCAGTAACAGGAATACAGGCGCCACCACAAGAATCGGCGTCACAGTCAAATGATAAGTAAAAAAGGGGAACATACCCTCCAGAGCGCTGCCAATCACCGGCCCCATGACGATAGAAACCACTAACGTAATCACAATGGAACTGCCTGCAAACACCATGCCCTCCGTAATCATCATCCAGTTGAGCTGTCTGCCCGTCATGCCGACAGACTGTAATACTGCAAACTCCCGCTTTCTTGCCATGATACTTGTGAGGATGGTATTTAAGAAATTCAGGATACCTACCATGCCCACAATAAATGCGGCACCCGTTCCGCCCATAACAAACATGTCTCGGAACCCATAAAATTCTTCCGCATAGGTCTTTCTGCTCTCATAATCATACATGGAGTCGTTGCCGCCCATATAATCGCTAAGCCACGCTTCCACCTCCTCCATTCTGTCATCCGCACAGTCAAAAGCGTAGTAAAGTATTTCTCCTGCCCCTGCATCGGAATCCTGCAGAAATGTATCTGCTCCCATCACAAAAACATCCGCACCATAATAACGATAGCTCAATGTGTGCGGCACCTCAATCACTGCTGCCACCTCATAAGTTACCTCTCGATATTCTCTGGCGCGCGAAGCAAACTTAAGTCCCGTCAGATCCTGATTCTCATCATATATCTCTCCCGTATCGGGATTATAAAACTCATAGCTGTCTATATAGCGGATGGTCACTTTATCTCCCAGCTTAGCCCAGCTACTGTCTTCATAGACGTTTCCATAATCATCCGTATCATAGACTGCTGCCACATAATTGCCTTCACTCCTAAGTTTATCAAGGTCTCCTTCCAGCAGCGTCATCTTATCCAGAACGAAATCTTCCATGCCATAAAGTTGTACCCTGTCTGACACCTGATCTCCCACTTTTTCCAGACTCTCTATATAGGAATCCAGAAATTCACCGCTTCTCCACTTGGATTCCTTCTGTCTCACCCATGCTTCAGAAACACATTCCTCCGCCCCAAATTTCTTGCCGTAGGTTCTGCCGCCGGTCACCCCTTCCATGGTTTCTATCTGTGTAATCACCTGCTCTGGCAGTCCACTCCAGATATCAGCAGATCCCGTTTGAAAATAGGCTGCGTCCGCTGTCAGGAAGTCCACTTTAACCCGTGTCAGATACTTTTCCATATCAAAACCCTTCGCAAAAATAAACGTCACGTTTAAGATTACAATTGCAAAGGACATGGAAATCACGGTAATAATAGTTTTACCCTTATTTCTCCCCAGATTCGCCACCGCCATTCTGGGGATAGAAGCGCCTCTTTCCCCCTTCTTCCTGCTCCTTTTGCTCCCATCAACCTCCGTGTAGCGCACCGCCTCCACAGGCGATATCCTGGCCGCCATCCTGCACGGCTTCTTTAAGGATAACCAGACAGTCACCAATGAAAAGACTGCGGAGCCTGCAAAGATGACCGGACTTACCGAAAACACCATCATAATACCATTCATCTGAGACACTACAAGACGGGTCATGACCATACCTACGCCATAACCAACCACCAGACCGACAGGTATTCCTATCACAGACAATAACAGCGCCTGCATTACAATCAACCTTTTAATCTGACGGCCCGTGGTGCCAATGGTCTTTAACAGCCCATAGAAACGTACATCATTGGACACAGAAATCTGGAATATATTGTAAATAATCAAATATCCCGTAAAAATAATCAGCAGAAACACTGCCGCCAAGGCAAGCACACTCCCTGCATCCAGCACCGAATACTCGCGGCCTGCGGATAGATATCCCCAGTTCACGCCTGTGCTCATAAACCCTTCTTCACTGGCAGAATCATCCTGATAGCCATGTCTTTCGAGAACGGTTCTCATATTTTCCCGTATATGCCTGGAATTTGCAAACATCACATCCAGGTGCCAGTATGTGGTCATGCCGTCAATTCCCTGGGTATCCAGATTTTCAAAAATCTCCTCCACCCTGCTTAAGGGAAGCAGCACATGATTGGCCACAATCACATCATCATAGTCCCAGTATCCGCACAGTGTGAAAGTTTCTGTAGTCTCCTTACCATCCACCAGAAAGGTCATGGTAAATTCATTGCCAATCACCGGCTCCACTCCCAAAAGAGACAGAACTCTTACATCCGTAGCCGCTTCCCTGGTGCCTTCCTGGGGCAGCCGCCCTTCGATGGGATTTAAGAACATATATTTGGCCTCATTGGCATCACAGTAATTGACCTCCACATGAGACTTATGAAAGGGCATCCCATTGGGCATCCCACAAAACATCCGAAGACCATATTCTTTGATCAGCGGATCTTCCTTAATTTCCTCGACCTGTTCTTTCGTCAAATACTTAAAACAGCCATGGGCATATCCGCCCGTCTGACGGAAATTGGACTGCTCATAACCATATATCATGGACATAGCGACCGTGAAGATAGTTGTAAATAATATGGTTGTCAGTGCAATGGCCATTATCGTAATGATATTCCTGGTTTTCGCCGCCTTAAAACTGGCTATACTGAGACGGCGGATACATTTTCTATTTGAAACGTTCATAATACACCTCTCTTTTCGCACAATTTACCATCCTCAATGCGGATAATCCGGTCTGCTAACTGCGCAATCTCCTCATTATGTGTGATCATCACAATAGTCTGGGAAAATTTCTGGCTCGTCACCTTCATCAACCCAAGCACATCCTGACTCGTCTTAGAATCCAGATTGCCGGTAGGTTCATCCGCCAGAACAATGGCAGGTTTTGAAGCAAGCGCACGGGCAATAGCCACCCTCTGCTGCTGCCCGCCGGATAAGTTATTGGGCAGGTTATCCAGCTTGGATGCAATCCCCAGTGTCTTGATAATCTCCTGAATGTAAGTCTGATCCGGCCTCCCACCGTCTAACTGCACCGGAAGCAGGATATTTTCATAGACATTTAAAACCGGCACGAGATTATAATTCTGGAATACAAATCCAATCTTACGGCGGCGGAAGATGGTAAGTTCTTCATCCTTTAGAGTAAAAATGTCCTTGCCGTCCACTGTGACACTGCCCGATGTGGGACGGTCCAGTCCTCCCAACATATGAAGAAGCGTGCTTTTACCGCTGCCGGAAGTACCTACAACGGCAACGAACTCACCCTTTTCCACCTGGAAATTCACACCGTCCAGGGCATGAACTTCATTTTCGCCCGATCCGTATATCTTCTTAAGATCCTGTGTTGATAATATTGTCATTGTGCTCCTCATCCTCTCTTTCTATATACACAAAAATCTGTACTGTGGTCTATTCTCCACAATACAGATTATCTCATAAGATTCTTTCCAGAATCTTTCCGGGTGAAAATCAATTATGACAGTTTTGAAAGATTCGCAGATTCTGCAATGGCAAAAATATAAAAAATAGCAAAGATAAATAAGTAAACGGTGAACCGCAAAGTAATATCCGCCCCAGTCACAGGCACTCTCTCCGTGGTTCCCACCATATTTATATTTTCTTCTGCAGATGCAGGGTAAACCTGGCTCCCTTTCCCGCCTCCGATGCGACCTTGATATAGCCGCCCTCCATCTGCAAGATCTGTCTACTCAGATAGAGTCCGATTCCCAGTCCGTCCTCCCCACTCACTTCCATGGTACGATAAAATCGTCCAAAAATCTTGGCCTGTTCCTCTTCTGAAATACCGATACCGGTATCCGCCACTTCGATTCCCACAAACAGATCATAGGGCTTTATCGTCACTGTGACACCGCCGGTCTTGGTATATTTAATCGCATTATCAATCACATTCCCAAGCGCTTCCCCGGTCCACTTAGCATCAAAAACTGCCGTAACTTCCTGCATATCCCTGCTTTCCATCCGCAGATACAGTCCCTTATCACGGACCCTTTGATCAAACTGTTTACAGACCTCTTCTGTCAGCCCGGCAACGCTGTCTTCCCTGGGGTGCAGGGCGATAATCCCTGTCTCAAGCCTTGACAGTTTTACCAGCGTAGCAATCAGGAAACTGAGCTTCTGTGCCTGACTTTCCAGAAGCGTTACACTCTGCCTGGCCTCCTCGGACAGCCCCTGCTCTTTTAGAAGTTCCGTATAAATCAATATATTGGAGATGGGCGTCTTGGTCTGATGGGAAATATCCGCGATCAACGCCTTAATCCGATCCTTTTCTTCCGCTGTTCTCCTGCCTGACGTCTCCGAGGCGTTCAAATATTCCGACAACTTATTCTCTACCGCAGAATACAGGGATTCATCAAAAGTACTTTCCGTAAAACTGCCATCTATCGCCGCGTCCAGCATCTGCCGCATCCGCTGAAGCGCCGCTTTTCTTTTATATAAAGTTACAATGGTAAGTGAGACCGCCCCCAGCAGACTGAGTATCCCAACAACAAAAAACACGACCGATAGGGTATTCAATGCCTCCATACACGCTGCCTCCCATACTGGAATCTTATTGCATTACCCAGCTATAGCCAATCCCATACACTGTCTTAATGATCTCCTGTGCATCCAGCTTATCACGCAGACGTTTCACCGTGACTGACAGAGCATTCTCTTCCACGAACTCTTCCCCCTCAGACCAGATATACTCAAATAGCCGCTCCCTTGGCACAGTAAGTCCCCTGTTCTCCACCAAAATATGGAGCAGCCTCTGCTCTGTTTTACTAAGTTCCACCTGTTCTGTACCGTGATAAAACTTCATATGCATAAAATCAAAGCGGTATTCACCAATTATGATCTCTGCCGCAGGACTCTGCATTTTCTCTTTCACACGCCGCAGCTGAAGGGCAACACGCGCCCGCAGTACCGCCAGACTAAAAGGTTTGGTAATATAATCATCCGCCCCCAGTTCCAATCCCGCAACAATGTCTGTCTCCATGTCGTTCGCCGTCAGCAATATGACATTTATGTCATATTTATTCTTTATTTTCAACAAAAAGTCGAGTCCATTCCCATCCGGCAGATTCACATCCAGTACCATCAGGGCAAATTTATCCTCTGTCCCCTGTCTCCTGGAAAGTATGGTCTCTGCTTCTTGCAGTGTCCCGCAGCTTATGGTCTCTATGTCTCCATTCTGCAGGGCGCGGCACAGGCCGCCGGCGAGGGTCGTATCATCTTCTACAATCAATATATGCTGTTTCGTGTTGGTCTCTTTTTCCATTTGCCGTATCCGATGTCCTGTCTGAAATTCTTGATAAGCGCCACCCTATTTTAACTCATTGGCCGTTACATAGAAATGGTGGTAAATCCCGCCAAGCGCAAGCAGGCTCTCATGGGTTCCTTCCTCCACAATCCCCTCCTCTGTCAGCACCAGAATCCTGTCGGAATTGCGGATACTGGAAAGCCTGTGGGCAATGGTGATGGTCGTTCTGCCTTTGGCCAAAGCCTCCAGAGATTTTGCCACCTGAAATTCGCTCTCATTATCCAGAGCGGAAGTCGCTTCATCCATGATCAGGATTGGCGGATTCTTTAGAAATACCCTGGCAATGCTGATCCGCTGTTTCTGGCCGCCGGATAGCTTCACGCCGCGTTCCCCCACATAGGTATCATAACCGTCTTTTAACGCCATGACGAACTCGTGCGCCCCGGCCCTCTTCGCCGCCTCAATCACTTCCTCTTTGGCGGCATTTTCCCTGCCATAGGCAATGTTCTCATAGACTGTACCGGAAAACAGATATACATCCTGCTGTACCATACCGATATTCTGCCGCAGGCTCTTTAAGGTAAAATGATGGATATTCACACCGTCCAGCAGTATCTCGCCCTCGTCAATATCATAAAAACGCGGAATCAGATTGCACAGCGTTGTCTTACCGCCGCCGGAGGGGCCTACAATTGCTATCTTTTCTCCCTGCCTGATATCCAGGTTTAAGCCCTTAAATACCACATTGTGGTCATCCGGGTATTCAAAGCTTACATTGCGGAAAGAGATGTTTCCCTGTGGTTCCACACAAACTACCGCATCCGGCTCATCAAAAATCTCAATGTCACTGTCCATAATCTGCACGAAACGTTCGATTCCTGTCATACCCCGCTGGAACTGCTCCGCAAACTCTATGATCCTGCGGATGGTTGCAATCAGCGTAGTCACATACATCACATATGCCACCAGATCCGCCGGCGCAATCTTACCCTTGATCATAAAAATACCGCCGGCAATCAAAAGCACCAGATACATCAAGCCATCAAAGGCTCTGGTAGTAGTATGAAACGCTGCCATGAACTTATAAGTATCTTTCTTAATCTGATAAAATTTTCCATTATCCTCCTCGAATTTCTCCTGCTCCTTCTCCTCATTGGTGAAGGCTTTCACAACCTTCTGTCCAAGCAGACTGTCCTCAATACGGGCATTTAATTCTCCAATCTGTACGCGCTGTCTGCGAAAAGCCTCCCGCAGCCGCAGATTGATCAACGTACAAGTCACGACCATGATCGGTACGATCGCAAAGATGATCACCGTAAGTCCCAGACTGACCTGTGCCAGAATGATAAAAGAAATCACGGCCTTAATCCCCGCAATAAAAAATTCCTCCGGACAGTGATGGGAAAACTCTGTCACATCAAAAAGATCGTTGGTGATACGTCCCATGATCTGTCCGACTTTTGTATTGTTATAATACGTATTGGACAGCTTCTGCAAATGGGCATAGGCATCCCTGCGCATATCCGTCTCAATCCTCGTTCCCATCACATGACCGGTATACGCCATATAAAAATTCGCCATGGTATCTACAATCCGCAGGCACAGATAAAGGACTCCCAGCCGCACAACTGTGGATACGGTCAGCGCCGCCAGATTATTCATGCCTTCGTTCGTGAGAAAGCGGATAATCATGGGCAGCACAAGCTCACAGATAGTTGTCAATCCCGCACAGAGCAGATCGATGACCACTATCTTCCAATATTTTTTATAATAAGGGAGAAACCGTTTCATCAACTCCCCGGACTTATAAGTTCTTGCGTTGGTTTCCATAGCATTACTCCTTTAAAACTTTGTGCCTGTATAATTTCTATCTTCTCCACAATCTCTTATCTCGTAAGTATACACTGATATGAAAATAAGTGCCATCCCTTTTTTCAACATCATCCCTTTCTGTGCATACTTGATTCAGCATTGCACATCCACAAATCCCTATCCCATAATCTGTCAAAAGAAAAGAACCATCCATCTCCGGACAGTTCTTCTCTTCTGGCAATCTTATAATCCCAGTCTCTATTTCCTCTTCCCATTATACTCCACAATCCGATAGAAGTCCTTCTCGGCAATAAACTTCTCAACCTCCTGCAGCTGGCCATCTGTAAGGACATTTCCCATATCAATATAATAACGGACACAGATCACTGCCTCATCCTGCTTCTGCACAAAGGGTAGCACATACTCCAATAACCCGTTAAAGGTCAACTGCTCCCTATCAAGTACCGTCACAATATCCGTCAAAGACTGCGTGGATACCTGATAGGAAATCTGGCTCAGCGTCTTATCACCAAAGCCGATTGCTTTTCCCTTCCGCAGCGCATTCACAAGGTATGTCGCAGACAGTTTTGTATCGGAATTAAGAAAAATATCTTCCCAGTCAGATTCCGCTATCTTTCCGCTCTCCAGCAGATACCGGAAACACTCACTGACATCTTCAGGCTCCATATAACAGGCAATCATACACAGAATCCGGCTGTCAAACTCCTTAACCCTGCCTTCTTCCAATGCCTCTATCAAGTATCCGGTCGTCAGCTTTGCATCGGAATAGGAAAACGCATCCTGCCAATTTACATCTGATAAGACCACATTGTCCTCCCAGATGGAGCGATACATCTCGCTCAAATCCCTTTCATCCATATACATGCTTACTTCCTCCAGTTTGGATATGTCAAGCACTTCCTCTCCTGCCATCACCTGGTTTGCATATTCTTCTTCCTCACTTCTGTAAATACCATAGACATCTTCCTCCTTTATGCCGCTGTATGACACACTGAGAGTTTCCAGACGCGCTTTCTGCCCTACTATTTTAAAACAGTTACGCCCTTCGGACAGCACAATCTCCTCAACCGTCTCTTCTCCGATGTCATTGAGCGTGCGCACTGTACCATCCGGATTTACCTGCACAATCTTAAAACGGCCATCTTTTAATGTAAAGGAAGTTCTGATCTCCAATTTTGTATCCTTATTTGCATAAAATATCCACAGGATATCAGAACCATTGAAACGCAGCTTCTGACAATCCACGCTCCTGCCCCCACCGCAATAATTCCACGCCTGCCAACAATCGCTCTCACTCTTTCCGGCTATCAAAGTATCATCATCATACATCCGATATGCATTCCCATTCTCTTCGATGCCCATCGGCCCACCGGTTATACTTTCCAAAAGATCATTTGTAATTCCCCGGTTCTGCAGGGCAATCATTTGACCCGTATATGACTGTACCCCGGACACACCGCAGATTACTGCTGCCGTAATCAGCACTGCCAACACCATCACGGAGACAATACCTATCACAAGCCCCTTCCTATGATACTGTGCAATGCCGCGCAGTCTTTCTTTCAACGTGCGCTTTTCCTCCAGTAATGTCATCGCCGGAATATTCCTGTGGATGGATGATAACTTTTCCTGAAAATTCTTTTCTGCCACATCCAAAAGCACATTGCCATAGGCCTCACGCCCTTCCTCTGAAAGAAGCGTCATCACAAGTTCATCACAGGCAAGCTCGCAGTCCACATTGAATCTGCGATTAAACAAATAGATAAGCGGATTAAACCAATGAATACAAAGTATCGCCTGAAACAACCACTTATACCAGATGTCCCGCCGTTTATAATGCACCAGCTCATGGTGCAGAATCAGACAAATATCATTCTCCCGACTTTTCAGTTCCCTAAGAAGCGCCGATGGCAATATGATATATGGTTTTATCGTCCCGATTAACATGGGGCTGTTAACAGATATACTCTCGTAAAGAGGCAGTCTGTGTCCGATTCTCAGCCTGATCTGTATCTCTGTACTTTTTGCCAGAACATTCTCATCCGTAACCGGCACACAGCTCGTGCGTATCGCTTTGGTAAAATTCCGGTAACCATACACCCGCCATACCGCTGACAGAAATATACCGAGTATCCATATCAAGCATGCCCCGCTGAAAAAACGGGCTGCGGTAAATGTCCCTTTCGCATCAGTTTCACGCCGGCTCAGATCATCTGCCACGTTTCCATCAGCTTCATGCCGGCTCAGATCATCTGCCACATTCACGTCAGCTTCGCGCCGGCTCAGATCATCTGCCACATTCACATCAGCTTCACGCCGGCTCAGATCATCTGCCCCGCTCACACCAGCTTCACGCCGGCTCAGATCATCTGCCACGTTTCCATCAGCTTCACCCGCCATCACATCAACGCTGTCTGTACTCTCCTGCTGACTTACTGTCACCGCCAGCCCTCTCGACAAATACTCCATCACATTGGCATCCACATGTACCGGCACCATCAACCGCACAAGTACCAACAGCCAGAGATAATAAGTCCATTTCCTGGCAAAATACCTCTTTGTAACAGGACGAAGCAGCAATATCAAAAGACCGACCAACCCGCCGGATACCGATAAGGACAAAATCATACGAAACATTTGCACCATACATCTATACCTCCTATTCTCTGTTACCGGAAACTATCCCGGAAATATGCTCTCAATTCCTCAATCTCTTCTCCGGACATATTCTCGTCCGTGAGCAAAGCCGCCGCCAGATTCTTCGCGCTCCCCTTGAAAAACTTGTTGACGAAACTTTTCGTCTCTTCTTTCACATAGGCGCTGCGCTCCATACAGGGCGTATAATAATACACCTCTCTCTTTTCCTGCGAAATTACACTCTTATCCAACAGCCGTCTGATCAATGTCAGCACTGTGGTCCGCTCCCAATCCTTCTTTTGATTCAGCCGTGCACGGATTTCATTGGCATTTAATGCCTCTCCCGCCGCCCAAAGAACTTCCAGGATTTCCAGTTCCGCATCCGATATTTTCCTGTCCGTCATTCTGATTCCTCCTGCCATATCTGCCGTTTCTGTCGCATAATTCTCACATGGATATATGTTCTGTTTTCTGAGTATTTTTCATGAAAATATTTCTTTCCTATTTTGTCTACGCATGTAGACTTTATGTATAGTCTACTCTTGTAGACAGCATAAGTCAATAGCTATTTTAAATATAAAGATTTTTTCTATGTTGTATGTGTATTCCTATATGCCCGATTCCCAGAATAACTGTCGCTATTAACATCCATACTAGTTTTCCATATATCCCCAGCATGATAAATGCAATCACCGGCAGTGTCGCTCCAGCCAGTGGAGTTCCAAAAAATTGCTGTAGAAGTCCGCTAATGTACGCTCACTCCGAAAATAACGTACTCACCATGCTTCACACAGCAACATTATAATAGAGGCCGCCGCCAGCCACAAAGACCAGGGCGACCATTTATGTATATTGAAATCAGAAAGTAAGATTTTATCCCAAATTCTCCCGCAAGTAAATAATATTTATACGTGCCTGCAAAACATAACCGCATGCCGCAACCTAAAAATCCGCACCCCGTTTCAGGGTGCGGATCTGATTCCTGCTAATTTGTACCTTGGACGATACTCTGCATAGCCGTTCTCTTATTACAGCGCATAACTATTCAAATATCTCTCCTGCTCTGGTGTGAGCACATCAATCTCCTTGCCCAGGAATGCCAGCTTTCTCTTCGCCACATCCTTATCTACTTCCTCAGGCACATCGATCAGCTTCTCTGTCAGTTCGCTGGCATGTTCCACCAGATATTTTGCAGACAACGCCTGAATCGCAAAACTCATATCCATGATTTCCGCCGGATGTCCATCACCTGCTGCCAGATTTACAAGACGGCCTTCCGCCAGCACAAAAATCCACTGACCGGTGGGCAGCTTATAGCCCATAATATTCTTACGCTGTTCTCTGGTCTCTACTGCGTTGGCTTTCAACCATGCCATATCGATCTCACAGTCAAAGTGTCCCGCATTACACAGGATAGCGCCTTCTTTCATCTCTGCAAAATCTTCTTGATCGATAACGCCGTCACATCCTGTCACTGTCACGAAGAAATCACCCAATTTGGCTGCTTCCTTCATCGGCATCACATCAAAACCATCCATCACTGCCTCGATTGCCTTGATCGGATCGATCTCTGTGACGATTACCCGTGCACCAAGTCCTTTGGCGCGCATCGCGGTACCCTTACCGCACCAGCCATAGCCTGCCACAACCACAATCTTACCTGCCACGATCAGATTCGTAGTCCTGTTGATACCATCCCATACAGACTGACCGGTTCCGTATCTGTTATCAAAGAAATGTTTACATGCCGCATTGTTGACACGAACCATGGGGAATTTCAATTCGCCCGCTTTATCCATGGCCTCCAGACGGATAATGCCTGTCGTGGTCTCCTCACAGCCGCCAATGATGTTGGGGATCAAATGTTTCATCTCCTTATGCACCATATTGACCAGATCGCCGCCGTCATCAATGATAATGTTAGGGCCAACCTCCAATACCGCACGGATATGATTATTGTATTCCTCTTCTGTGGCATCATACCATGCATGAACTTCCAGTCCCGCTTTCACAAGGGCCGCCGCCACATCATCCTGTGTGGACAAAGGATTGGATCCTGTCACATACATCTGGGCGCCGCCTGCTGCCAGCACCAGACACAGATAAGCTGTCTTAGCCTCCAAGTGTACGGAAAGAGTTACTTTCTTGCCGGCAAAAGGCTTTGATTCACTGAATTCCTTTTCCAGTGTACGAAGTAAGTCGCAGTTTCTCTTAACCCACTCGATCTTTCTCTCACCGGATTCGGCAAGATTAATGTCTCTGATTTCGCTACTCATTGATAGTTTCCTCCTGAAGATTCTTAATTTTCAAAAAACATTGATTTATACCAGCACATAGTCTCCGTATAAGCTTGGTAGATTGTATTGGTATCAACATTTAACACAATAAGCTGTCTACTGATCTCCTGCCAGTCCGCCGATTCATAGCTGATCACAAAGGAATAGATATTAGCCAGTTCACCTTTACGATATACCAGCGCATCCGAGATTTCTTTCGTCACATTAACCTTTTTCAAGGCCTCTTCCATCGGCATATCCAGAATAATATCCAGAATGGAGAACAGTCCCATCAAAAATACTTCCGATGCCTTTGTCCCAAGCCCGAAAACAGGAGCCAGACATTCCATGAACTTAGCGCGTAACATGGATGTTCTTGCGACCTCATTCGGCCTGTCCGCACATAGTTCTTTGGTGATGACCGTATTAATCCATTTCTTTAACTCTCTCTGCCCTAAGATAGCAGCCGCATGACGGATAGAAGTAACCTCAGAATTAATTGCAATGTGATTGACCATCTTAAGCAGTTCAACCACCAGAGCCGTATCACGCCCGATGACATCGGCAGCTTTGGTCAGCTCAAAATCTACATCATTGACAATATTCATCAATTCCAGATAATTGATCTTAAGCGGAGATACTTCTGTCTCTCCCTTATTGATGGGAATACGATAGAAATTACCCTCAAAAAACTGGAAGCTGTCATCATCTTTCAGCTGATCGAAGATTTCCTGACTGTCAATATTGCCCACACATATAGTAAGATTCGGATATAAATGTCCAAAATATATCTTCGCTTTGGAGACATCCACCTTCTTATAATCCAATATGATATAGTCCATCAGCGTCAGAAGTTCTTTGTTCTGTTCCAGTTCGTTCACCGGAAGTTTCATGATAGCCAGCTTAAAGCCTTTTTGTTTCAAATCCGTAAGACGCTTGCGATAAGCCTCCGTATTTTCAATCGACTTATCAAACAATAGTACCAGTCTGCCCGTCAGACCCTCACACTGCGATTCAAGATCAGAAAAGATTGCGATATGATTCACTGGTATGAGTACATCCGTACCCAGTGACAATGTATCAATACCAATATTACGTACAATGTCCAGTCCCTCGATCTCTGCCAGTCCCGTAGCACTGCTTGTTCCAAAAATCGGCGGATTCAGAAGGCTGTTCTCTTTTTGTGAAAACAAGGAGTATGCACGAACCTTCATATCTTTGTCAAAAAACGGTATCAAAGTAGCCAGCATATTATATTCCCCCTAATACATATAAATTTGTCCTGCGTCTATTATAGCAAACTCTGACGCATTACGCTATCATAAAATCGTATGGAATCATAATACATAAGTCCTATTTCATCAATATGTCTTTTTATCAAGTCCCATGCGCACAATGATATCCTGTATCTTATCATAAACCAGCTGTTCATCCATGGTGAGGATCCTGCGTCCCTCCATGGTAATCTGGCCATTGATAATGACCGTATCAACTTCAGAACCGTTTGCAGAATAGGACAAACCTGCAATCAGATTATTTCTGGGCGTGAGTGACGGCGTATTGAGATTGAGAATAGCAAGATCGGCTTTTTTACCAACTTCAATAGAACCAATCTCCTTTTCCAAGCCAAGCGCCCTCGCTCCATTGATGGTGGCAATCCGGAATCCCTCCTTAGCGCTGACACACTGAGGCGTCCTGCCTGTTCCCTTGTGAATCAGTGTCAACAGGCTCAGTTCATGGAACATATTCAGGCAGTTATTGCTGGCTGCACCGTCCGTACCCAGACACACATTCACACCTTTCTCAAGCATCTTCGCCACAGGCGCAAAGCCATTGCCCAGTTTCATGTTGCTGGCCGGATTGGTCACAACGCTGACATTCTTTCTTTTCAAAATATCAATATCCTCATCCGTCACCTGCACGCAGTGCGCAACAATAGCCGGCACATCAAAAATACCGCATTTCTCCGCCAGTGCGATCGGCGTGCAGCCATATTTCTCCTGAATCTGGCTGATCTCGCTCTCGCTCTCGGACAGATGTGTATGAATTCCCATATGCTCTTTCTTGGCTTCCGCTGCCACAATCTTTAAGAATTCATCATCACAAGTATAAGGCGCATGCGGCCCTAACTTAAAAGTCAGCCGGTCACAATCCTTAGCCGCATCTCGCTCCTCATAAGCCTGGCGCAGACGCGACTGCCCCGCTTCATCATTACCGCTTCCCACCAGCCCGCGGCAGATCACTGCACGCATACCGGATTCCTTCACCGCACGCGTAGTCTGATGAATATTCATCTGCATATCGTTAAAACAGGTAGTTCCGCTCTTCATCATCTCGATAATGGCAAGGTTTGCACCCCAATAGGTATCCTCATCCGTCATCTGCTGCTCAATAGGATCGATCGTTCCAAAGAGCCAATCCATAAAGGACAGATCATCCGCCACATTCCGCATAAATGACATATAGGAATGGGTATGGCAGTTAATCAGTCCCGGAATCACCAGTCTGTCTTTGCCGTCAATCACCTTATCTTCCACAAATCCTGCCGGTTTATCCCCGATTGCTGTGATCCTGTCCCCCTCAATGTAGAGACTCGTCTCCTGAATCACATCTTCTCCCCCCTGTGGAAGCACCGCCAGCGCATCTTTAATCACAATTCCCATATGAAATCTCCTCCTATTTTCTTTCTCTTACTTTTGATATAATCACTCCGGGCTTTATCCTGTTACGTTGACTTCCATGCATCTTCCTGTCAGATAGCCGCAATCTGTATTACAGATTCACAACATTTCTGACTTCTCCGTCCAGAAAAGCCTGAATATTTTGCACCACTTCACCCACCAGACGCGTCCTGGCTTCTATGCTCGCCCAGGACATATGTGGCGTAATGATCAGTTTCGTACTATCTTTGATCTCATACAATGGATTATCTTTTGCCATGGGTTCCTTTTCCAGCACGTCCAGCCCTGCCGCCGCGATCTGTCCTTCCATCAATGCATCATGCAGATCCTGTGTATTCACCACCGGCCCACGGGCCACATTGATGAGTATCGCCGTCTCTTTCATTCTGGAAAAAGCCTCTTTATTGATCAGTCCCCTGGTTCTGTCACTGAGCGGACAATGAAGTGATAAGATATCTGCCTCCTGCAAAAGCGTGTCAAACTCCACCCGCTGGTACTCTGTACAGCTGCTTTTGCCGGATGCAGAATAGAAGATTACCTTACAGCCAAAGGCTTCCGCCAAAGACGCCACCTTATGGCCAATGTTACCCATACCGACTATGCCCCAGGTCTTTCCGTCCAGTTCGGCAAACGGTCTGTCAAAATTAGAAAATCGATCCTGTGCCCCATAGGCCCCGGATTTCACATAGTCATCATAAAACGCCAGTTTCTCAGAGAGTGAGAGCGCCAGAAGGAGTGTATGCTGTGCCACCGCCGTTGAACAGTAGTTGACCACATTTGCAACCTTAATCCCCCGGCTCTTGCAATATGCCAGATCCACATTGTCATATCCTGTAGCAAACAGGCAGATCAGCTTCACGTGCGCCGCATCTTTTAATGTATTCTCATTCATCGGCGCTTTATTGGAAATAATAACCTCGGCATCCTTCACCCGCTCTGCCACGGTATCTGCCACGGTGTTTCCGTAGTACGTCACTGTTCCAAATCTTTCAAAACAGCTCACGTCCACATCTGTTCCCACGCTGTCTCTCTCCAGTACAACCAGTTTCATGATCTACCTCCCAAATCCTTACTGCTTTAACTATATCACAGTGTAGGACGGGATTCAATTTGAAAAAACCAGTCTAAAATAATTTCACCATACTCTTCGCCCATGACTTAAAGAAAGACCAATAAGGCGATACATGTTCATCAATCAATCGGCAGGCATTCTCATAATCAAAGGGCTGTCTGTTGCTGACCTGCGTATAATTGCCAAACGCCTGCGAGTATCCTAACGCAATATTCCCCCGCGCCACATCACCCACTGCCACCTGTGCTCCATGGGCGGATGCCCCGAAAGCAAACTGCCCGAAGGTCAGCGCCCCCATAGAGAAGATTCCCACCGAAATCGCCCCCGCCGTAATAATCCCAATGGCAAAACTCCCGAATGCAAGAATGCCCGCCGCCAGAGTTCCAATCGCAGCCAGTCCCAGGGAAAGCAGCCCAATCGCAAGTCCCCCCATTGCCACAAAGCCGATAGCCAAAACACCTTCTGCAATATTTCCGATCGCGATCACACCCTTTGCACGATACAGTCCTGTTCCTGTATGTATATGTACAAGAGGAAGATTCCCTATCATTTTCTTACTCTTATACTCAAAATGAAACCGTCTGAATACATATACGGTATTGTGGCCGGCGCCGTTTATCATATCTTGCGCCTCTGCCTGCGAATCTCCCCTGTCTAACCCCTCCAGTTCGTCTCGCAGCAGATAATCGGTAGTCACTCCAAATAAATTACTGATGGCCACAATCTTATCCAGTTCCGGCACCGACTGTCCGGTTTCCCATTTAGATACCGACTGCCTCGATACGCCAAGGCTGTCTCCAAAACCCTCCTGTGATAATCCACTCTCCGTCCGCAGCCTGTAAATCTTTTCTCCCAGTGTCATATAATGTCTCCTTTTCATCCTTTTCTGTTACCAGGTATAAATCATCCTGTCAGTATAGCTCTGATGATATTTATCATAAAAAAGCAAACACAATCTGACCAGCAAGTCCGCTTGGAAATTTGTCAACTGTCAGTTGCAACCCTATAATACAGCAGAAAAAGAAGGAAGTAAAACCCTAACCTTAGAATTTTACTTCCTTCAGAAGAAGAATAATATGAAAAAGATAATACTAAATATTCCCCTTATTGAATCACTTCATGTACCATCAATAATTAAACTTATCAATCAGGTTATCTAATTCTTCTGCCAGCTTCTTGTTCTGTCCGGACTGCTGCTGGATCTGATCGGCAATCAATGCTGTGCTTTCATTCTTCTCAACGATCACACTGATAGCGCTCATGTTCTCATTGGCAATATTATTCACATCCATTACATTATCCGCAATATGTCTGACAGAAGCCTCCAGCTGTTGAACCGCCTGATCCACTCTGTCAAGCTGTTCCTTAATCTCATTTACAGAAATACTGTACCCGGTAGATTTTTCCGCGAAATCTTTAAACTGATCTACAACTTCCTTCTCAATGAAGTCAATAATCGTATCAAAACATTGATTAACTACCTTAATACTATCATTTGTCTCATTACAGATTGCCTGAATACTGGACGCCGTATTCCGGGAAGTATCAGCCAAGGTTCCAATCTCTCCGGCAACCACCGCAAAGCCCTTTCCTGCCTCTCCGGCCCGTGCAGCTTCGATGGAAGCATTCAGGGATAACAGGTTCGTCTGTCCTGCAATGTTGAGAATCTCCGATGCCAGTTCATTGACTTTCGTAAGACTGCTGAGACTGCTGATGGCTTCCTGTACGGAACTCTTCGTCTGAACCAACGTTTCCTGTCCATTCTTGTATGCATAGTCCGCTTTCATCTGCATTTCCTTGGCACTGCCAATTACAGAATCACTTGTATGGATAGAATCCGAAATATTATCCAGAATAGAACCAACCACCGAGTTAATACTCTGAATCTCTGTATTTACATTAGATACAACATCATTTGTGCTCTCTAATGCAGCAGAAAGTTCTTCCGTTGTCGCTACATTATCCGTAACATCCCCTACCAGTTCGTAAGACGACTGATGCAAATGACCTGCATTTTCCTCCAGCGTATTACAGCAATCCTTCAATGTACCCGTAATCTCCTGTAAGGACTGTATCAGAACCTCCGTTGCACTTGCAATGTTACCCAGTTCATCGCGTCTGCCGCAGTACTTTTTAATCTCAACATTATCCGAAATATCAAAATTCTGTAAGGAGATAAGTCCTCCTTCAATAGATCTCATAGGTTTCAAGATCTGCCCCACAATGATGAGGGAAATGATGATCAGTATTAACATGGCAGCAACGCAGAAAACAATCAAAGTAACTTTCATCTGATCTGCGGATGCAAATATTTCCTTCTGGTCATCCGACAGCATAAACAGCCAGTTATGGTCTGCCATATAATAATATGTAGAAATATACTTTTCGCCGTTCTGCGAATATTCCGTATAATCGCTTTTATCCTCTGTAACGCCCTTTAACTGCTCACAAAGTTTAATGATATAATCTTCCTCAGCAGGTGTTGCAACCTTTTCCGCATCCTCATGGAAGATGTACTGCCCGTTTTCCACATTAACCATGCAGTAAGTAGCGTTCTCCATTCCGTCCATGGTCAGGTTGTCGAGAATCTGAATCAATCCTGTGCTAAAAATACCGCCGCCTACAAGACCTGCCGGATTACCCTGTTCATCAAAAACTGCCATGTACATGGACACGATCTGCTGGCCGCTGGCAGGTGAGATAATAATACCTGTATTATACACACCGTTTGCCGCAATCATGGCGTCCTGTAATGCCTTCAGCGGATCTCCCTCTCTAGTGGTAATACCCACTACCTGGGGATTGGTGTGCGCCAGTACATGCGTATTCCATTCACTGGCATACAAGCCTTCCAGATTCGCAACATCACTTGAAAATTTCTCTGTATAAGCCTGTGCAGCCGCTACGATATCCGGGTCCTCAGGATTTAACATGATATCCAAAATCTCTCCGGCCCGGCTGTAAGCGGTAAGGGTTCCTTCCGCCTCCTGCACATAATTCTTTATAATCTGGCTTCGTTCCTCAACAATCGTCTTCATACTGTTGATCGTGCTGTTCCGAGTGTCTGTCGTGATAGAATAAGTGACCAGAACTGACAAAATTGTCATAACAATAATCTGCATGGCCAACATACTGGCTGTAATCTTCTGGCCTAACGAAATTTGTGCTTTCTTTTGCTTTTTCCTCATGGTAAGATTCCCTCCGTCTTTATCATTCCTGTCATACAATTCCTCATTGCTTTCCCTATTGATAAAAAACACTATTCACAAATACCACCTTTATGAATAGCGGACCTTTCACCGTCATGCAAAATACACTTTTTTGCCAAATTATTCATTTTTTTTGATTGTTTTTACTTCTTTTTTAACATTCATGTTTATCATACACTAAAGTTGGCATTATTACAAGATTTTTCAGCCAACTAAATACAAATAAAATACAAATACTAAACACAAATAAAATACAAATAGAACACAAATCATCCCACAAATTACTTACATTCTTCGTAAAATAAAGTTCCTCTCCTGCAACTCAATTTCGTTCTTTTTGGCATGCTCTCTAAAATAGAGATACAAAAACTGCCAGTCTTCCGGGAAACAAAATTATAATCCTATTCTCCCTGACAGACCGACAGTTCTTCCTGCTATCGTATGATTATTTTAATGACAGCCGCCGCAACGGCTGCAGTCCCCTCCGCACTGGATCGACTTCCCTGCCTTTTTATTTTTGATGATGCTTCTAATTGCAAGAGCAGCCGCAACAGCAACGATCACCAGCACAATCATTGTTCCCATGATGATACCTCCTCAATGCTCTCTTAAAACCTCTTTCATCTGTCCGCTTTCTTTCTACTCTGTCGGCGCTTCATATGCTTCCACATCCGCAAGCAGCTGCTCCCAGGCATCTTCATGTTCCACATAGTAAAGCGGACATAACTTGCCGCCGCAATCATAATGCCGCAGGATATCTTCTGTGGTAAGATCATATTTCTCTAAAAGCCACGCCAGCGTATGTAACAAAGTGTCATAAGTCTCCGGCGTAAAAGAACCATCTTCCGCAAGATAGCAGCACTCAATGGAAATCGAGTCCCCGTTTCTGGTCCGCACCGCATAAGCCTGCTCCTCAAAGGGAATGCACTGTATAATCTCACCTTCATATCCAATGATCAAATGCGCACTGGCTTCGCGCTCGTGAGTTTGTGCCAGGTTTGCAAAATAACTGCGATTATTTCGCGCCGATGTTTCGCGATTTGCTGTATAGTGAACGAATACGCTTTTCACCTCATCAAGTTTCGTCCCCGGTCTGGAATATTCATTGACCTCCAGATAATCTACCTCTATTGGGGGCGGCGCTATTTTTGTATCGCTCAATTTATCCGACAGGGTACTGACTTGCTCATCTTTCTTTACTTTCTCACGCATCATGTCCCGATGAATATAACGATACGCTGCCCCGGCTGCCAAGTAAATGAGTATCAGACACAGCACGATAAAAAGCACTGCCATTGCCCGGCTTAAGAAAATCTTTCTGCGTCTTGCCTTGCGGCGTTTGATGGACTGTACCGGTTTGGGATTGCCGGCCTGGGGATAGTCTACCGGCAATAAAAACTGAAGTTCTTCTTCACGCCGATGAGATGCTGCCTTACCCCGTTGCGTTCTGGCTGACTGGGATTGTCTTTTCCGGCCGGCATATTCTATCGGGCCGGGCTGTCTTCCTTGGACAATCGGCCGAATCTCCCGTTCTTGTCCGGGACGTTTGGACTGTCTTTGGGAACCGGATTCCCTGACCGGCCCAGGCCGTCTTCTCTGCCCTGACTGTCCCACTGGTCTTCTCTGCTGTATCTGAGCCGATGCTCTTGTCTGCCTTGTCCGTGAATCCCGTGCCCTTTCACCCTCCACTTCCCAAAGTTCTACCGTTTCCTGCCGTACTCTTCTTCTGTCATCCCTCTGCAACTGCCCCATTTTGCTTCCCCTCTTTGGTAACTTGTCATCCTGCCGCCGGCGTTTATGCGTCCTGTCATACAGATCCCCATCTTTGCATCTGCCTCCATTATAGCTGGATAATCTTTAAAATATCTCTAAAAACCGGCTGGATGTTTTCTTTTACACATCTATATTATTAGAGTGGGAAAATTAAAAAAAGGTTACATAATTTCTTAAAATTTTTTTAAAATTATTTCAGGGACTTAATCCTGAGAATGCAGGTACTCCACCACAGCGGCATGTAATTCCGAAATCCCCTGATGGAAAAGCTCCTCATTCTCATAATCCGCCTTCAATAAACCGCCAAAAACTTCCTCCATATCTGCCCGTGTATAACCATGCATTGTGGCTGCCGCATCGCCGCCTGAAGGCTGTCTGACATAAATTGCAACCTCATCCACATTTCCGATGGTATAAAACAACATTGCAGCATTAAAATACATCATATCCAGATCTTCCTGCGGAATGCTGCTTGTGGTCATCTCATATTCAAACCGGACAGAGTAGGGCTTTTCCAGTGTCTGCAGAGAAATATCTCCCTTAAAATTAAGGGTTGACGGCACCGGAAGTGCATTGACCAGTCCACTTACCTTTACATTGTCACCCACATAGGGCGTCCTATATTTCGTCAGGTTATTCAGTAATTCTTCCCGCATCTCCCCATTAAGGCTTAACACGACCACATCCGCCGATGCTCTTTCCAATGCGTCACTGATACTTTCCATCTCCTGTAAATATCTGTCCTCGACTTTACCGTAATCAGCCTTAATATAGACAAAACATCCTTTATGCGATAATACATCTATATTGACCTCTTTGGCCGGGTAAATTGTTGTCGTGGTAATCTCCTCATCGGGCAGATAGTCCACTGTCACCTCCGAATCATCTTCTTCGGCCAGCTCCACCGCCTCCAGACTCTGCCCCTCCTCAAAGGGCAGGAAAATGGTATAGCTCTCTGTCTCTTCCGGGGCAGGAATCTGGGTTGAACCATTCTCTTCCGGTATAATATACTCCGTTTCCGTATTGCTGTCTGTTCCCGGCACATAAATATGTTCTGTTTCCGCATTGCTGTCTGTTCCCGGCACATAAATATGTTCTGTTTCCGCACTGCTGTCTGTTCCCGGCACCCCATCGGCCTCGTATGAATCGTCCTGTATGATAATATCTTCATGCCATAATGCCCCAGCCTCTTTTCCCGATTCCTCTCCCACCGATGAATAGGGCGTATAAGTGTGTTCCGTCACGCTCACCGGTTCCGGAGAAATCCCCAAATATGCTTTTAATAGATAATTATCCCCGTAATCGCCTATGGGTATGATCTCCCGACCGTCATCTATCAGCTGTAAAGTATCTTTCAGGCTCATTCTGGCGAATCTGCCTACCTCCCGCCTGGACTCCATATGATAAATGACCACGTCATCCTTTCCATCTTCACTCACCTGCCCACAGATACCACGAATGCTCTCCGGCAGGGGAATCTGCATATCCGCTCCCGTTATAGTTTCCATATCCTGTCCAAAGGCCATGATTCTGACACTCTCATGGCTCCTGGTAAATGCGAACACAAAGACAGCCGCCATCAACATCACCGTCAAGATTACCGCCGCGCGAAGCACTTTGGGCTTTCCGGCAATATAGCCAATACGCTCCCTGACACTCTTGCCACTGCCCGTCATGGTAGTCGCATTGCAGAGCAGGTCAAAGACCTTCGCTTTTCTGGTAATGATAGAAAGCAGTGTCTCCCCATAGGAAATCCTTTCCTCTTCACCCAGAAGTAAAAGCGCCGTTTCATCGCAGGCCAGTTCGCAATCCCGTTTAGACAGGATAGCCGCCGCCCACACCAGAGGATGAAACCAATATACTGTCACAAGAATCTCCCGCAGCATACCCCAGAAGCTGTCACCATGCTTCCTGTGGCAAAGTTCATGCGTCAACACATGACACAGCCTGTCAGTATCCTCTGCAATATCCGCTGAGAGATAGACTGCTTCCCGTCCCGGCAGCCCATAGAGGCAGGGCGAGGTCAGATCTTCTACGATATAGACAGTAACCCGGTCATACATCCCGGCAATTTTCTGCGGCAGTCTCTGCCGCAGTGCAGATGCCGCTTCCTCTGACAGTTCCATAATCCGGCGGCCCCTTTTTAACCTGCGGCCAAAAATCCCATTGGTGACAAGAATCCATGCCGCTACGATAACCATGCCCACTGTCCATATCGTACCCAGCACATCCAGCCAGCTGTAACGAAGATGTGCTACCATAAATGCAATGCTTGGACCATCAGACCTGTCCATGGCGTCATCTTTTATATCCTCTCCCGCCAACAGATGATAGATGCCGCTTCGGGAATCAATCGTCACCTGAATCGGTTTCTCCATCTGTTCCACCATACGGTCCGTATGGGACTCCAGCAGATGATATCGTTCCAGCCATTCCGTTATCGGCAGGTTGACCGTTACCTGCACCGGAATGGTAAGTCGAAGCACCACCAGAATCCAGAGCGCATACTGGAACCTGCTTCCTATCTTCCCTCTGCATATCCGCCGTACCAGCATAATACATATGATCAGGACAGATACTGTGATAATGATTTCTTTCATGTTATAAGCCATTACGCTTCATCCTTTCCACACTTTACGCATCCAGGCCGTATCCTTTAGAATGCTTTATCCCTGGATGCCTTCGCCTGCCCTAAGATATCATAGAGTTCCTTTATTTCTTCTTCCGACAACGCCTGGTCTTCTACCATGGCGTTGACCATCATGCCAAGACTGCCACGATAGACTTTCTGTAAAAACCCGCGCGTCTCCTGCATGGAAACTTCTTCCCTGGACACCAGTGGATAAAATACCTTGGCCCGACTGCCATCCCTGTGGGTGACAGCTCCCTTTTTTTCCATCCGGGAAAGCATGGTGATAACAATATGCTTATCCCAGCCTGTCTCCTGCTGCAGCATATTTTTCAATTCCGTAATCGTGCTCTCCCGCTCCCAGAGACAGTTCATAATCTTCCATTCTCCATCTGACAAGCTGACCATCTGTTATTTTCCTCCGTTTTGATTGTGCCATCCCTTTGCTTCTTTGGTATACTCTTGTATACCCAATAATACTCTTTGGGTATACATGTGTCAACCCTCTATTTATTATGAGCCAAAGCCCGCCGCATGCACTCACTTAGTTCCTTGTTCCATAACAAAAAGTGCCTGCCGCAACTGACAGACACCTCTTTAAAACTATTTCTCATAAATTCTACTTAATATCCAATCCCTTTTACTTAATACCCCTCACTATACTTCCGGTACAGCTCCTCCAGCTGTGCCTGATCCTCCGCCGACACACTGCCTTCCAGATAATCCCTTACTTCTTCCAATGTCTCCTCAGTCACACCGCCGCTCACAATTTCCATACAATCTGACAAAGTATCACTGTCCGCGTATTTCTCGATAATCTCTTCCGCTTTCTGTTTGTCGGTTTCCTCCATGTTGTCCACAATCTCTTTCGCCTTATCGGCCGCCTGCGGGTCGCCGCTGCTTTCCAGTGCTTTCTGTACGGCCTGTTCCATAACCTCTTGTGTCACTTTTTCTTTGACGACCGTTTTGACTTTATTAGTCAATGATCCACTGGCAATCCCGATAATCACTGCAATACAGGCTATTATCAGCAGGCTTAGGAAAACAATCGTGCCATAGCCCTTTTTCTTCCTGCGCTTTTTTCTCTTGCTCATTTGACCTGTAAAACTCCTTCCTCTCGAGAATCCCCTGCCTGTGTTCTTTACTGCCTATATTTTTATTACTGCACCCTGAAATACAGAAACCTATTTCTTATACATATAACAATGAAAAACAAATTTATTATTCCAGTACCCTTCCATTGTGGACTCCTGGAATATAATCTCCATATTATGATCCGCCGCAAATTTTATAAATAATTCTCTGGAATAGAAAAGCTTCGGCAGATTCTTATATCGCTCATGATAATCCGGCACAATCTCTTCCCGGTATTTTATGAAGGCTTCCTTCTTCTGTATATCATGAACATCCAGAATTCCAATACTATAGTCTGCCTTCTCATACATTTTTTCCAAAACTTTTAACGCATACTCTTCATCCGCAAAATAAGAAAACACACTATTGGAAAAGCAACTGTCATATCTGGGCGCAGCAGGCATGGATACCGCTTCCCCGCACATAATATCTTCTGTCTTAAGCACCTGTCTGGCCGTATCAATCAACCCCTCGGAATAATCTATGCCACCGGTCCGAATCTGATCACTTTCAAACAAAAACAGGTTTGCCCCTGCCCCACATCCAACTTCATACACACTCTTAATTCCCTCCTGATGCCCCGGCGGGCACAGGTTCTGTTTCGTCTCCAAATACTGTCCGTATAACGCATCATACGTCAGTTCATCTACCACATCAAATCCATTACTTCTCTTTAATTCCAAAAATACCTTCTGCCTATCTACCCCTCCCCCTAACTTTTCTAACTCACCGTGTCTTTGATTCCACAGATTCTTCCATTCGTTTGTCATATCTTTTATACCTTCCTCCAATTCTTATATTGCATTGCTATATTGAATTCAGTGATTATTCAGAAACTCCATAAATCCTTCTTTATTCTCTCGCGCGCTCTCCTTCGGTCTGCCCAAATCTGCCCGGGAGCCCAGTCCGACTGGTATCTCAAAAAGGACAGGCCCTTTCTCTTCCTGAATCCGTGCGCCGATCTGATCTACTGCTCCCAGCGTTTCCAGCTTATCTACAGTCCTGTAACCGGCCGCTTTGGCGATCTGTGCAAAGGACGTCTGCTGGCAGCCCGTAGGCATAGCGCCGACCGACTCATGGGCCATATTGTTGATGACAATATGATAGAAATTCTCCGGTGCCTGTGAAGCTATAAAAGGCATGGCGCCCATATGCATCAGCGCTGCACCGTCCCCGTCAATGCAGACCACCGTCTTATCCGGTCTCTTTGCTGCCACACCCAGGGCAATCATGGAGGCATGTCCCATACCGCCGACTGTCATAAAAAGGTTATCATGATTGCCATAAATCCTATCGCTCTGCTCATATAATTCCCGGGAGATCTTGCCGGTCGTAGATATAATCGCTGTCTCGCGGGGCAGTGTCTGCAGAATATGTCCCAGCACTTCTTCCCGTTCCATGGGATTGTCATTGGACCAATGAAAAGGCGCTTCCTTCTCAAAGGTACCCTTCTTCACAATAATGGCAAACTGATCTCCTCTTTCCAGAATCTGACCAGCTTCCTGTAAGATAGCCTCCATCTCTTCTGCCGTTGTATTCTGATCAATTACGCTGTAAGTGACGGCAAGTGTCTCAAACAATTCGCAGGTAATCTTCCCCTGAAATACATGCTGAGGCTCATCCTTGACACCAGGTTCTCCCCGCCATCCCACAATAAACAGCATGGGAACCCCATACACATCCCCGTTCGCCAGGGATGCCAGCGGATTGACGATATTGCCGATACCGGAATTTTGCATATACACACAGGCCGGTCTGCCGGATGCAAGATAGCTGCCTATGGCAACACCCACTGCTGCGCCCTCATTGGCCGTCACATAATGTCGTAAGTTCCCCTCATATGTCTGCAGACCGTCACAGAACTGTTTCAGGGTAGAATCCGGTACGCCTGCAATGGTATCGATTCCCATACTTTCCAACTGCGATAATACTTTAGATGCTTTCATTGACTCTCTCCCATTCTTCCACGGTATCTATCTCCACGATCTGCCCTTCCAGAACCTCTTCCACAGTAAGCCGCAGCCGGTCCAGGTTCCTGTCTACCACTTCGTCCCAGAACAGATTTCCGTTCTCTTCTCTCTCATAGGCCCTGACGATCTCTTCCTGCAGGATGCGGGCATCCGTCTGCCGAAAATAGGAAACTCCCACCATGTTATAAACATCGGTTCCGCCTTTCCCTACCCGGGAAATCCGACCGTCTTTCTGTTCAAACACCCAATCATCGGAAAACCCCTGCACCATTTTGCCATAATAACAAGAATTCCTTAAATCTTTCCGGAAAATGGACGCATCCGCCACATACAGATCAGATTCGCAGATAAAGCAATCTGCCTTGCCCAGAACCTCTTTCGCCGCATAAATAGAAGAAATATTGTTTTTCGTCTGATAATCCGGATTATACAAAATATGTACCTGCGGGTACTTTTCGCACAGCGGCTCGAACTGCTCCCCCAGATATCCTGTCACAATATAGATTTCTTCTACCGGCCGTCCCAGCAGTCCCTCTATGACAGTCTCTATCATGGGTTTTCCATGAACCTTGATCAACGGTTTGGGCGTATGTTCGGTCAGGGGCCGCATACGGCTGCCTAGCCCTGCCGCCATCAGAATTGCAATCTCTCTCACCAATCTCTCTCCTTCTATATCTCGTCAATCAGACGTATGATATCCTTAAAAGGCATCAGCCTGGAATCCACTTCAAGCGCTCTATGATTCTTCAAAATCTCCATTGCAGTACCCTGCATTGCCGGAAATGCGCTGCGCGTCAGCTGATTGGCATAGATCACAATATTGACGCCTGCTGCTGCAAGTTCTTCCTCCGTAATGCTGTTAAAAGATGTAGGCACTACCACGATCGGTGTTATGGCATCTTCCTGCCGGAATTTATGACAAAACTCCAGAATCTCATCAGGTGATTTCCTGCGCGAATGTATCATGATCCCATCTGCTCCGGCCTCCACATAAGCGCGGGCACGATTCAGTGCATCTTCCATACCGCGTTCCAGGATCAGACTCTCAATCCTGGCAATAATCATAAACTCTTCCGTCCGCAGAGCCTTCTTGCCCGCTCTTATTTTTTCACAGAAATTTTCTATGCTGTCCTGCGTCTGTTCCACTTCCGTCCCAAACAGAGAATTCTTTTTAAGGCCGGTCTTATCCTCGATAATCACCGCTGAGACACCCATACGCTCCAGCGTTCTCACATTATACACAAAATGCTCCACCAGACCGCCCGTATCTCCGTCCAGAATGATCGGCTTCGTGGTCACATCCATCACGTCATCGATCGTGCGGATTCTGGATGACATATCCACCAGTTCGATGTCCGGCTTACCCTTAGCCGTGGAATCACAGAGGGAAGATATCCACATGGCATCAAACTGATCCAGCTTGCCGTTACTCTCCACCACTGTCTTCTCGGCAATCAAGCCGGTCAGCCCGGAATGTACTTCCAACGTCTTAACGATGGGCCGCATGGCAATCAGCTGTCGCAGCCTTTTCCTCCTGAACTCAGGCATTGCCAGTTTTTCCTTCATCTGATCGTCTATGCGTTTGACATTTTCATTGAAAGTATAGGGAATCTCCACAAGTTCCCCGCCATATTTATGAAGATTCGCAACCACGTTCTTGCGAATGATCGCCTCCGGGCCCTCCGACCAGTTATCTCCATGCACCACATAATCCGGCCGCAGTTCTTCAATCACATGATCGTACATGATATCCTGCTGCACCATCACCTCTTTGACAAGTCCCGTCTCTTTCACAATCTCCATGCGCTTTTCCAGAGAGATTGTGGGGAACCGGTTGAAGCCCACCATAGCTGCATCGGACAGCACTCCTACATATACCTCGCCATACTCGTTCGCTCTCTTTAATATATTTAAGTGCCCCTCATGTATCACATCCGTGCAGAAACATGTATATACTTTCTTCATAGCAATACCTTCCCTTCTCCTATCGCCTGACATCCAATCCGTTTAGTCATGATAGATAACCGGCGTTGTAACACCGCATGCCTTTAATGCCTCTTGGAACACTACCCAGAAAGCCTCGATATCTTCCTGATCAATAGCCCCCAGTGCACAGAGCCTGAACATTCCCATCTTCTCCACCTTACCAGGGTAGATGGTAAACCCTCTCTCGTAACAATAGTCATGTACTTTCTCAAAATCCCAATGGCTGTCATCCGGGTACAGAGCCGCCGCCACCAGCCCGGATTCCTGTCCTTCCGGTATATAAGTCCGAAAGCCCAATTCTGAAAGGCCGTCTTTGATTGCCCCAAAGATCCGACAATGCCTCGCCCACTTATTCTCCTCGCCTTCCGCAAAATACTCCTGCAGCGCCTGTCTGACTGAATAGATCACCTGTACAGGCGGTGTAAAATGCATCTCTCCATGTTCTTTCGCATAAGCATACTGCATATACAGATTACAATAATATGAACGCCTCGGATAATCAGCGGATGCCTCTATCATGGACTTCCTGCCGATGATATAGGACAAACCCGTCATTGCCATAATACCTTTCTGGGCTGAAGCCATACAGAAATCCAACTCGTCCGCTTCCATATCAATCGGTCTCATAGCATAAGTGGAAGTAGTGTCTACCACAAACATGCCGTGATAGCGATGTACCAACGCTCCAATCTCCCGGATTGGATTCAGCAATCCCGTACCCGTCTCATGATGCGTGGTATAGACCAGCGCAATATCCGGATTCTCCTGCAATGTCTTCTCTATCACCGCAAGATCCGGCTGTCTGTTCAATGGCAGTTTCAGATTAATATAAGGCAGGCCATAATATTCACAGATCTCCGCTCCCCGGCTGCTGTACGCACCATTGTTGATAATCAGAATCTTCTTCCCCTCAGGAAGCAGGGAATTCAGGCAGATATCCATATTGATCGTGCCGGAACCACAGAACAAAACGGCCGCAAACTCTGCCGGATCTGCATGCACAATCTTCAAAAGTCCCTCTTCAATCTCCCGCATAATGGAGACAAACTCCTTCTCCCGCGGACAGATATCAGGAACCACCTGTGCCATCTTCACCGTGTCGGTCGTTGTCGCCGGCCCCGGATTTAACAATACATTTCTCTTTACCATCTGTTTATCCCCCTATTTCCCGGAACGTTCCACTAATTTATCAATCATATATTTAGCGCCTACTTTGCCGCTCTCACCGTTATTGTAAATATACGCTTCTTTCAATTTATACAGAGAATCCTTGGAAAACTGCTCGTCATACAACAGCTTATCCACTGAATTCTTAATCTCATCCTCCACATTCTCCGGCTTGATGGAAATACCTATACGACTGCGCAGTTCAATATCGATCGGCACTGTTGTCAGCTCCTGATAATCCGGATTCAATATCTTCATGGGCGTATCAATAAACAACACCGGTTTCAGAGTGGAAAAAGAATATTCAAAGGCGATACTCGACCAGTCTGTGACCAGCAGATCCGCCGTATAAACAGTCTTATTGGAAGAGAAATCCTTCTGGAACATGACATCATATTCTTTATATTTCTCCGCAAGAGTATCTATCCTTCCCTCATAATGCCGGACATACTGAGGATGTGGACGGACGATAATATGATAAGGTGTCTTTACCAGCTGATCCAGCATTGCCTCTATACAGGAATCCAGAATATTATCTTTCTGCCAGGAGGGCGCAATCAGCACTGTCTTATCTTCCTGCTCCCTGACACTGTCCTCTTTAATCATCTCCTCATAGGATTTGGTCATATTATCTATGACACTGGAACCCCACTCCACCAGCTTCTTCGCCGGCAGTCCATACTTCTCTTCCCGCTCGGCAATCTCACTCTTATTCTTGGGTCCCGATGTAAAGATCGTATCATAATGATCTAACGCATCTTTACGAAAGGCCAGGTTGGCGCTGTTGACATCATGGGGCACATAAATATACTCGATATCCTTCTGGATATACGACCGCTTCAATTGGAAATTTTCCAGATCCGGCGTAGTCATGACCATGATATCCGTCTCCATCTTCATCATCAGCACGATCATCCGGTGTTCACCGATATAATATGGTTTAAACTGGCCGCTCTCCATCCCGAACACTTCGTCCTCCGGGTCGCTGGTGATGTAATGAATGACAATGTTTGTCCTTCTGATAATCTCTTCTATAATATTCTTATAGTATTTATAAAAACCGTTCTTTTCCGAAAAAAAGACAATCTTTTTATCAGGTGTCTTTACGAACTTCCTATAATCCGCCTTCTCCTTGTCCCGATAAGGACTTTTCCTGTCTTCCTTCTGTTTGGAAGTCATAAAGGCTTTGGCCTGTCTGAGTTCTTCCTTGCTCTTTTCCAGCGCCTCATAATCAATATAGTCTTTGGGATTAATCCAGATATTCAGAAGCACCAGCTGAACAATCGATAAAATATTGCTGCAGCTCCAATAAAATCCAACGCCGATAGAGACAAAGAAGCCCAAATACAAAGACAGCGCCACAGAAAAAATCATGGTGCCGTACTTGTTCAGGGCGCCCTGCTCGGATTGCAGCACATTTATCTTATTCTGCACATAACACATGAAAAAGGCGGATAACGCTGCAAGAAGAGGAATCAATAAGGTGACTCCCCCTGTCTTGACAGGAATATCCGTCAGGCTTGTCCCCCGCTTGACAGCCTCCACTACACCCATCAGCAGTGCCAATTGAACAAATAGTGGAATCAAATCCGCAAAGGGGCTGTATTTTTCTCTCTTAAATAGCTTGTACTGTTCCTCAGAAATGGCTTCCTGATTACCCATATAGGTTGCACTGATGTGATTCATCTCCGGCTGCATCCGCACCGTCTTAATGGAATTTTTCTGCACCCAGACCGACAAGGGGAGTAAGATCACCTTAGTCAGAAATGTGAATATCAGAATTGCCATCCAATAGTTATGGCAGAATCCATAACATAAATTAATCAACCATACCAAAACGCCTACCACTGCATCTATTGCTGTACCCATAACCGCCTCTTATTCATCCACGTCCTTAAATTCAATCGCACTTTTCTCTGTCTCGCCGTCTTTTTTATTCTTCTTAAAAAAGGCAAAAATCTTATGTCTGAAGATCGTGAGCACCGCACCCAGAGCAATCAGGACACCCGCAACAGCCTGAATGATATAAGTGACTGCGGACGGATCAATATAAGCATGCACCGGCAAGGTAAAAAGATACCAGCCGCACATAAAGAAATATGAAAATTTCGCTATCTTTGATAATAATTTTTGCATGACAGTTTGTCCTCCTTTACTATAAGCCCCGCCGCAACAGCGGGGCCAAAACAACTTTTATTATTATACTCTGTTTCTTGATAATATGCAATCACTCCGCTATTTTGACGCCATCGGTGCCATCCGGCACCATGGCGCTTCATGATTCCATACCCGATCACCTGACTATCGCCAGATACCGGATTTATACTTAATACGCTCTGCCCCAGTAGACCATCTTCTTCGCAGGCTTTCCGCAGCATACACAGACATCGCTGATATTTTCCTGTTCGAAAGGAATACAGCGGCTTGTGACTGCCAGTTCTTCCTTAATCTTCTCCTCACAGCTCTGCTCGCCGCACCACATAGCCTTCACAAAACCGGTCTCCTCCGTAAACAGTCTACGGAATTCATCCATATCTTTAGCCACAAAAGTATGTTTCTCTCTGTGTGCCCGCGCACGTTCCAGCATTTCTTTCTGCATCTTATCAAGGATTTCCCCTGCTTTTGCTTCAATCTCATCCAGGGAAACTTCAATCTTCTCCCTTGTATCACGGCGGCAGATCACACACTTACCAGCCTCGATATCCTTAGGACCAATCTCCACACGGATCGGGATACCACGCATCTCCTGTTCGGAGAATTTCCAACCGGGACTCTTATCCGTATCATCCACCTTCACACGGAAACCACCCAGACGGTCTTTCAGTTCGTATGCTTTATCCAGTACGCCTTCTTTCTTCTGCTGGATGGGAATGATCATGATCTGGGTAGGCGCAATCTTAGGCGGCAGCACGAGACCGGAATTATCACCGTGTACCATAATGACAGCACCGATCAGGCGGGTAGTCGTTCCCCAGGAAGTCTGGTGCACATATTTTAAAGTATTGTCCTTATCCGTAAACTGCACACCGAATGCCTTCGCAAAACCATCTCCGAAATTGTGGCTCGTACCGGACTGTAATGCCTTACCGTCATGCATAAGCGCCTCGATCGCATACGTTGCCACGGCGCCGGCAAATTTCTCCTTGTCCGTCTTGCGTCCCTTCACCACAGGAATCGCCAGTACTTCCTCACAGAAATCAGCATAAAGGTTCAACATCTGAAGCGTTCTCTCCTCCGCTTCCTCCGCAGTGGCATGGGCCGTATGCCCCTCCTGCCATAAGAACTCCCTGCTGCGCAAAAAAGGTCTTGTCTCCTTCTCCCAGCGTACCACAGAACACCACTGATTACACACCTGCGGCAGGTCCCGGTAGGACTGTATCGTATTCTTATAATAATCGCAGAAAAGTGTTTCCGAAGTCGGTCTGACACACAGCCTTTCCTGCAAAGGCTGCAGACCGCCATGCGTCACCCACGCCACTTCCGGCGCAAATCCTTCCACATGGTCTTTCTCTTTATTTAACAGACTCTCCGGAATAAACATGGGCAGATATACATTCTCCACCCCGGTCTCCTTAAACCGATCATCCATCTGCTTCTGAATCAACTCCCAAATAGCATAACCGGCCGGACGCAGCACCATACATCCCTTAATACTGGTATAGTCCAGAAGCTGCGCCTTCTTTACTACATCTGTATACCACTGCGCAAAATCCTCCTCCATCGCTGTAATCGCTTCCACTAATTTTTTGTCTGCCATTTTCTCTCTCCTTCCCATAACATTAAAAAGCGCCCAGATCTCATCCCCTAAGGGACCGAAATCTCGGCGGTACCACCCTAATTAGCGCATAAGCGCTCTCTTCTCCTACCGTTATCGCCGGTGCTACGCTGTGTTTATCGCACAGGACTCCGAGGCCGGTTCCGAATGGCTCCCGTAAGAATCTTCCACCGCTGATTCTCTCTCTGTCACCTTCCCCATTCGTACTATTCTCATCTTCGCCACGTCTGCTATATATCCATACAGCTATATTGCGCTGTTTTCTTGCGTTATATTCTAAGTGCGGAAATAGATTTTGTCAACTGCTATTTATACGAAATCTCCCTCAAGCCTCCTCTTTCCTGCACAAATATTCTCCAATCCCCATCAGTATGAACATAAATGGCGTGCAGCATACCTGCTGGTAACAAAAAAAGTTGTAGGCCATATAAGAAACCGCAGCAGCCGCAATCCCTGTCAGAAAAACATTCCTGCATTCTGCCCTCAAAAACCGCTTTACAGCCGTCACAAAAATTCCCGCATAAGATATAAATCCCACAATCCCGCCATTGATAAGCATATTCAGCCATTCGTTGTGGGCATTTGTGAGTACCTTCTGCCCCCAGTACAGTTCTATTTCCTCCCTATGATATACCGCCACATAACTGCTCAGACAGTCCGGCCCTATCCCCATCAACTTATGCGGAAGGCTTTCTTCCCGGAAAACCCTGACCGCAAAACTCCAGATACGCCCCCGGCCATTACCCCAGGACTCGTTCCAGGTAAAATAGGACACGGAGGACAGTCTCTGTGATATCTCTTCCGGCAGGAGCCCACCCGTCTGCAAAATGATAAGCCCCACAATCCCTGCAAACACTACACCAACACCTGCAAGCACTACCCAGCGCACCCGCAGCATCGTCTTCACCGGATAGGCTTTATCCTGCCGCCTCCATAATATTACATACAGCGCCAGACAAACTGCTAAAAATACCCAGGTCAGTGCAGAATCTAAGACCAGACTGGTCAGGAAATCATATTTCAGTTCCGGATTCGGATCAATCCGCATCAGAAAAGACATTACCTTACCCGAAAGGAAGAACAGAATGCAGACCGCCACAAACCGGCGCAGACTCTCTCTTTTTTTCACACATATCCAAAAGAACACCAGCATAAAACCGGCCAGCGCAAAGTAAGCGCTGTCACTGTTTTGTGTCACCAGAGTACAAAATCCTGCGGCTATATAGATACCGCTTACAATCTTCCAAATTCGACTTTCTGTATACAGAAAGACTCCAATCCCCACAGGCAAAACCACGATCAGATAACTTGCGTACCAGGTGGCCTGTCCCACCGTGGAAAGAAACTGCGCCATCTGACTGTCTGTCAATCCGTGATAAAACCCAATGGGATCTATTCCAAGCCTGTGCACACTTCCCAACAAAAACACGATTGCTGACACCCCGCACAGGATTGTCAGCACAGGACGATAATGTTTCCCAAAACGGGAGAGAAATAAATACAACAATACAAAACTAACCTGAGAAAACAGTCCCATATTCCAGCCAAATGCACCCCAGAGCGCATCTTTATAAAATCCGCCCAAAGCAGCGGCCAGTGTGGTTGAAAGAAGATACGCCAGCACAAAACCATCCGTAATTGAAAGCTGCCATCTGTGCTTTCCCAAAATCCAGAAAACCCCATACAGAATCGCCAGCATTAATAAAGGCACAAACCCCAGCCGAAGAATATTCCTATAGATCTCAAACTTGGCATTTCCGATCTGGTCATACCCTTCCTTCGCATATAACGGCACTGCGATACACACCACTGCCGTCACCACCGCCAGCAGATATTCCAATAACTGTCCTGTAATCTCCAAACCGGCGCCCTGTCCGCCATCTTTTATTTTATGCAGCTTATTACTCATGCCATCTCCCCGTTCTCGCGCAGAAGCCCCTCTCCCATTCCAAGCAGCATAAAGAAATAGGGCGTATTTAATACCTGCTGAAAACTTACCATATTATGTACCGTATAAGCCAGAAGACAGATCGCACACACATAGAAAAGCGGCTGCCTGCCAGCTTTTTTATTATACCGCACCAGGGCGCTTCCTACAAACCCTACATAACACAAAACCCCCAGCGCTCCCGTATTCAGCAGGATGGAAAGAGTCTCGTTGTGAGCATTCGTCAATCTTTCATCTCCGAACTTCCTGACAAGCTGCTCCGCAAGCGGCGGCACTTCATAGAGGTAAGCCGCAAAACAATCCGGCCCCACGCCCACAATCTTGTGTACAGTATCTAATCCCCGATAGGCCTCTATACTGCAGTTCCAAGCTGTGCCCCGGCCGTTGCCCCAGTCATCACGAAACCACCTTATCTGACCATCGGCCTCATATAACCTCCCGCTGACTTTGATTATTCCACACAAGATGATACAGCAAATTGATATCACAGTCAGAACATAAAGCCGTCTTTTCCCACCATCCGTCAAGCCTTTCTTCCACACCCTAAGCGCTGCATATGCCACCAATAAGATACCCAACAGCCACAAGGTAACATTGGAGTCCGTCAGCCTTTCCATCACCAAGGGGCTGCCCCCATTTACATCACTCCCGTAATTCATATTGAACCCAGGAAGATAGCGCAGAATCCGCCCCAACTGGCATCCTGCCGCAAACAGCATACCTAATTCCATCCACCGATAAAGACGCTGTATATTATGCAGGGAAAACAACAAAAGCGCCACAAATACCACCCCAAACACCAAATAAGCGCTCTCGCTTCCCTGCACCACCCCGGCCAGCACCGCCACAATACTGTAAAGACCTGCCGCCGCACGCTGCCATCTCTTTTCACTGCACCAATAAAGGGTTATCCCAATGGGCGCCGTCACCGACCAGTATCCGCAGAACCAGTTGATATTTCCCAGCGTGGAGATAAACACCGGTGTCTGCCCTTCCATAACAATAGGATAGATAGAATAGCGGTTCAAAATCCCCAGAATAAACACCCCGGCGGCGGCAGAAATCCAGACCGTCAGCCAGCCAATGCGACACACAAAATACCGGGAAAAGAAAAAATACAAAAGCACCAGTATCATCTGCATCACTGTCCCCATATACCAGCCTTCCGCACCCCAGAATGCTTCTTCTTTATAAGAAGAGCCAAGATAGGACAGCATCACGGCCACAAAGTACCCATAGGCAAACCAGTCCGTCACAGACATCTTATGGTAATATTCTGTGAAAAGTCCCGGCTGCCGGATTACAGTGCTCAAAACGACAGCAAGCATTACTGCCATGACAACCAGCGTCACGTTCCGGAAGAAAATATACTTCGCTTCACCGATCCGCAGATACCCGCCCGGCGCATAGTAGGGGTAGACCACTGCCATTACGATAAAGTATAACGACAGGATGGCCTGTCCGATTTTGCGGCTAAAGATTTGGCCACTGTTATTCAGCTGTTGAATATACCTTTTTGTGTACACAGTAAACGGATGCAGTCCTCTCTTGATTTCAAATACTACTTTCACTAACTCATCACCATTCGTATATAATATGGATTTATCTCAAGAACGTGGTTAATATAGCGAATTAATAAGCACTCCCTCACCCGCATTCATTTTGTTATCGGTAAGTACCTGTATCATTATTAAATACCTCCACAAGTATGTTTTATCCACTGCATAATACTAAATTATATATGAAATACTCAACTACCACAATCACCAAATACTATAACTCCTCCGCCCCCTTCATAATCTCACAGATCACAATCAACGAGAGCGGCCCCTTGATGATACCGCCTACCCCAAACAGTTTAACACCCGCATAAATAGCCAAAAGCATATAGATCGGCGCTACACCGACTCTTTTTCCGATCAGCTTAGGTTCCAGCATTTCCCTCGTCAGGATACAGGCGCCATACAGAACCAGACAGACTGCCATCTGCACATACCGTCCGTTAAACAGCTGCCATATGGATAACGGCACCAACACAATTCCAGTGCCGATAAACGGCAGCATATCCAACACCCCGGCCAAGATACCCAGAAAAATACCGCCGCTAATCCCAGCCACACTCAAAATCACGCTGCACAGCAGACTGATGATCAGAAGTATCACGCCCTGCGCCTTCATAAAGGTAATGATATAGGAGAGCACACCTTCCATAACAGTCCAGATAAATCTTAAATCCTTTTCTGATTTAATCCATTCCACCATCTTCGCATAATCTTTTTCCAACAAAAAAACCGCGATACAGGTTATTGCTAAAAACCCTACAGCAGAAAATATTCCTTTAAAACAGTTGTATGAAGAGGACAGAATCTGCGGTACCACCTGTATCTGCACATTTTCCATGATAACCGTTAACTGCTCAATGATATAGCCCTCAATCTCTTCTCCGTCCCAGCCAAATTTTCCATCCATCTGGCAACAGCACTGATGAAAAAAGACTTGAGCCTGCGCACCCACTTTATCACAGATACTCGGCAGATTCTGCAGCTGTTTTGCTGCCAGTACCATAACTGCCCAGAGCACACTGCACACCAGAAGTAAAAGCGGCAGAACAATGCCCACCGCCAGAAATTTTTTGCGGATCGGAATCTTTCTCTGTATCCTTTCCAACAACGGATACAATAAGGTGATTAACACAAAAGCTGTCAAAAAGGGGGCCGCCAGCGTAAAAAGATATCGAAAAAAGACATAGACAAGGGCTGACACAACACATGCCTTTATGACTCTGTTATTCCATAATTTTTCTATTTGCTGGCCGCTGTTCCACATGATTTGTTCACCACCATATTTCAATATAAAAAGAAGCAGAAGTTTAACCTCTGCCTCTTTAACTGACACTGCTTTTATTATCTTTATTTTCACTGATCTTATACCTGATTGTTGTACTGACTCCAATGAATCATTCTGTCAATTTTGCCCTTCTGATTCAGCAGCTGTCTGCAAATCCTCCCTTATGTCCGTCTCTATTGCCTGTCTGAACCCGGCAAAACTCTTCCCTTCCGGCATAATCGCAAACACCTTTTTCTCTTTGGTTAACGGATGATAAAATACCAGTCTGCTCGCACACAGTGAGGTTTCTCTGACTCCCATCTGCTCCGAAAGTCTGACTATCTCTTCCTTGGCATATTTGCGATCTCCCAGAAGACTTAAGCCTGCATTTGCCATCTGTACCCGTATCTGGTGATGACGCCCCGTCTGTAAACGAATTCTTACAAGCGCAGTCTGATATCTCCTGCCTTCTGAAATTTCCGTTTCTTTATACTGTATCACTCTAAACCGCAGGCGGGCTTCTTTTGCCCCCTTAATCTCTTTTGGTACAACTTTGGATAGATTGGTTCTGCCGTCTTTTACCAGATAATCCAACAATTCTCCCTGCTCCGGAATCACCTGTCCACAGACAACGGCATAGTAATCTTTCTCCATCCGCTCCTCTGTGATCTGCCGGCTTAACCCCGCCGCCGCGACTTTGTTTCGGGCAAAGACCAGAATACCTTCCACCGGCTGATCCAAACGGTGAACCACACCCACATACGGCATCTGCCCGGCCGGACCCTGCTCCTTTTGCAGATAATCCCTTTCCTCCTTCGCCAGATACACCGTCATCTCACTGACCATATCCCGTTGCCCCACCCTAGCCGTCTGGGTAGCAATGCCGGCGGGTTTATGACAGACTATTATATCTTTATCTTCATATAAGATACGTGACTTCATAGCGATATCCTCTGATTCTGCCCTTGTTAGATTTTAAACCTGTATCCGATTCCCCAGATGGTCTCGATATACTGCGGCTTGGCAGTATCAAACTCTATCTTTTCCCGAATTTTCTTAATGTGTACGGTAACTGTCGCAATATCACCGATGGAATCCATATCCCAGATTTCCCGGAACAATTCTTCCTTGGAGTATACATGGTTGGGATTTTCCGCAAGAAAAGTCAGCAGGTCAAACTCTTTTGTTGTAAATATCCGTTCTTCCCCGTCCACATAGACTCTCCTGGCCGTCTTATCTATCTTAAGTCCCCTAATCTCTATGATATCATTAACTTTCTGGTTGCTGCCCACCAGTCTATCATAACGGGCCATATGTGCCTTCACCCTGGCCACCAACTCAGAGGGGCTGAATGGTTTCGTCATATAATCGTCCGCTCCCAGACCGAGTCCCCTGATCTTGTCAATATCATCCTTCTTGGCGGATACCATGATGATCGGTATATTCTTTTCCTCCCGGATTTTTTTACAGACTTCAAAACCATCCATGCCCGGCAGCATAAGATCTAAGATTACAAGATCGAAATTGCCCGCCAGCGCAGTCTCCAGTCCCTTATCCCCTTTGTTTTCGATAGTCACTTCAAAATCACTCAGTTCCAGATAATCCTTTTCCAAGTCTGCGATTGCCTCTTCATCTTCTACGATCAAAATCTTACTCATAATATCCTGTCCTTTCTGTCCCTCAGTTTATATAATTACTTCCACATTCTCAAATCAACGCTATTCCTTTGGCTCCGTCTGGTATTTGCGTATCACGAAGTGCATGCAGGTACCTTCACCTTCCTTACTGGTAGCCCAGATATAACCGCCATGGTCTTCTATGATCTTCTTTACAATAGACAAGCCTATGCCACTGCCGCCTTTCGAAGAATTGCGGGAAGCGTCCGTCCGGTAGAACCGTTCAAAGATATTGGGCAGATCCTTGGCCGCAATCCCCTTGCCGTTATCCTCAATCTCCACACGGATAGAATCGACTTCGTCCAGAATCCGGATGTCTATAATGCCCTTTTCCTTATCCGAATATTTTACACTGTTGCCAATAATATTATTAATTACGCGCTTAAGCTGCTCCGGATCGGCTATGATCTGCGTGGAAGGCTCCACCAGATCCTCATAATTCAACTGAATATTCTTGGACTCAAGATCAAGCCCCACCTCTTCCACACAATCTCCGAAATAATCTGCCACATTGATGCGGCGGAAACTATAAGGAATCCGGTTGTTGTCAATCCCGGAGTAGGTGGTCAGTTCGTTGATCAGCCGATCCATGTCATTGGCCTTGTTATAGATGGTCTTAATGTATTTATCCATCTTCTCCGGCGTATCGGCTACCCCGTCCATAATCCCTTCCACATACCCCTTGACGGCCGTAATCGGCGTCTTTAAATCGTGGGAAATATTACTGATCAGTTCTCTGTTTTTCTTTTCATGTTCAAATTTCTCATCCAGGGATTCCTTCAACCGCAGCCTCATGTCCTCATAATTGCGGTAAAGTTCTCCGATTTCTCCCCGCCCCTCGGTCGTCAGCATGTATTCCAGATTACCCTCAGCAATATTCTGCATCGCTGTGTTGAGTTGGTTGATCGGTGTGAAGATGCCCTTTTGAATCCACTGGGTTAATATGATACTGGTGAAGATCAGCACCAGTATAAAGGCGATGATCATATTGCGCAGCATCTTTTTGGAAAGGAGCGAATTGATACTCGTTACAATAAAAAAACTTCCCTCATCCCCGTCCGAGAAGCTGAAATCCACTCCCTTGACCAGTTTCTTCATATCATTATAATAAAATCCGGTCTCCTCGTCAGGTATTTCATTACCGTATTCCGGCAGCATGTCAAATATTTTTTTTGCAGCATTGTTATTGCCGGTATAGTAGATCTGACTGCCCTTTCTGACTATGATATAAGAAGACTTATCCCTTAAATCCTCCGTAAGCTGATCGAGATATTCTTTATTCTCCAGCTTCACAGAGTCTTCCACAATCTGCTGTTTCACTTCTTCCAGCACTTCTTCCGTAATGCGGCTGTAATTCTCTATCGTATAAATAAAAGAAGCATTGTTTTTGTCTAAAATCCCAAACTTGGATTCAGCATCCTCTATATGACTGCCGACCAGCAAAAACATAATACTCGTTAAAAGAAGCGGCAGCAATATAATAGAAATCGATGTGATCACAAGCCTCGTCTTGAATTTCACGGTGATCTTCCTTTCTCTTTACGTGTACTGCGTCATTTCATATCTTAATATTTTTAATATACCACACTTTTCGCAGATAGAAATAAAACATCTCCGATAATCTTATTAAAAATTTATAAATTCATAAAATTAAGATTGACAAGCTTGTTTAATTTGTTATAATAATTTCATGAAATCAGTAATAATTCCTATTTTTAAGGAGGGTTTGCAATGGCGTTGAAATACAGCCGCCAGCGGCAGGTCATTTATGACTTTCTGATGACTCGCAAAGATCATCCTACCGCCGAAACGGTCTATCAGAACGTCAGGCAGGAATATCCTAACATCAGTCTCGGCACGGTTTACCGCAATCTGACGCTTTTGGCCGATATGGGAACAATACAGCGTCTGCGTGTGGGTGATGGTATCGATCATTTTGATGCGGATACCTCCGAACATTACCATTTTGTCTGTTCAGAATGTGGCGGTGTGACGGATCTTAAGATGGAGAGTATTGCAAAGATCCTGGAGACTGCCCGCAAAGATTTTGACGGCGAGATACAGGGACATGTCACATATTTCTATGGAATCTGTGACAAATGTACAAGACGGGCATAGCTCGTTTACGAGATCCGCTTTGCGGCCTCGGATAAGCGGAAAACTTTTAAAAACTAACAAATGAACCCATTCATTAAGGGTACAAATAAAAAGAAAAGGAGACTATATTATGAAATTTGTATGTCAGGTATGTGGTTATGTTCACGAAGGAGATGCTGCACCGGCTGAATGTCCGGTATGCCATGCACCCGCTGAGAAGTTCACAGCACAGGGCGGCGAGATGACATGGGCTGCAGAACATGTAGTAGGCGTAGCACAGGGTGTGAGCCAGGATATCATCGATGATCTGCGCGCTAACTTTAACGGAGAATGCTCTGAAGTAGGTATGTATCTTGCTATGGCTAGAGTTGCTCACAGAGAAGGTTATCCGGAGATTGGTCTGTACTGGGAGAAAGCTGCTTGGGAAGAGGCAGAGCACGCTGCTAAATTTGCAGAGCTTCTCGGTGAAGTAGTGACCGATTCCACCAAGAAGAATCTGGAGATGAGAGTAGAAGCTGAGAATGGTGCAACCGCAGGTAAGTTCGACCTTGCAAAACGCGCTAAAGCTGCTAATCTGGATGCAATCCATGACACTGTTCATGAGATGGCAAGAGACGAAGCAAGACACGGCAAGGCATTTGCTGGTCTGTTAAAGAGATACTTTGGTTAATACGATCATAAGATAAAAATTGACAGCATATTTATAATATACAAAGGAGGAAATTACGATGAAAAAATATTTCTGTAATCCCTGCGGCTACACATATGATCCTGAGAAGGGTGATCCGGAACACGGTATCAAACCCGGCACAGCATTTGAGGATCTTCCGGCAGACTGGTGCTGCCCTCTGTGCGGTGTGACTAAGGATATGTTCCAGCCCTGCATTGATAATTACAACTAATATGTAAAAAATCAGAGATACCATTTGGAATTCACACAAATTCTAAATGGTATCTCTTTTTATTTACCCGACTGCTGCCATCAACGGGGAAATCCGAGTTTCTACAAAAACAAGAGAATCACCGGTATCATTCTGCATCATTATTTGCGGGCTCTGGCTCTGACTCTGCCTTCACATCTTCCAGAATAAACCTGCTCATGGAAGCCTGTAATTCTTCTGCTTCTGTGTTCAAAAGCCTTACTGTGTCAGCCAGGGTATCAATTTCTTTCATCTTCTCCTGTACCACCTCAGACACGCTCTCTATAGACTCTGCAATCTGTCCGGACAGCTGGTTAATCTCCTCGATTGATTCATTGACAACCTCTTTACTCTCCTGCATGTTAGCCATCTTCTGCCGAATGGCGCCGAGCACATCTGCCAGAACCAGAACACTGTCATTAATGTTGCCAAAAGCCGAAACCGTATCCTTTAACATCTCCGTCTGTCCGCCCAGAAAGCCTTCCGTTATCCTGGCCGCATCCGTTGCTGCCTGATTGCTCTCCTGAATACCGCTTACAATCTCTCTGACCAAAGTACCCGCCTGCATGGATTGATCCGCCAGTTTACGGATCTCTGTCGCCACCACTGCAAAACCTTTTCCGCTCTCACCTGCCCTCGCCGCCTCAATGGAGGCATTTAAGGACAGCAGATTTGTCTGGGAGGCGATATCCTCAATTGTGTTGATAATATCCACGATCCTCTCGGACTGTGCATTGACCTGCGTAATACTGGAAACAAGCGTCTCGGCAATCCCTGCCGTCTCCTCTGCTTTAATACGCAGTTCTCCAATACCGTCTTTCCCTTTGTCCACAGAATCTACCACTTCACCAATCTTCTGTGTCATCTCCTCAGAAGCCTGGTAAATATCATTGATCTTCTCAGAAAGACCTGCCATCTCGCTTACGCTTAACTCCGTCTGCCTTGACTGCTCCGTAACATCCCCCGACACAGATTTCATGGAGCCTACCATCTGCTGCATGGAAGATTCTATCCCGGCAGTAAAGGAAAACGCCTGTTCAGAGAGCTCTTTTACTTGTGTCCCGAACTGTCTGTTATTGCCCACCAGCCCTCTGATACCGCCGAGCATTCCGTTGATACCGTCTGCCAGTCTGCCGAATTCATCCCGGCTATTGACCTGCACCTCTTCCATCAGGTTACCCTGTGAAATAAGTTGTAGGGATGCGCTCATCGACTTTAATGCCCGCCCGATTCTGCCAGATATCCAAAGACCGCTTACAACGGCAAACAGAGAAGCAAAAAGTACGATAAGTACTGTCACATTCCGTATGCCTCTGACTTCTGAGAGAATCGTGCTCTTCGGTACCAGAACACAGATCTTCATCCCGGTCTTGCCAATCGGCGCACTGACAAACAACTGTGTCTGCCCATCTGCCTGAAGATATTTGGATACTACCTCTTTATCAGAGCCTTCTTCCACAAAGGCCGCATCTGCAAAAACTGCCTCTGTCTGGCAACGTGTCATTTCAATGCCATCTTTGCCTTTTTGCTCCTGTAATAGAATTTCCCGTCCGTCCTCTGTCACGATGCCGCGGATACTTCCCTGCCCCAGTTCCATAACACTGAGCAGATTTTCCATATAATTCTTGTCTACATCGACAATCAGAAAACCCTCGTTTTTCTTAAGGACAAAACGCATCATAAAGGAAAAAACATAGCTGTCATCTGATGTACCGAGCGCCTGATCCACGCCCGCATGACTGCCCCGCCATGTATTGGTGGTTTTCTTACCGCTTAAGGCTTTGCCCTCTTCGCTCTCCATATAGGTACGGTACATATCCTCCGGCAGTCCCTTGACATTTGATACGATACTCTTACCACTGTCCGCAAACAGGGTATAACCGCCAATATAGGAAGCGGCGCTCTTAATCGCAATCAAGCGGTTGTTCAGTTCGCTGGCGCTCCTGGCACCCTCGGCCCCGCCGCTCAATGCCATATCATTATAATATGTATTAAAATCATCGCTGAGATAAAACTCAACCGCCTTATCCGATATGGATTCACAGATCAGCTGCACGGAAGTACTCATGGAGGATGCGCACTGATTACCGCATCCTCGTATTTCTGCATGACAGCCTTAGAAGCCATGCTGTATGAGAGACTGCCCAATAAAATGATCAACAGGATAGCCCCGGCAAATATTACCATAAAGGAATTGGCAATCTTCTTTTCCCTCTTGGACCTGTTCTTTACTGTTTTACTTTTTGAGCCTTTCTCTTTTTTTAATTTTACTTTTTCCGTATTTAATTCTTTTGCTTTAGAATTCAAAAACCGGTTTCCCATCTTCATTCCACTTGACCTCTAACATCATCGCATGCCTGTTCGGTACATAGAGCGGATCTCCCACCAGATCCTTTTCCGTCCTGGCATGGAACACCATGACCAGCCTGCCGTCCTCAGTCTCCACAAAGCTGTTATGGCCCGGCCCGTATATTTTAAGGCTTTCATCCGTCTGCAAAACCGGATAACGCTCCTTTTCCCAGCTCTTCGGATCAAGCAGATCCGCATCCTCATTCGCCGTCAATAGCCCAACGCAATAATTGACTCCTGTATCGCTGGCTGAATAGGTGACAAACAGTTTACCTCCATGATGGATCACAGCGGGGCCTTCATTGACCCAGAACCCGTGCCGCTCCCAATCATAATCGGGTGTCGTCAAAAGCACCTGTGGCGTTTCCAGTTTAACTGGCGACTGCATCCGTGCAATATAAAGGTTGGAAATCTGTCTGCCTACACTCACCTTCTCCGCCCAGATACAGTAGCGTTCTCCCTTATTTTCAAAAATGGTCATATCCAAGGAAAATGCACGGAAGGAAAACTCATCGTCATCCGCCGCCTGCATCATCCCTCTTTCCACCCAGGGATCATTGATAGGATCCTGACCCTCACATTCCAGCACATAAGGCCTGATCTGCCAGATATCGTCCCTCTCTCCCCCGGCAAAATACAGATACCATTTACCGTCAAGATAGTGCAGTTCCGGAGCCCAGATATGTTCGCTCATAGGGCCGCTCTCGTGCTTTTTCCACACCACGGTCTCCTCGGCTTCCGCCAATCCTTTCAGGCTCTCACTCTTCCGCAGTGCAATACCATCATATTTGGGCAGACTGCCTGTAAAGTAATAAAAACCATCTTTATGATATACATAAGGATCCGCCCTCTGCATGATCCACGGCTGTCTGTAATTGTAATTGTTGTCCATAATTGTGCTCCTTTCCCTTTTTTATTCATTATATCCGGGAATGTATTTCATGGTCTATCAAAATCATCATATTTTTCATCTATATGATTCATAAAGACACGATAAAAAAAGAAAGACTGTACATAAAACAACACTGCAAATCCCACAAACAACATAATACTGTTGGCGACCAGAGATACCAGATTCGCATACATTACCACTCCGGTAATGACTAAAATGATCGCAGTATAAGGAAGATAGCCGATTGCAAACGCCACGGCGTTTTTCAAAAGTTCCCCTGTTTTTCCATCCAGTTTGGCAAACACGGGAAATATCCACAAAATCCAGATAAAAAATAAAAAGGCGACTACTCCACTGATTATAAACATCGTCTTTCCAAAAGCATTACCCTGCCGGTACCAGAACAGCATGTCCGCTGTCATGATCAGGCTGAAAAATAAAATCACCAGCCATACCGGCGTAATCTGCAGGAAGTTTTTCTTAAAACTCCCAAAAAACCGTTTAATCACATACCCGTCACCGCAGCGAATGGAAGTAATGCTCACATAATACGCTGCAGTAGTAGCTGCCCCCGCCGTAAAGACGGGGAGGCAGCACAATAACCAAAGTACATTTAATAGGATTAAATCCGTCATTTTGTTCAGAAACGCTATGACCGGTGAATTTGACATGACATCATCTCCATTTATTTAATACCACTGATCGCCACTGACTCGATAATCACTCTCTGGAAACAGAAGAACAGGGCAATGGTAGGCAGCATGGCAATTACGGATGCCGCCATGATCAGCGCATAGTCGCTCTGAATGGAATAGTATGTATTGAAGGAACGGATGACCACCTGTAAAGTCCAGTTCTTCTCACTTCTCAAGAAGATTGTCGGCGCCAGATAATCGTTCCAGATTGCCATGAACCACAATGTGATCTGTGTTCCCACGGCACCCTTCATCAGCGGGAAGAAAATCTGTGCGAAAGTACGGAAATAACCGCACCCGTCCAGCTTTGCTGCATCCATCAGATCGTTCGGAATACTGGTCAGGTTCTGCCGCAGGAAAAATACCATACTGATATTACCGAAACACGGCGGAATGATCAGGGGCAGAAGCGTATCTGTCCATCCGAATTTCGTGAACATTACGTACTGCGGTATCATGATAACTGCAAAAGGTATCATAATCGTTGCCAGCAGTCCCATGAAAATGGCGCCTTTGGCCCTGAAATGCATCTTGGCAAAAGCAAAAGCTGCAAGGGAAGAGGTAAATCCGCCAATCAGCAGTACCGGAACTTCCACTTTAACTGTATTTAAAATACCGGAGATGAAGTTACCCTTCGACATAACCTCCGAATATTTTCCCCATACCCAGGGATCGGGTATCACTCTTAACTGGCCTGACAAATACTGATTCTTCGTCATGAAAGAGGTCATAATCATATAGAAAAACGGGAAAACCATGACCACTGCACCAAGCGCCAGCAGAATGAAAACGATAATATTTATTGTTTTGTCTTTATGGGATGTGATCCCAGAGGACATAGTGTCTTTATTCTTCATATCGTGCCTCCCTTAGTCCATGGTCTTAACCCATTTATTCTGGCCAATAAAGTTAATCAGCGTTATGACAAAGATGATGATCGCCAGGATAACCGCAATCGTGCTCGCATATCCAAGCTGATAACTCTCAAACGCCTTCTGATACAGATAGAATACGATTGTTGCCGCACTGTATCCAATACCACCGTTTCCGTTTGGTGTCATAACCTGAACCTCTACGAACACCTGGAAACCGCCAATCAGGGTGGTCACTAATATGTAAAAGGTCACCGGAGAAAGAAGCGGCAGCGTAATACTCTTAAACTTCTGCCATCCGCTGGCTCCATCCACCATGGCCGCCTCATAATAAGAACGTGGTATGTTCTGCAAGCCGGCCAGGTATAGGATAATGGAAGTACCCAAGCCTTTCCAGACCATGAAAATGATCATGGAAACCTTGATCAGCACTTCATCTCCCAGCCAGTTAGGCCCGTGTAATCCTGTCAATGTCTTGATGATCGTATTTAAAAGACCGTAGTCATAGTTATATACCCATGCCCACAGTATGGATACTGATACTAAAGAGGAAATAACCGGTACATAGTACATGGTACGCAGAACCCTCACGCCGGGAATCTTACGATTCATACCCATGGCGCACAGCAGTCCGACTATCATACCGATCGGGATACCCAGCAGATAAATGATTGTTGTAACCAGTGTCTGCCAGAATTTCTTATCCGCAAACAATTTCACATAATTGTCAAAACCGCAGAAGCGGTCCATCATGCCTTGAAAACCCTTCGCCCCGTTCCATGTCGTCAAACTTGTCAAAAAGGCAAAAATAATGGGATAAAGCATAAAAATGAGAAATCCGATTGCAGGTGCAGCCACAAACAGAAGTCCCCATTTCTCTTCCCGCTTTGCCATTACAGACAATCTTGTTTTTTGTTTTTTACTCTTACCTGAATCCATAATGTCACCTTTCTACCATCTCATTTTATGAAACAGGTGCGGACAGCCTGAACTGTTGCCGCACCTGTGATGTCCTGATTACTGACCGCTTGCTGCTGCTTTCATTTCATTTGCATTGTCAAGTGCTGCCTGCATTGCCGGCTGTACCTGTGCACAATATTCAGCTGCTGTCATCTCACCGTTCAATACATACTCGTAACCGCCGCTTAAGAACTCCTGCCACCAGTCACCGTTGTATGTGTATGTCAGTTCAACAAAGAGACCTTCATATTTGTCAGTACCTTCAATGTAATTAAAGATAACATCTACGTTTTCACCGTAAGGAATGGTGCCGTCTGCGATTCTGTCCTTGAAATCACCCTTCGCATAGCTCATGGTGTTCGGAATCTGCAAGGAAGCGCCTGTTGTCTCACCACAGAGAACCTTCTGGCCCTCAAGGTCGGTGGAGAACAATGTGATCAGAGCTGCCGCTGCTTCCGGATACTCTGTATCAGCAGAGATTGCAAAACCTACGGAACCGTTACGTGTCATGGAAACGCCTGTAGAACCTGTCGGCCATGCACACAGACCCCACTCATAAGGGAAAGTATTCTCATCCATGAATGCACCTACGTCCCATGTACCGCATGCATAGAAACCGATCTGGCCGTCTAACCATCTCTGATATCCGCCAAGAGCCGTATCCTGCTCAACGGTAGGAGTTACATTATATTTGCATGTCAGATCTGCAAAATACTGGAATGCATCAATAAATTCTTTCTGTCCGTCAATTACTACCTGTGTATAATCTTCATTCAGGAAATGTCCGCCATTTGTGTAAATGAAAGCGTCAAGTGCCCACTGCAGTGCATTTGCGCAGCCCCACTGGTCAATCTCGCCATCGCCGTCCTTGTCGATCGTCAGCTTGCCGCAGACTTCAAGGAACTCTTCCCAGGTATAAGGATTCTCAGGATCCGGATACTCTACGCCAGCCTCATCAAACAGAGTCTTGTTATATGCAAAAGCAAAAGTGGATAAATCCTTCGGGAGACAGTAGATCGGACCCTTGCCTGCTTCCTTACCGTCATAACGATAAGCGTCTGTGATAGCCGGCCACAAGTCTGCCTTATACCCCATTTGATAGACATATAGAACGAGTGGTATAATCTATCCAG
>CAMXIF010000014.1 GCA_947243845.1 uncultured bacterium
AAACCTACATTTTTTCTTCGGCGTTTTCTTACATTTTATCATTGGCGCTAACACAGAAAAATTTGTAAAATCATTATAAGGTGCGGTTAAGGAATAAATAGTATAAACAGGGCATGAGGAGCAGGAAGTCTTATCAGTGATAGGATAGCCTGCTTTTTAATGTCTGCATTTTGTTCCAAAACTCGTTCCAAAATTAACTTTCCGTATCCTATACATTATTGGGACATATTATATAGGAAGGAACACGTTATGAAAAATTGTGTATTTGGATATATGCGTGTGAGTACCGAAGCACGGAACCTGGGCAGGCAGCTAAATACGCCTAAAAAATATGGCGTTGAGAGATATACAATGAGAAGATAATAGGTACGAAAAATCTGATCGAGCTGACAGGCCTTAAGAAATCTACCTTTTACAAAAATTTGAAGATGGACACGAAAGAGAAGAGGTGAACAGAATGGAGAAAAACGGATTATTAGAGATCATTGCCGCGCATAGAACGATGGAGGCTCTGGATGCGGTCATGGCAAAAGATAAAGACTATCAGGAGGCATTAGCACAACAGCAGGAGGTTTTTGACAAACTGGATGAACTGGGATTTACAAAGGAGCAAAAACGTGCGATCGACCAGGCGATAACGGTAAATAACCATTTCGGTGCAGTGTATGGTGCGGTTGCATACCGCTTCGGGATGGAGGACGGGATCAGGGTGCGGATGGAGATGGAAGAAATTATGCGCATGATGCAGTAATGATATGCGATACTCATATTGCGTATTCATTGCTTTGTTGCATCAGATATTGGCGCATGAGCGTTAGCAGGGGTGGTATGGTGACACGAATACTATCCATACCGCCTGATATCATAGCTAAATTATATAGATATAATATAATGTTTAAATTTGACACATGCTGGAAAATAAGAGTGATTGAACAAATATTTGAGATAGAGTACAATATAAAGAACAAGGAGATTGAATGTGGATAGCATTAGTAAATCAATGGTTTATTTTATGCATTGACTATATGAAGCTGGGGAGGAGACAGTTAATGACAATCATGAATGAATTGGATTCCACCTGTGGGATATCTGATGAGGAATTAACGATAAGGTTCAAAGAATCAATAAGAATAGATAATGAAGTGAGAAAAATAAAGGGCCTGCCCATTGCAGGATACGATGATGAGACAAAAAAGGCGTATCTTGAATATCCGGATGGGAGGCGGGAGTATGTTGGCGAATGATGCGGTAAGGCTTCCAGAGGTCATTGTATTTGCAGGACCAAATGGGAGTGGGAAATCGACTATTACGCAGATGGCGAAAGTCGGGGGCGAGTATATCAATGCAGACGATATCAAAAGAACTACCCTGTGTACGGATCTGGAAGCGGCAGTAAAGGCAGAAGAATTGAGGGAGCGCATGATAAATGATAAAAAGGATTTTACTTTTGAAACGGTGCTGTCTACCGATCGGAATGTGCTCTTATTGCAAAGAGCGAAAGAACAGGGATATTTTGTAAGGGGCATTTATGTTTTGACATCTAATGCAGATATAAACGTTGCAAGAGTACAGGCAAGAGAAGCATTGGGTGGGCATGGTGTTCCAGAAGAAAAAATCAGATCAAGATATACAAAGGCACTTGCATTGGTTCCGAGATTAGTTGAGATTTGTGATATCCTGCATATATATGATAATACGAGAGAACCATTCCGTATATTCAAGAAGCGAAAAGACAAGTTTTATCACTGGAAAAATCAGTATTGGAGTAATGATGATATAGAAAGATTGAGCGGGATTATAGATTATGTAAACTAAATCCCCCCTATTTTATTTACTGTCAGCGAGACTGTGAAAAGAAGCGTTAGTTTGAAAATATGTTGATATGAATCACTTTATCGGTTAGAAGTTCGTTTACCCAATGATTCTAATTTGAGGGATGGATACCAACATATTTTCAAACTAACGCTTCTCCGTTTGTCTTTATACGGAGTGTAAGTATAAAGATAGAAATTGCTTCATCCATTCTGGAGGAGAGAATTTTTCTCTCCGTGGAAGTGGGAAGATTTTCTATGATAGTGAAATATAATAGGAAAAGAATTGTGGGTTAAGAACACAACCTGTTTTTTGTGGTTGTTATTAAATTTTTAATAATATACTTCTGGCATTACGAAGATAAAATTCTGGAGGGTTTATTCCGTTTGATCCATAGACTCAAATAGCATATATTTACAGGCTTTGTCATATATAGTGGCGAGCTGTTGACGATAATCATACACTGTTTTTACAAAATTCTTCGCCCATCTTGGGTTCTCATCTCTATGGCGAGGAATAAAGACTGACGGATTGCTAGAGGATGGGATCATGTTTTTACCCAAATATGTAGTGTAATCGTCTAGTGTTTGTGAAAAGTTTTGAATCATCTGAAGCATTTTACCAATGGAATTTTGACCAAAAGGCACCCAAATATTATCACGAATATAGTCAAGGAAATTTTTGCAGTTTTCTAAACATTCATCATTCATTTGATTTGTCGGATCAGTTTCTTCTATAAATTTTCTCATAGCATAATTTTCAAGAGCTTCATTAAACAGAATAAATTCCTCCCTAAATAATAAGACAAGGGTTTCAGTAGGGGAAATCCATTGACAGTCTTCAATATAAGGAGAAAATTTTTCGTTGATGAAATCTTCTGTAATGAATTTAATACAGTCACTTCCAATTTTATTATTAATGCCGCTATAAAGCGTATAGAGAAGAATTCTGCTGAGAAATTCAGAAAATACAAATTCTTTTTCTGTAAGTAATTGGTTTGGGTCTACAGAAAAGTATTTTTTTAAGTATTCTTCTTTTAAAGTTTTATTTCTCGATTCATTTTGAATGATATAAAGTAATGATAATATCAATGTAGCTATTTTGCTTTCATCAATAAATGGAATGATATTATTTTTCATGCATTCTTTGACAGAATCTATTGACGGGACATCATTAAAATAGCCTGAATCCAATCTAAAGTTGATTTGGCATTTTTTTAATTTGTTACTTGCAGTTCTATCTCTGGTATAGCGACTAATCGGGTCAACTATTTTGACTACTTCTGCAATAAATCTTTCTTGCGTGATATTATATTTGTAAAGATCCAGTAGCGTTATAAATGTGCCAAAACATAATCTCAGATTCATATTCTTGAAAAATCTCCTTAACTAATGTATTTTAAAAAGTTCCAATATGCTATATATAAGAATTTTATAAAGATTAAGTCATTTTTAGCGCATGTTAGTTTGTAAAAAATTATATACAATCTTGTATTGAACGGCAATAGTTTCAGAACAATATTTCGGTATTGTTTTGAAGTTTTGCGTAGCAACAAGAAAGCAACTGAAGATTTAAACAAATTGTTTTATAGTGGAGGTATCCAATAAACTGAGCTTGGATGGATGGAGTTATTTTATGTTCGTTGAAAATTTTATATGGTGAAAAAGGATGGTGATGACTTATCGGAAAGAAAAAAAGAAGTATGTTAAATGAATTTGCAGCTCCTTTTGTCGATGGTATGTTAACGATTGACAAACCAACTATTCGTCCTGGCAAAAATATTCCCGAAAGTATGATTCTTGATATTAAAGAGTCTGGTCTTTGCATGGGACTTGAACAAAAGTACGGCAAAGGCTACTACGTTGGAAAAAAATCAGAGGATGACGGCAACGCGTTGGTTGTAGGAATTAACGGCAGCGGGAAGAGCCATGTTTTAGCAAAATCGATGATTGAAACATGGCGTGAGCCATTTATAGCTCTGGATTTGAAAGGAGAACTGTCGCGTCACTATAGACGGCTGTTACATGAAGGTAGAGTAGATCGAAAATATATTATTTTTGATCCCTTTGATGGAGATGCACCTTATGACCCTTTCGCCATACTAAAAAGGGATAAACTGCACTTTGTGCAAAATGTGCGTGAGATTGCACACACAATTATTCCGAAGCCACTCGAGGATTCGGACAGCTACTGGATTAATATGGCCCGAGATTTTCTGTCAGCTGTGATTATATATTGTTTTTTGAGTGGATTGGATTTTATTGAGACCACCATAATTGCTGTTAGCACTTCGGTTCCTGAATTGTGTCATATGATTAGGAAATCAGAATATCCGCTCGCAAAGATGTTTATAAGTGACATTGCTGGATTGAAAAGTGAACATCAATCCATGATTGGTACTGATATAAAGCAACACCTTATGGTCTTTGCCACAGATCAATACATACAGGATGCTTTAAGTCATGATCAAATACTAAAGACCTTTTCGTGGGAGGATATTATTACAGCAGACGATGCACCAAATGTTTTCCTACGATTGAACCAAGATCGTTTAGAGCAATGGGGCGGCATGATACGACTGATGCTCACCCAACTAATCCGTACATTAGAAAGGCGACCAGACATGCAAAGCCCACAAGGTCGTAAAACCAACCCGATCTTAGTGTTGTTGGACGAATTTCCACTATTGGGGAAGATGGATGTCATTACTAATGCACTGACAACGCTGCGCTCCAAGAAGGTAACCTTTTGTCTGATGGTGCAGAGCATAGCACAGATGGATGCAGTTTACGGACAGGATATACGGAAAATCATAGTTGACAACTGCCAATATAAAGCAATGTTAAATATCACCGAGCCGGACAGCCAAGAATATTTCAGCAGATTAATCGGCACTGTTCCGATTGGGAGAAGAAGTATTTCTCATAACTATGATCCAACTACGGAGTATAGTACTTGGGGGCGGCAGATTCAAGAATTTCGGGAGCCGTTGATTCTTCCGCACGAATTTGCGACCAACAAGGATATCTTGCTGCATACGCCATATGGGTTGCTAAGTACAATCAAGCTCCCTGTGTCAGAAACCCATTTACATGCCTATCATCACGAAAAAATAATACAGAAATATTTGGAGGAAAGAAGATGACTGTTGAAGAGAGAACCGCTATAGCGCAAAGAAAGGTAGAGCAGATCGAACGCCAACAGTTTTTGCGAGAGAACCGTTGCAAGGAAGCAGAAGCTAAAAGTGAACTTCGGCGAAAAATTATCATTGGGGAGATGTTTATCAAACATTTTCCCATAGCATCGCAATTCACTCCCGGAAAATCATCCGATGAAAATAATCAGATTTTCAAACCATTGGATGATTACATGGAGGCGTTGGCAGAGTGTCAGCGGCTTTATCAGAAAATGGAAGATGTATTGATGCGACAACAGTAAATTCAATTTGCTATGCTATGCGCACTTACATACCTGGTGCGCATAGCACATAGCGGCAAGATAGGAGGATTGATATGGAAGTAATCTCACTTCACATTGACATTATCAGTAGACGAACTGGCAGATCGGCAATACAAATGGCTGCATACTGTTCGCGTGATAAACTATATAGCGATTATACAGGAAAGTCTTACGATTACACTGACCGCCAGGATCTGGTTTGTCATGAGATCATACTGCCGGACTATGCGCCGGACACTTTTCGCAATTCGGAAGTTTTATGGAACAGTGTTGAAAAAATCGAAAAATCCAAGAATGCTAGACTGGCACGAACAGTAATCATTGCGTTGCCAAAAGAACTTAGTCATAGTTCCCATATCCAAATGGTACGTCAGTATGCGCAGGAATTTTTTGTACAGCAAGGTATGTGTGCTGACATATCCATTCATGATAAAGGCGATGGCAATCCACATGCCCATATACTGTTAACAACCCGTTCTCTGGATCGTGATGGGAAATGGATGTGTAAACAGCGAAAAAATTATCTTTTGGATAAAAATGGTAACCGGGTTCGTGATTCTGTTACCCGGCAATACAAGTTGGGGAGGAACATTAAAACAAATGATTGGGATGAGCCGGAGCGCGTTGAGGAATGGCGAAAAGGATGGGCAAGAGTATGTCAGTCATGGTTTGAACGGTGTGGCATTTCCAAGGAAATTACGCACATAAGCTATGCAAGGCAGGGACTTGACCGCGAACCGACAATACATCTTGGAGCTAGAGTAAAGGCTCTTGAGGATCGCGGTCTGTTGACTGACCGTAGTAAAAAGAATCGAGATATTAAAATGCGCAACCAAGAACGTGACCGTCTTATTTTCAGAGAACATATGGAAAAAGACCGTGAACGCGGATGGGAGCGCGACAGATAAATATAAAATTTAAGAGTTTATTATTAATATTAGGAAGGAACTCTGTTTTACGATTCTAAATTTACAGGGAAAGGGGGTAATCGTATGCAGTCAAATGTTAATCTGCGGCAGTTGCAAGCATTGTTGCAATGTGATACGCTGGATATGTGCAACGTGCTTGATGTGATCATGGCAAGTAAAAGAGCAAAAATAAAGAATCTTCATACATACGCGATTACCCCCGCTAATTCTCATAATAAATACTGGACTACTTATTTCAAACCTGAGAATAAGGCCAGACTACTGATTCGCGGGAAAACTGAGGAAGAATTATTAGACAAACTCGTAAAATTGTATGAGGAAACGGAGAACCTTGACAATTTAACATTCAATCGGTTATTTGACGAATGGCTGGAGTACAAAAAGGCAATAACCAATAGTGCTAACACCATAAAGAGGCATAGGCAGCACTATGCAAAATATTTTGAGCCTTCAAAGTTACATTCTATGAAAGTGTCGCATATTGATACATTTGTATTGGAAATGGAGTGTAATCGCATTGTGAAAGAGTTCAACCTGACCCGTAAAGCATGGGTAAATGCCAAGACTATACTGAATGGTATGTTTGAGTACGCAAAACGTAAAAAATATATCATTGATAATCCGTTATCTGATATGAAGATAACTGTACGGTACAAGCAGACAGTGAAGAAAGCGGGAAATACCCAGACATATAATACGGATGAGTTGGAGGCATTGAACAAGTATCTTGACATGAAGTATGAGGAAACAAACGACAGTGTCTATATCGCTGTCCGCCTTAACTTCTTTCTCGGACTGAGAATAGGTGAACTGGCGGCTTTAAAGCCGGAAGATATTATGGGTAATCAGATTCATGTAGTCAGGGAAGAGGTGCGTGATCAGGAAACCAACCAGACTTATGTTGTGGAGCATACGAAGACCAACCGCGACAGATTTGTGGCCTTAGTACCACAGGCTAAAAAATTATTGGAAAAGTTGGATATGGATGGAGCCTATTTGTTTGAACGGGATGGAGAACGTCTGAGAGCCAGGCAGATAGAGTATGTCCTGGAAAAATATGCACAGCACCAGGGGATTGAACCGAAAAGAAGTCATAAAATACGAAAAACTTATGCTTCAAGGCTCAACGCATACGGTGTACCTATAGATGCGATCCGGGAACAGTTAGGCCATTCAGAGCTGTCCACTACCTTGTCATACATATATAACCCATTGACGGAAGATGCGACATATTCAATGATTTCCGATGCTTTAGATGGAAAAAGAATATTGTGATTCAAGTGTGATTCAAAATGATTCAAAAATCACAGAGAACAAAAAGGCGGAAACGCTGTATTTATCAACGTTTCCGCTTCATTAAAAAGAGCGCGAGACGGGACTCGAACCCGCGACCCCGACCTTGGCAAGGTCGTGCTCCACCAACTGAGCCACTCGCGCATATCTTTGTCTAAGCTGTTCTATCGCTCGGACGAATATTAATATACCATAAGGATTATGGTTTGTCAACCAAAATAAGTGGAAAAATTTCAAAAAAATTTTCATAAATTTCCCAAAAACTATTTGACAAAGTTTTCAAAAGGTGCTATAAGTTAGTGCGAAGAGAAAAAGAGAAGAGAATAAGGAGGAAAAGAAGATGAAAGTAATGAACATTGACGATCCTGAAAAGTTTTTTGATGTAGTTAACAAGTGCAAGGGCACAGTTGAGTTGGTGACAAAAGAGGGGGACAGATTAAATCTGAAGTCTCAGTTAACAAAATATGTAGCGCTTACAAAGCTCTTTGCTGACAATGCGATTCCGGAGATGGAACTTGTGGCGCATGAGCCTGACGATGTGAATCTTCTGCTTGAGTACATGGTAAACTCAAAATAAATTCAATGTAGGCGCGATAAGTGAAAGAAAGACTATTTAGGGAATCCTGCGTTTAGCAGGATTCTTTGTATATGGGAAAGGGTAGCGAAATGTATAACGAATTGACCAGACAGGATATCCAGAAGATGGAAGAAGAAATTGAATATCGTAAGCTGGTGGTGCGCAAGAACGCTCTGGAGGATGTGAAGGAGGCACGCGCACAGGGGGATTTGAGTGAAAATTTTGAGTATTATGCGGCTAAGAAATTTAAGAATCAGAACGAGAGCCGGATCCGGTATCTGGAGAAGATGATTAAGACTGCCGTAGTGGTATCCGATGAGTCTGCGGAGGACGAAGTGGGTATGAATAACACGGTGGAGGTGTTCTTTGAGGAAGATGGGATTACGGAGAGATATAAGCTGGTGACCACGGTGCGGGGAAATTCCCTAGAGGGATTGATCAGCACGGAATCGCCGCTGGGAAAGGCATTGCTGGGGCACAAAGTCGGAGACCGGGTATTTGTGGAAATAAATGCAGGCAATGGCTATTATGTGGTGATTAAGACGATAGAGAATACTGTGGATGACGGCAGTGATAAGATAAGGAGCTTTTAGGGGACTGAAAGCTCCTTATCTTATTATAGGAGAAATTCTCTTTTAAAAGGGTCTGCAGGATGTGCAAAGTTTTTAAAATTGAATTTATTAGTTTACATAACATGTAATATTCGTTTTTGTACAGGCATATATCTTACAAAGAAATGACAAGCCTGCTGTACAGGGGGCGGGTTCGTTTCAGGGAAAGGCAGGAGGATGTGTGCATGTATGAGAGCAAGACGGCTTCGGAGACGATACGGAGTCTGGAAACGAACAGGGAGAATGGGCTTAGCCAAAGAGAGGCTATGGAGCGCAAGGCAAGATACGGCGCCAACAGACTGAAGGAGCAGGAGAAAAAAAGTGTCTGGCAGATGATATTGGAACAGCTGAATGATCCGCTGATCTTGATTCTGGTGGTGGCAATGGCAATTTCTTTGATGTTACATGAATTTGGCGATGCGGTCATCATTGTGGCAGTGGTGGTCTTAAATGCGGCGGTGGGCATCATTCAGGAGGGAAAAGCGGACAGGGCGGTAGAGGCTCTCAAGAAGATATCTTCGCCCCAGGCGGTGGTTGTGCGGGACGGTGTGCGTGCAAAAATTCCGGCAGAGGATCTGGTGCTTGGTGATATTGTGTTGCTGGAAGCAGGCAATATGATTCCTGCAGATCTTAGAATTGTTGATAATATTGGAATTTATATAGAAGAGTCTACCCTAACGGGAGAGTCTGTTCCGGTGGAGAAAGATGCAGACTATGTCGTGGATGTGCCAGGAGACAACAGCTGCATGAATATGGCATATATGTCCACCTATGTGACCAGAGGCAGAGGCAGGGGCGTGGTGGTGGCTACGGGTATGGATACACGGATCGGCCACATTGCGGACATGCTGCATGGCGGCAGGGAGAAACTGACACCCCTGCAGGTCAAGCTGGGAGAACTGGGCAGGATGTTGAGTGTCTTGGCAGTGGGAATCTGTGTCTTTTTATTTGTTGTGGCAGTCTGGCAGAAACGAGATGTGGGTGAAATGCTGATTACGTCTGTATCTCTGGCAGTGGCGGCGGTGCCGGAGGGGCTGCCGGCCATCGTGACGATCGTGCTGGCTTTGAGTGTGTCCCGCATGGTACGGGCTAAGACCATTGTCCGCAGGCTCTCTTCGGTGGAGACGCTGGGAGCCGTGGAGGTAGTGTGTTCGGACAAGACAGGCACTCTGACACAGAACAAGATGACGGTGATGGAGTGTTGTCTGGATGGCAGATTGAGTGGCAGAGAGCAGACAACTGTACTTTTAAGAGGGATAGCGGACCGGCAGGATGCAGATCCCGGACACAGGCATTTCCTTTTGGGAAGTATCCTGTGCAATGACGGGGTCTTGAATGATACGGGAAACCTGGGAGATCCTACGGAGATGGCGTTTCTTTATATGGCCAGGGAATGCGGTGCTGACATTGAGCATATCAGGCAGCGGTATCCGAGGCTGGATGAGGCCGGGTTTGATTCTCAGCGCAAGATGATGACGACACTGCATGAAGAAGGGGCGGACAAAGCCGCCTATTCGAAAGGGGCGGCGGAGCGGATTCTGGAAAGATGCGACAGAATGTATCGGGGCGGCAAAATCGTAGAGTTGTCGCAGACGCAGCGGGATTCTCTTTTGCGGATACAAAAGCAGTTGATGACGGAGGGGCGGCGCGTGTTAGCGCTTGCCATGGAACCAAAGGGACGCATGACGGAGCAGGACATGGTTTTTCTGGGACTGGTCAGCATGCAGGATCCGGTCAGGCCTGAGGCGGCAGCAGCTGTGAATGATTTTAAAGGGGCCGGTGTTTCTACTGTGATGATCACGGGAGACCATCCGGATACAGCGTTTTCTATTGCCAGGGAACTGGGAATTGCCAGTCAGGCAAATGAATGTATCACGGGCAGGGAATTGGATCATTTAAAAGAGCATACATTTTTAATGAAGCTGCCCCAGCTTAAGGTATTTGCCAGAGTGACGCCGGAGCACAAGGTTAGGATTGTTGAGGGATTCCGCTCCTTAAATAAGACAGTGGCCATGACGGGGGACGGTGTCAATGACGCACCCTCCCTGCAGGCGGCAGATATCGGGATTGCCATGGGGTTAAACGGCACGGATGTGGCCAGGGGTGCAGCGGATTTTGTGTTGATGGATGATAATTTTGCCACCATACATACTGCGATCAAGGAAGGCCGGGGGATTTATGAAAATATCCGCAAGTCAGTGCTTTTCCTGCTCTCCTCAAATCTGGGAGAGATCATCACCATGCTGGTGACGATTGTGGCAGGGCTGCCCACACCCTTAAAGGCGAGTTTTATTCTGTGGATTAATCTGATTACGGATTCTCTGCCGGCACTGGCGCTGGGAGTGGATGATAATGAGACGGAGAGGTTGATGCAGGAACCGCCAAGAAAGAAGGAAGATTCCCTGTTTGCCAAGGGCGGTCTTACATGTGTGATCTGTTATGGGCTGGTGATTGGCGGTGTGAGTCTGGCTGCTTTTTTGAAAGTGCCTTATGACCGGATTGTGCTGGAAGGTTTGCCGATTAGTTTACATAATATATTGGAAGGACTGAAGATATCGACTGTACTGGCTGAGGCGCAGACGCATGCTTTTACAGTACTTGGCATCAGTCAGCTGTTTCATGCAATTGGTATGCGGGATGTAAATCGTTCCGTATTTAAGATGAATCACAGGAATAATCCATATATGCTGTTGGCATTTGTGGTGGGCATCCTGCTGCAGATGGCAGTGACGGAGATCACGCCGCTCATTTATCTGTTCGGCACGGTACGGCTTAGCATGATGGAATGGGCACAGCTGATTGCGCTCTCCGCCACGCCGCTTATTGTGCATGAACTTCTGGTTGCGATTGGAAGGGCGGAGTCAGGAAAGCGCGTGTACTGCAAGCAGGAGGAGAAAGAGCCCGCTCAGCCATGACAGGTCAATGTGCAGCATATGACAGAGCAGACGTCCCAGAAGATAGCCGGCAGCGAACAGGAGCAGATTAAAGAACATGGCAAGAAGGAGAAACAGTGGCCAGGAGACGGGTACGGCGGTAAAGGCCATACCGACAAGGATACTGTCTAAGGAAAGGGCAAGGCTTAGGAGCAGGGCTTCTTTGGCGCTTAGAATCTGCAGATCTTCTTTGTTGGCATCTTCGGGAGAGAGATAGATAGTGAAGATAATATTCAGCTGTTTGATGCGGCAACCCCAGTTTCTGGCGAGACTGGGGTATTTTTGGGATAGATACCGCAGCAGGCTCTCAAACAGTTTACTGCACCCTATGAGAAGCAGGAGGAAGAAAGAGAGGAAGGGGAGGACATCCGGGGGGATAAAGTAAAGGAGCAGGTGGGAGAGCCGGTTGGCAGCGGTGATAAATACTGCTGGTACGCAGACTAAGAAGACAAAGGACAACGCCTTGATGTGGACTTTCTGGGTGCCGTAGGAGAACCCTGCGGTCATGGAATCCAAGGAGACCGCGAGGAGGAAGAGCATCAGGGCGGGCATGAAGTGAAACATGGATATTCACCTTATTGTGCTTTTTACTTTATTGTATGGGAAAGCCGGATACCTGTGCCCAAATCTTAAGCCGATGCTTTGCATGAGACTTGTATTCAGATATAAAAAACGGTATAATAAGTATAATTTAGGAGGTGACGATATGGAATTAATGTTCATTGGGGCCGATCATGAGGTGACAGGCAGCTGTCATTATCTGCGGGTGGGAGAAAAGAATATTCTGGTAGATTACGGTATGGAACAGGGTATCAAGGTGTTTGAGAACTGCGAACTGCCGGTGGAGGCGGCACTGATAGATTATGTGTTTCTGACGCATGCCCATATCGATCACTCCGGGCTGTTACCGCTTCTGTATGCCAGAGGGTTCCGAGGCCGCATCTATGCTACGGAGGCTACCTGCGATCTGTGCAGCATCATGCTGCGTGACTGTGCGCATATTCATATGCAGGAGGCAGAGTGGAAGAACCGCAAGGCCAAGAGAAGTGCGGAAAATGAGTTGGTGGAGCCGCTCTTTACGATGGAGGATGCGGATGGGGCGATTAAGTGTCTGATTCCCTGTGATTATGAGAGGGATGTGAATGTCTGTGAAGGCATCAGGATACGGTTTACGGATATCGGACATCTATTGGGTTCTTCCAGTATCGAGGTGTGGGCTACAGAGAATGATGTGACCAGAAAACTTGTGTTTTCCGGTGATATAGGCAACAGCGATCATCCGCTGATCAAGGATCCGAAGAATACGGACACTGCGGATTATGTTATCATGGAATCTACCTACGGCGACAGGCTCCATGCGGAGGAGAGGGTAGACTACATAGGAGAACTGACAAAGATACTGCAGACCACGTTTGACAGGGGCGGTAATGTGGTGATTCCCTCCTTTGCAGTGGGCAGGACGCAGGAACTTTTATATTTCTTAAGACAGATTAAGGCAGGCAGGCTGGTGAAGGGACATGAGGGATTCCCGGTCTATGTGGACAGCCCCCTTGCGGTGGAGGCTACCGGAATCTTCCAGAAAAACGAGGAGGACTGTTTTGATGAGGAGGCCATGGCTTTAGTCAGGCAGGGAATCAATCCGATTGCTTTTCCGGGACTGCGGCTTGCGATCACCAGTGATGAGTCTAAGGCAATCAACTTTGAAAACACTCCGAAAGTTATCATATCGGCTTCCGGTATGTGTGAGGCGGGGCGTATCAGACATCATTTAAAACACAATCTGTGGCGGCCGGAGTGTACTATCCTTTTTGTGGGGTATCAGGCCGTGGGAACCCTCGGCAGGGCAATCGTTGAGGGTGCCAAAGAAGTGAAGCTTTTTGGAGAGCAGATTGAGATCAGGGCAGAAATAAGGAAACTGGTGGGCATGAGCGGCCATGCGGATAAGAATGGACTTTTGCGCTGGATCAAAGGCTTTCAGGAGATGCCGAAGAAAGTGTTTGTGGTACACGGTGAGGACAGTGTATCAATACTCTTTACTGAATGTCTGAAGGTAGAGCATAAGATGGATGCCTATGCGCCCTACAGCGGCACCAGGTTTGATCTGATAAGCGGTGAGTTTATCTATGAGGCAGAACCGGTGGCAGTGAAGAAGAAGGCTCATGGAATTTCCAGTGTCTTTGCAAGACTTCTTGCCAGCGGCCAGCGTCTTATGGCGATCATCCATAAGAATGAGGGCGGTGCGAATAAGGATCTGGCGCGGTTTGCGGATCAGATTAATTCGTTATGTGATAAGTGGGATATTTGATCATAAAGGATTATGGGATAAGGGAATGGAGGGAACATGAGCGCGGCAGATCAGATTTTTATTGATATGTGCAGGAATATTCTGGAGAATGGGACCAGTACGGAAGGTGAGAAAGTAAGGCCTCACTGGCCGGACGGAGAGAGTGCTTATACGGTAAAACTTTTCGGGGTAGTGAACCGGTATGATCTGTCTAAAGAGTTTCCGATCATGACGCTTCGTAAGACAGCGCTTAAGAGCGCTACGGATGAGATGCTCTGGATCTGGCAGCAAAAATCCAACAATATCCATGATCTTCACAGCCATATCTGGGATGCCTGGGCGGACGAGGATGGTTCCATCGGCAAGGCATATGGCTATCAGATGGGTGTGAAACATCAATATAAAGAGGGCATGATGGATCAGGTGGATCGGGTGATTTATGATCTGAAGAATAACCCGTTCAGCCGCCGGATCATGACCAATATCTATGTGCACCGAGATCTCCATGAGATGAACCTGTATCCCTGTGCCTACAGCATGACTTTTAATGTGACACAGAAGAAGGGACAGGAGAGGTTGACGCTGAATGGGATATTGAATCAGCGTTCTCAGGATGTGCTGACGGCCAATAACTGGAATGTGGTGCAGTATGCGGTGCTTTTACATATGCTTGCACAGGTCTGCGATATGGAAGTGGGGGAACTTGTGCATGTGATCGCGGATGCCCATATTTATGACAGGCATATTCCCATTATCAGGGAGATGATAGAGCGGCCGGTTTATGATGCGCCTTCTTTCTGGCTGAATCCGGAGATCAGAGATTTCTATCAGTTTACCAGAAATGATGTGAAAGTAGAGAATTATATGGCCGGGCCGCAGATTGAAAATATCCCGGTAGCTATTTAATGCGGCAGAGGATAACAGGCTGACAGGGAGGAAAATATGAACGGAATTGTAGCGGTGGATAATAACTGGGCGATTGGATGCAAGAACAGCCTGCTGGTGAGTATTCCGGCGGATCATAAGAATTTCAGACGGGAGACCACGGGTAAGGTGGTGGTGCTTGGCAGAAAGACTCTGGAGACATTTCCTCAGGGGATGCCGCTTGCAAACCGGACGAATATCATATTATCTACGAATCCGGATTATAAAGTAAAGGGCGCTGTTATCGTACACAGCAAAGAGGAACTTCTACAGGAACTGGAAAAGTATCCTACGGAAGATATTTATATTATCGGGGGAGAGAGTGTCTATCGCATGATGCTTCCCTATTGTGATGTAGTTCATGTGACTAAGATTGACCATGCATATGAGGCGGATGCCTATTTCCCGGATCTGGATCAGGATGAGGAGTGGGAGATTACAGCGGATAGTGAAGAACAGACTTATTTTGATATTCCTTATCAATTTTTGAAATATGAACGCAGGAAGTAAGGGGTAAGATTTAATATTAGAAAGGTATAGGGGTATGGGGCAGGAAACAAAGAAAACGGCGGTGAAAAAGGAAAAAGTTTCTTCGCTGTCTCAGGCGAAGGAGCAGCTGCAGCAGAAGAATGAGGCGCTTGCGGCGGCTATGAATGCTGCGGAGAAGGCGGAAGGCGCCAGGGATATTTTCCTGGCAAATATGTCGCATGAGCTGCGGACACCGATCAATACGATCCTGGGGTTGAATGAGTTGATCCTGCGGGAGAGCCAGGAGGAAACGATCAAAGAATATGCTCGTGATATCAGACAGGCGGGCAATGTGCTGCTCACGCTGGTCAGTGATATTCTGGACTTTTCCAAACTGGAGGCGGATAGACTGGATTTGAATGAGGGAATCTATGATGTCAGTTCCCTGTTAAACGATCTGATCAACAGTATTTCCGTACAGCTTCGCAGGAAAAGACTGGATTTAAAACTGGAAATAGCACAGGATATTCCCTATAAGCTGCAGGGAGATGAAATCCATATCCGCCAGATTATCAGTAATCTTTTGTCCAATGCCGTGAAGTTCACGGAGAAGGGCAGAGTGACTCTGTATTTTAACTGGAAGAAAGTATCAGAGGAAGAGATAGAACTGGACGTGATCGTGAAGGATACGGGAATCGGCATCAAGGAGGAAGATATTCCCAAACTTTTCAGAGCCTTTCAGCGTATGGATTCCACCGTCAGAAGTAAGGATGACAGGACAGGACTGGGGCTTGCCATCACCAAGCGTTTGGTGGAAATGATGGGCGGAGAACTTACCGTGCAGAGTGTCTATGGCAAGGGTACGGCTTTTTCCTTCCAGATCAGACAGAAAGTGGTAGATTTTGCGCCGCTGGGTGATTTTGAGAAGCAGTACCGGGAGAGCCTCCGCAGCATCGAGGACTATCATGAGAAGTTTATAGCGCCCATGGGCAGGGTGTTGATCGTGGATGATAATGCCATGAATCTGGCAGTAGCCCAGGGGCTTTTGAAAGGGACCAGGCTGCAGGTGGATGTGGCGGCCAGCGGTGAAGAGTGTCTGGAACTGATCAAGCGCAAAACCTATCATGTGATCTGCATGGATCATATGATGCCGGTGATGGACGGTGTGCAGACGCTCCATGCGATCCGGGCGCTGGAAGGGAATCCCTCAAGGGACATTCCGATAATCGCGCTGACGGCCAATGCGGTGGCCGGGGCCAGGGATCTTTATTTAAAGGAAGGCTTTCAGGATTACCTGACCAAGCCCATTGACGCAGATAAGTTTGAGAATATGCTGATCGAATACCTGCCGGACAATGTGGTGTATATGACCCATAATATGGATATCAACGATGCCTACAAAGAGGAAGAGGCGGGCAATGAACTGAGTATCAGGGAAAGCCAGCTTTACCTGATGGGATTCAATCTCCGCAACGGCCTGAAATATATGGGCGGAGATAAGGCGCTTTACGGCAAGGTGCTTCATGATTTCCACTCGATTTTACAGGAGAAGGAAGAGGCACTGAAGGAGTTCTTAAAAAAAGGAGATATGCCGGGATATATGATCATCGTACATTCCCTGAAGGGAAATGCCAGAAATGTAGGCGCTGATGATCTGGCGGACGAGGCATTTGAATTGGAGAAGATGGCCAAAGCAGGACAGGTCGAAGATGTGACGGTGCGTTCTCCGATTCTGTTCAGTCTGATGAGCACCATGAGAAACAGTCTGAAGGTATATCTGGATAATGAAGAGAAACTGGCGGTCAAGCAGGAGGAAGGAGAAACACAGGAAGTCGAGAATATCACGGAAGACGACTGGAGAAAGGCGCTTCAGGAGCTGGCTGACCGGCTGGATGACTTCGATGGGGATACGGCCCTTGCCAGGATTCGGGAACTGAAGCATTATAACAGGCCGGAGTCGGACAAGAAGATGCTGAGGCTCTGCGAGAAAGCGGTCAAGGATTTTGCTTATGATGTTGCCCTTGAGGTAGTCAATGCAGTGCTGTGACCAAAACAGAGAGAGGCCGGACTTGACTTTTAAGGATAATGGTATAATATATAATAAATAAAAGATGCCGTATTTACTGGAGAGGAGAGGGGAATTATGGAAAAAAAGAATCTGGACTGGGCAAATATTGGTTTTGGTTATCATGAGACCGATAAAAGATTTGTGGCCAATTATAAGAATGGCGCATGGGATCAGGGAGAACTTACAGCGGAAGCAAATATTATCATGAATGAGTGTGCCGGTGTGTTACAGTATGCGCAGACCTGTTTTGAGGGCTTAAAGGCATATACTACAGAGGATGGCCGCATTGTGACCTTCCGTCCGGATCTGAACGCGCAGCGAATGGAGGATTCCTGTAAGAGGCTGGAGATGCCGGTATTCCCGAAGGAACGTTTTGTACAGGCTGTAACAGAGGTGGTAGCAGCCAATGAAGCATATGTGCCGCCCTACGGTTCCGGAGCAACTCTTTATATCAGACCGTATATGTTTGGTATTTCTCCCGTAATTGGTGTAAAGCCTGCGGACGAGTATCAGTTCAGGATTTTTACGACACCTGTGGGCCCTTACTTTAAGGGTGGCGCGAAGCCGTTGACCATCAAAGTGAGTGATTTTGACAGGGCTGCACCGCATGGAACGGGACATGTTAAAGCAGGACTTAACTATGCTATGAGTCTGCATGCGATCATCACTGCGCATGAAGAGGGGTATGACGAAAATATGTATCTGGATCCTGGTACCAGGACCAAGGTGGAGGAGACCGGCGGCGCCAATTTCCTGTTTGTGACCAGAGACAATAAGGTTGTGACACCCAAGTCCGACAGTATCCTGCCTTCCATCACAAGACGTTCCCTGATGACAGTAGCCAAAGATTATCTGGGACTGGAAGTGGAAGAGAGAGAAGTGGAACTTGCAGAGATTAAAGACTTCGCAGAATGTGGACTCTGCGGTACGGCAGCAGTCATCTCTCCGGTAGGCAAAGTGGTGGATCACGGCAAGGAGATCGTATTCCCCAGCGGCATGAACGAGATGGGACCGATTACAAAGAAACTGTATGATACATTGACTGGTATCCAGATGGGGCGGATTGAGGCGCCGGAAGGCTGGATTCATGTGATCAAATAGGAAGCCTGCGCGGATTGTCTGCGTTGAAAGAAAAACGATGAGAGGGATTAGGTTGGCGCCTGCGGGCATGCAATTTAATCCCTTTTTGACAGATAAATCCGAGTCTTGCGAAGCAAATTTACTTTGAGGATGGGAAACGTGTATGAATAAAAGGATTCGGGAAGAATATCCTTATTTATATGAGACACATCTGCATACTTCACAGGCCAGCGCTTGTGCCAGAAGCAGCGGTGATGAGATGGCGCGTGCCTGTAAAGAATATGGCTATACCGGCATTTTTGTGACGGATCATAACTGGGGCGGAAATACGATCATTAATCCGGGGCTTGCCTGGAATGACTGGGTAGATCAGTTCTGTCTGGGATATGAATCTGCAAAGGAAGAGGGAGACCGGATTGGACTGGATGTCTTTTTTGGTTATGAAGCCGGTTATGACGGTACCGAATTTTTGATATACGGGATTGACAAGACATGGATGAAAGAACACCCAGAGCTGCGCTTTGCCACGGTGGAGGAGCACTACGAACTGATCCATGAGGCAGGCGGATTGGTGATGCATGCTCATCCGTTTCGAGAGGAAAACTATATTCCCGGTGTACGCCTTTTTCCGGAATGGGTGGATGGCGTGGAAGGAATCAATGCGGCGCATCATCAGTATTTTGGGGTCGGCCGTGACAAACGGGGGTTTGATAAAAGCGCCATTGCATATGCGCATAAGCATGGGTTTCCCATGAGCGCCGGATCGGATATCCATACTACGGCTTTGTTTGGCGGTGGTATGGCCTTTCGCAGAAAACTGACATCGGCAAAAGATTATGTACAGGCAATCCTGCGGGATGAGGACCGCGTGCTGACAGACGGCAAGGTGTGGTATGATAAAGACGGGAATGTAATCGGATCATAAAGCAGCAGAAAGAGGATATAGGTAAGTTTAATGAGAAAAAAACAGTATAGCAGGATGACGGCGCTTCTTCTGGCAGTCGGTCTGTCGGCCGCATCTCTTACGGGCTGTGGAATCGGTGACGGCAACGGAACTAAGGTGGTTCTTACCACAGGATTTAATAAGGATGAGATATTCCGGATAGAGACCAGTACCTGTACCCTGCCGGAACTGATGGTGTATCTGACCACGATCCAGAACCGCTATGAGAGTGTTTATGGTGCGGAAATCTGGAATACCAAGGCAGATGGAGTGACGCTGGAAGAGAATGTAAAAAATATTGCGCTGGCACAGATCGCTCAGATCAAGACTATGAATCTGATGGCCGGGCGATATGAAGTGAGTTTGGAGGATGAGGAGAAGGCACAGGCGGAAAACGCGGCAAAGACATATTACGGGTCTTTGAATGACAGGGAGATTGAATTGATGGGGGTGTCCGAGAAATTGATCGAAGACCTCTACACGGAACTTGCGCTGGCAGAGAAGATGTATCAGTATACCATCAAGGACATCAATCCGGAGATCAGCGATGATGAGGCCAGAACCATCACAGTACAGCATATTCTGATTAAGACTTATGCATTGGACGGAACCGGCAAAAAGATCGAATACACGGAACATGCCAGGCAGAATGCTTACGAGGAAGCCTGTGAGGCGCTGAAGGAGGCCGAAAAGGAAGAGGCGGATTTTGACGAACTGATCCGCAGGTACAGCGAAGATGATAAGGCCACGTATTCCTTTGGCAAAGGAGAGATGGATCCTGCGTTTGAGGAAGCGGCCTTCAATCTGGGCACGGGAGAGATCAGCGATATTGTGGAGACGGAATATGGCTATCATATCATCAAATGTATCAGTACTTTTGACCGGGAAGAGACGGACGCCAACAAGATCAAGATTGTGGAACAGCGGCGTGAGGAGGCCTTTGGGAAGGAGTATGATGCTTATGTGGATACCCTTACCAGAAATTTGAATGAGGAATTGTGGAACACTGTGAGTTTTATTCACGATGAAAATGTGGCCACACAGGATTTCTTCGAGGTGTACGCACAGTATTTTGGAACGTAAAGTGCATATAAAGGAAAAATGTGAGAAGGGGGATTGTAAACCGACTTTAGAAAAAGTTTATAATTTTGCAACCCTGCATAAAATCTGGATAAAACGAAAATTATTAGCACTCTGTCTAACTGAGTGCTAATTTTGTCTTGACTTCTATTTTACAGGGTATTAAACTATTTCACAGGAAGAAAACAGGATAGGGGCCGGTCGATACGGCCTGACGGATATGGAAAGGAACGTGAGGAAAATTATGGAAGCAAAACATGGTAATCTATCAATCAACAGCGATAACATATTCCCGATTATCAAAAAGTGGCTGTATTCAGACCATGATATTTTTTTCAGGGAACTGATCTCCAATGGATGTGATGCTATCACTAAATTAAAGAAACTGGACATGATGGGCGAATATGCCCTGGCTGACGATTATAAGGCGAAGATACAGATCATCGTGAATCCTGAGGAAAAGACGCTCAAGTTCATCGATAATGGTATCGGTATGACGGCACAGGAAGTGGAGGAGTATATCAACCAGATTGCTTTCTCCGGTGCGGCGGATTTCATAGAGAAATATAAGGATAAGGCAAATGACGATCAGATCATCGGTCATTTTGGACTGGGATTCTATTCTGCGTTCATGGTGGCGGACGAGGTGCATATCGATACCCTGTCTTATCAGGAAGGAGCACAGGCAGTACACTGGGAGTGTGACGGCGGCACAGAGTTTGATATGGAAGAAGGAAGCCGTAGTGAAGTAGGAACAGAGATCACCCTGTTTATCAACGAAGACTGTCTGGAATTCTGTAACGAATATAAGGCAAGGGAAGTGATCAAGAAATACTGTTCTTTCATGCCTACGGAAATCTATCTCTCCAAGGCAAACAGCACGGAGACACAGATCATTAAGGCAGAGGAGAAATTGGATACCGATGAAGTGGTGGAGGAGATTGCCAAGGAGAAGGAAGAGGATGAGCAGAAACTGAAGATTAAGAAGCGTCCGGAACTTCTCAATGAGATACATCCTCTGTGGGCGAAGCACCCTAATGAGTGTACGAAGGAGGAGTATCTGGAGTTCTACAGAAAAGTATTCCAGGATTACAAGGAGCCGTTGTTCTGGATTCATCTGAACATGGATTATCCTTTCAATATGAAGGGCATCCTGTATTTCCCGAAGATTAACATGGAGTATGAGTCTATCGAGGGAACCATTAAACTTTATAACAATCAGGTGTTTATCGCTGACAATATCAAAGAAGTCATTCCGGAGTTCTTACTGCTGTTAAAGGGCGTGATCGACTGTCCGGATCTGCCGCTCAACGTATCCAGAAGTGCGCTGCAAAACGATGGCTTTGTCAAGAAGATCAGTGAGTATATCACTAAGAAAGTGGCGGACAAGCTTTCCGGCATGTGCAAGACGGAGAAGGAAGAGTATGAGAAATACTGGGATGACATCAGTCCGTTTATCAAGTTCGGCTGCCTGAAGGATGACAAGTTCTGTGAGAAGATGACAGATTACATCCTCTTTAAGAATCTGGATGGTAACTATATGACCCTTCCGGAGTGTCTGGAAGTCAATAAGACAGATCCTGATGAGGTGGATGAGGCGGCGGAAGAAAACGCTGTGGATGAGAACGGTGAGAAGGTGGAAGCCGAGGTCGTGGACGAGAATGGTGACACAGCAGAAGCCGTGGATGAGAATGGTGAAATGGTAGAGGCAGAGGTAGTCGATGCAGACGGTGAACCTCTGGAGGATGCCGAGGAAGAGGAGAAGAAAGAGAAGGTCATCTACTATGTGACGGATGAGAAACAGCAGAGCCAGTACATCAACATGTTCAAGGCGGCTAAGATGGATGCTGTAATCCTCACCCACAATATCGACCAGCCTTTTGTATCTCAGCTGGAGGCGAAGAACGAAGGTATTAAGTTCCAGCGTATTGACGCGGATCTGACGGATACTTTCAAGGCGAAGACATCCAAGAAGGCCGAGAAAGAGATGGAAGAGCAGGCGGAGGCTGTGGCCAAGCTGATGAAGAAGGTTCTCAAGAAGGATGCCATCAAGGTGAAGATTGAGAAACTCAAGAATAAGAAGATATCTTCTATGATCACTCTTTCCGAGGAGACACGCCGGATGCAGGATATGATGAAGATGTACTCCATGCAGGGCATGGGCGGTATGGATATGGGAATGTTTGGCAAGGAGGGCGAGACACTGATCCTCAATGCGAACCATCCGCTGGTACAGTATGTGATTGAGCATCAGGAAGGCGATAATGTGAAGATGATCTGCGAACAGCTCTATGATCTGGCACTCTTGCAGCAGGCGCCTTTGGAGCCTGAGGCTATGACCAAGTTTATAACCCGGAGCAATGATATTATGATGCTCTTGACTAAGTAGGGCTTGTAGATATCCAAAAGTTATGTAAACTAGAATGGATAAGAATGACCGGTTGCAACGCCAGAAACGGCGGGTGAAACCGGTCATTTGTGTTAATAGCGGATGTACTGTCTTTGTTCATAAGTCGGTTGAAAAGAATATGAAAAATATTATCATTTAAATGTTGAATGTTTTGACAGTTTTATATAACTAAGGGATTCTGTATGTTGATGGTCTGATACAGGTATACCGGATGTCAGAATCAAAGATTGTATGGAAAGAAATCATGAAACAGGGGGATGCCAGGCATGAATGTAAAGCGTTTTGAACCTTCGTATTACGAACGTGAGAATCCGGATGTGGAACAATAAAGATTTATAAAACAGCAGGGCCGGGGTATTACCCCGGTTCTGCGATTCTACTGACTCCTACATAGATTTCCGAGATTTTATACCATGTGGGATAGTCCACAATCCCGGTCTGGGGAAGATTGAAGATACGCTGGAATATCCTCACGGTATTGGCGGTATTGGTTCCGTAGATGCCATCGGCTGCAATCCGTGGAATGGCCGGGTAATTCTGGGCGATACGGTTGAGCTGCTGTTGAATCTGCAGGACTTTGTCGCCGGATGCACCCACATTCAGGTTATAGCCGGGCCAGGAGGAAGGGACACCGGAAACAGCTACGGCGCTGTTGATATACATATCGCTGCCGTAATAATAGCGGATGATCTCGATGGGAGAGTAGCCCTCATCCCCCAGATACTTGGAACCCCATTGGCTTAAGCCATTGCAGGTTACGTTCCGGCCGTCACAGTAGGAGGTAAAGATTGGCTGGCGAACTCCGGGACGGGAGAGGTAGTTGGCGAAGATACTGTCTACCAGCCTGTCGATGTTTTTGTAGATGTTGCGCCCGCGAATCCATTTTTGGTCATAGGCGGTGGAGGATGTGATGGTGAAATTATATCCTTTATTTCTATACCATTCGGTGTATACTCGGTTTAAGGTAAAGGACATGATGGCCAGTGTATTGGCATAGATAGCGTTTTCCGGCCAGGTAGCATAGATTTCAGAGGATACCACGTTCTTGATATAATCCCGGTAACGGACATAATAGTTGACGGCGGTGGAGTCAGAGGGAACGCCATCATGTACGATGATATATTCCGGGATGACCACGCGGCTTAAGACAATCTCACCGGATTCATCCATAGGTTTGATCTCATCTTCCGGGATCTTGGGCGGATAGTCCCCATATAGGGTGTGGTCAGGAATTGCAATGATCTCTTCGTTATCCTGTGTCATCTCAGTGGGCGTCATTGCAATATTCTGGACGGCAGTCACATCCGGCAGAACTTCCACACCGGATACAATCACCGGCTCATAGCCGGGCGCTGTGACAGATACCGTATATTCGGAATACGGCATGGGTGAATTGGGTGTGAGGCTGTATTGCAGGGGCGGTGTTTTGAGATTTATGACATCTGTCTGTCCGGAAGAGTCTGTATTCAGGGTTTCTACCGTGCTGTCAGGCTCTCCGGTAAAGGAGATGGTGACAGATGCGTTCTGTATGGGGATCAGGCCGATGTTTGCAGTGACATTGATCTGCAGCTGTCCGGTTGTGTCATCCTCATTCTGTGTGCTCTTTAATATGTTTTCTTCCATAGGATACCTCGTTGGCTCTCTTATCTTTAGGGTATGCAATTAAGGTTGCACATGCTACCTCATAAATGGTATACTATAATCAGTATGCGGTATTGTAATCTGCAGTCGATTTCTGGCAGATAATGGCACGATCAATCCCAGCATAGGGAGTGGAAAAGTGAGACAGGTAATAGAAGAAATCTTACATGGTAAATTTAATTTTGAGAGCGGTTCTCTGGACTTTTCCTGCCCGCGCATTGAGTTGTCGCTCCATGCCGACACGGCCTGTGAGGGATTTTTTTTGGTGTACGGCCCTGAGGGGCAGGTGACGGAGGGGCATGTAACGTCTTCCGACCTGCGCATGGAATGTGTGACCAGGACTTTCAGCGGCAGCCAGGATGAGATCCTGTATCGGTTTGATGCCGCGGGTATGGAAGCGGGGGAAGAAGTCAGGGGCAGCTTTCACGTGATTTCCAACCACGGTGAATATTATCTTCCCTTCTCGGTGTCCATTGTGCCGGAGGCGATCACTTCCAGTCTGGGAAATATCAAAAATCTGTTCCACTTTACCAATCTGGCAAAGAGCAGCTGGGAAGAGGCGGTGAAGCTTTTTTATTCCAGGGAATTTAAGGCTGTGTTCGCCGGCAATGACAGACAGCATTATGCGGCTTATAAAGGACTTTCAGCGGTGCCCGGCAACGAGCATAATGTGGAAGAATTTCTTCTGGAGATCAATAAGAAAAAAGCAGTGGAGTATATTCCGGAGGAAAAGGAGATTAAGATAGAAGACCCGCTGGAGACCACCCGGTATGCACTGGTGGTCAACCGCAACGGCTGGGGGTATACCCGTTTGCGGATTGCCGTGGAGGGAGACTTCCTGCAGTTGAAAGAGGATGAGGTGACAGATTCCGCATTTTTGGGGAATATTTACCGGGTCTATTATTATGTGGAACATGACAAACTGCACGCGGGCAATAATTATGGCGCGATTCTTCTGATACAGGAACATGAGACGATACGGATTCCGGTCACTGTGGTGAAAAGCACTGTGGGGAGAAAACTTCTGGGCCTGCAGCGGGAAAAGAAGCAGCTCACAGTGGAAGTAATGGCTTATTATCAGGCTTTTCGTATGAAGAAGATCGGGACAAAGACCTGGCTTACGGAAACCAATAAGCTGCTGGGACGTATGGCAGAGATAGACGATAAGGATGTTGCGGTGAAACTTTTTACAGCGCAGATTCTGCTCACGGAGGAACGTTATAACGAGGGCAGGTGGCTGATCGAGAAGCAGAGGGATTCGGTGGAGATGAGAAAGGATGCCGATCCGGCGCTGTGGTGCTATTATCTGTATCTGACCACGCTTTACAGTAAGGAAGAGCATTATGTGGATGAAGTGGCGGATATGGTGGAGAGCATCTATGAGCGCAATCGCGGCAATTGGCGGATTGCCTGGCTTTTGTCTTATCTTTCGGAAGAGTATGTAAAGAGTCCGACCCGTAAATGGGCGCTCTTGGAGGAGTTATTTGCTCATCACTGCACTTCTCCTGTTATTTACATAGAAGCATGGAATATCATCCGCGCGAATCCGGCGATGCTCTTAAAGCTGGATACATTTGAACAGCAAATATTGACTTATGCGGTCAAGAACGACCTTTTAAAAGAGGATGTCATCCGGCAGATAGTTTATCTTGCCCAGCATCAGCGAGGCTATTCGGTCAGCCTGTATAAGATTCTCGCGGGATGTTATGAGAAGATGCCGGACAGTGAGATTTTGCATGCGGTATGCAGTCTGCTCATTAAGGGAAACTGCCGTGGGGAGGAATACTTTAAATGGTATAGCGCGGGAGTGGAGGAGAATCTGCGGATCACGAGACTCTATGAATATTATATGATGTCCATCTCCCTGGATTATGACGGGCCGCTGCCGAAGATGATATTGATGTATTTTGCCTATCAGAGTGACCTGCACTATGAGATTACGGCTTATCTCTATGCCTATGTTCACAGGCACAGGGAGGAGATGCCGGATATTTATGTAAACTATACGGCGGCCATGGAACGCTTTGTGCTGGAGCAGATGAAACGGGGACACGTGAATAAGCATCTGGCTTATCTCTACCGTCACATCATCAGTCTGCCTATGGTCGATGAGGAGAGCGCCAAGGCGCTGGCATCTCTTCTATTTGTAAGGGAAATACGGGTGGCATCCGATAAAATCAAAGAAGTGATTCTGTCTTATCCGTATCGGAAGGATCTGAAAGTCTATCCGCTTACGGCGGGCAGGGCACTGGTGCCGGTCTATGCTTCCGATTGTAAGATTCTTTTGGGAGATGGGGAAGGCAACCGTTATAGCACGAGTGTGGAGTATCAGATGGAGACATTGCTCAGTCCGGTCAGGCTGGCCCTGATGATCTCTCCCTTTGTACGCGATCACCTGGGATATGCGATTTACATGTGTTATGAGTATCAGAATACACTTACGGTACAGGATGACAATGTGGATTTGTTTGCCCTGCTTGCGCAGTCGGAGCGGATTGAGGATCATACCAGACGCATGATCCGCAGGATGCTGGTTGATTTTTATTATGAAAAGGACAGGATGAGGGAGCTGGATGATTTCCTGCTTGCCCTGCATCCGGAAGAGATACGGACGAAAGACCGTGGGGAGATTGTGCGCTGCATGGTGAACCGGGGTATGTATGAGGAAGCCTACGAATGGGTCTGCCGCTACGGTCCCTACAGTATGGATGCCAAGACACTGCTGAAATTATGCAGCAGGCTGTTGGATTTATTGGAGATTGAGGATGATCCGCTGATGACGGCCGTGCTGTTTTATGTGATGCAGAAGGGAAAGTACGATGATAGTGTCCTGCAGTATCTGGTGCGTTATTTTAACGGCAGTATTAAGGAGATGCGGGATGTATGGAAGACGGCACAGGCCTTTGGTGTGGATACATATGGCTTGTGTGAGCGTATGATCGTGCAGATGCTCTATACGGGAGCTCATGTGGGAGAAAAGATTGAGATCTTTCGTTCTTATAATAAGAGCGGGGGCAGTGAACGCCTGCGGGCTGCTTTTTTGTCGCAGTGCTGCTATGATTATGTGATTGGTGAGCAGATTACGGAGCCTTATGTATTTGAGAGTGTTCTGCAGTTGTATCTGGAGGGCGCACAGCTGCACTTTGTCTGCAAGATTGCCTGTCTGCGCCACTATGCTGAGAACCGTCAGGATCAGACGAATACGGTCAAACGTGCCTGTGCGGACTTTTTGCGGGACCTTTTGGATAAGCAGATCGTGCTGCCGCTCTATAAAGAATATCAGGGTGTGCTGCCGCAGATGGATGCCTATCTGGATAAGACCATGGTGGAGTATCGGGTAAGACCGGGCAGCAGAGCGGTCATCCACTATGTGATTCAGAGTGAGGGTACCGGGGAGAATGAGTATTGTAAGGAAGAGATGCGGGACATGTTCGGTGGTATCTGTGTGAAGGAGTTTGTGCTGTTCTTTGGGGAAAGGCTGCAATACTATATCACCGAAGAGACGGAGAACGGAGAACAGCTGACGAAGAGCGGCACGATCAATAAGAGCGATATTGGGCAGGAAAACTTTGAGAATCGGTTCTCGATGCTCAATGATATCATGATCGGTAAGACGTTACAGGATTACGACACTGTGGATAACCTGCTGCAGGAGTATTACAGGCAGGATCATATGGTGGAACAGATATTTATGACGCTTCGCTGAACGGTTGACAGGACGGCCACAAGCAGGGCGGATCAAAGGGAGTAAAAGCAGGGATTATGTTCTTGGAACGTAAGGAGAAAGAGGAGAGCAAACTGCATAAAGGAAGTGTGCTGGTGGGATACGACCTGGGGGAACAGTATTCCCAGATCAGTTACTGTGTCTATGGAAATGAGGATGTGGATACAGTAGCAACGGTGGTAGGCACGAAACAGTATAACATTCCGACTGTGTTATGTAAACGAAAAGGAGTCAACCAGTGGTTCTACGGCAAAGATGCCATCAAGAACAGTGAAGAGGAAGATATGTTTGTGGTGGAGAATCTGTTATCCCTGGCCAAAAAGGGGGAAAAGATCACGCTGGATGGAGAAAGCTATGATCCGGTGGCACTGGTTACCCTCTTTATGCGGCGCAGCCTGACGCTGATGAATCTGATCGCTTCCATCGAAAATATTGCGGCGATCATGTTTACGGTGGATGAATTGGATGACCGGATGGTGGAGATTCTGGCGCAGGCGGCGGCCAATCTGAACCTGAAGACGCCCCATATTTATTTTCAGAGTCATACGGAGAGTTTTTATGCCTTTATACTGCATCAGCCGCCGGAACTTTGGACTTATCAGGTGATCGCCTGTGAGCATGACGGCAGGCGGCTTAAGACCTACCGCATGGAGTGCAACAAGCGGACAACGCCCATTGTGACACTGATTGATGAGCAGGTTTATGAGACGCTGGTGATCCCGGAGGAGGATGAGGAGGAACAGGTTAAGAAAGATGCCTTTCGTCTGGCAGACGAGCGGTTCCTTGGTATTTTGGAGGAAATGTGCGAAGGACATATCACTTCCAGCGCTTATCTTCTGGGGGATGGATTCCGGGAGGAATGGCATGAACGTTCCCGGCAGTTTTTGTGTCATAACCGGCGGGTCTTTCAGGGGAATAATCTTTTTAGCAGAGGGGCTGTCTATGGGATCTTAGAGAAACTCGATCCGGGAGAGGCGGGGCAAAGCCACGTTTTTCTGGGAAAGGACAAGCTGAAATCCAATGTTGGCATGCATGTGATGCGGCAGGGGAAAGAATCTTATTTTGCGCTGTTAGACGCCGGTGAGAACTGGTATGAGATACACAGGGAATGTGAGTTCCTTCTGGGCAGTGTGAAGAAACTGGAATTTGTTGTCACGCCGCTTACGGGTAAGAACGCGGAGACAAAGGAGATACCGCTTGCGGGGGCAAAGGAGACAGGTGCGCCTTTTACCCGCTATGCCCTGGAAGTGTGGATGAGTACACCGGATACGGTGCAGATAAGAGTTACGGATCTGGGCTTTGGGGAGCTTTTCCTGGCTGGCGGCCAGGTGTGGGAGAAATCGTTTCAGGTATCCTGATCCTGTGGGGAAAGGACGGCAAAACGTATGAGTCATATGATTTTGGGAACCGGCAGATATGCCGAGCATCCCTATTATATGGAAAGATTTTATGTAAACCTATATTCGGTGGAAGAACTGTGTTTTGTTCTGGTAGATAAGGCGGAACTGCTGGATCAGGAGATCATGCAGCGGGATATGGTGCGCTGGCTGGATGAGGAATGCAGTCTAAGTGATTTGGCGCATGCGCTTTATGCCCTTTTAAACCAGAAGGGTTCTACGGTGGCCTTTGTGGGTACAATATTAGAGTATGTGTGCCTCTATTCTCCGGAAGTGATTTCCCGTACGGAGGAGATTGTGCGAAGCAATGAGGGGTTGAGTCCTCATGAGCGGCACAAGGCCAAGGCAGATTATCTGTTGAAAGAAAGACGGTATTTTGCGGCCATGGAACAGTATCAGAGTCTGCTGTCAGTGCTCTCTGATTCGGACAGTCTTTTACAGGCTAAGATCTATCATAATATGGGAGCTGCCTGTGCGGGTATGTTCATGTATGAGCGGGCGGCGGACTGGTTTATGAGATCCCATGAGATAGACGGCAGACAGGAGAGCCTGCTCTTATATCTGGCTTCACAGCGAATGAGATATACAGATAAAGAGTACATTGATTATATCGCCGAACATCCGGAGTATCATGACGCTTCCCTGAAAGTGGAACGGATGATGGAGCGGGCATCCGGGGCCTTTGAGGCATCAGATGAAAACCGTATGCTTGTGACCTTGCAGGTGTTTAAGGAGGAAGGGAACGGGATATTCGGCAATACCGCGCCTTACTACAATGAAATTGAGCGGTTGACATCCAAGCTCAAGGAAAAGTACCGTGAATATACCGCATAAGAGATTAGGGAAGTGATGGGAGACAGCGATGGGATTTATTAAGAATTTACTGGCAAGATTCCGGAGAGATGACTATGAAGATTTCGAGGAGACATCCTGGGAGGAAGAGGAATCTGAAAAGCAGATAGATTATACCAATAAAGAACAGCGAAACGACTATGTAAGAAACTGTCTGGAAAAAATGGGGGATGCCACGAAAGAACTGGAAAACCTCACATTTGAGTACAATATGGTGACCTCCTATCTGAAAGATATGGAAGAGATTGAGGCACTGCCGCCGGAGGAGAGCGAGCAGCTGAAGGAATGTGCCAAGCGGGTTTCTCTGTTACAGGACAGCAAATCAAACTTTATGGGACGGCCTCATCGGATTACGGACGAAAAGTACCGCATGATGGAGCGGATTGAGGATCAGATAGAAGAGGGCTATCAGAAGATTACGGAGGCGGAAGAGTATCAGGATTTGATCCGCAAGGATTTAAACCGTCTCGATGGGGAAAAGCACGCTTATCTTTACCGTAAAAATGAGGTCATGCGGCTGATTGCGGATACTAAGGGCATGGCGGTCATCTGTGTGGTGGCGCTGGGATTGTGCATCCTGCTTCTGGTGCTGTTACAGTTTTTCCTGGATATGGATACCCAGATGGGATATTATCTGGCAGCAGGGGCGGCAGCCGTGGTGATCACAATCATCTATGTCAGGCATGTGGATGCCAGACGGGAACTGCGCCGGGTGGAGAACGGGATTAATAAGATTATTCTCCTGCAGAATAAGGTGAAGATACGTTATGTTAACAATACCAATCTTCTGGATTATCTCTATATGAAATATGGAGTCAAGAGCGCCCAGGAACTGACGCAGATGTGGGAGAATTATAAGATAGAGAAGGAAGAGCGGGAGAAGTTCAGGCGGGCGGAACTTGATCTGGATTACTGCCAGCAGGAACTGTTAAATATCTTAAAATGTTATCAGATTCAGGATCCGGCTATCTGGCTGCATCAGACGGAGGCCATCCTGGATCACAAGGAGATGGTGGAGATCCGCCATAACCTGATCATCAGGAGACAGTCCTTAAGGCGGCGCATGGATTATAATAAGGAAGTGGTGGCCGGTTCCTCCCAGAAGGAAATCAAGGAACTGGTGGAGAAATATCCGCAGTACGCCAAAGAGATCATGAAGACAGTGGAGGAATACGAAGAAAAATTTCAGGGAGCAAACAGCTAAGGGAGTATAGGGGCGGTGATCTGTCATCTGTGGAGAGAGGGCGGAAATCCAATATAAGGAAGGTTAATTGAATATGCAACAGACAGACAAACTTTCTGAGGAGTGCGGTGTCTTCGGCATCTATGATTTTGATGGTGCGAATGTGGCTTCCACAATCTATTACGGGCTGCTTGCCCTGCAGCACAGAGGGCAGGAGAGCTGCGGCATCGCGGTCAGCGACACCAGAGGACCCAAGGGGAAGGTTTTGAGCGCCAGGGAGATGGGGCTTCTCCATGAGAATTTCACATCTGAAACGCTGGAGAAACTGCAAGGTGATATCGGCGTGGGGCATGTGCGCTATTCCACAGCCGGCAGCAGTACCAGAGAAAATGCCCAGCCCCTTGTCCTCAATTATGTGAAGGGTACGCTGGGACTCGCCCACAACGGCAATCTGATCAATGCGCCCAAGCTGCGAAGGGAATTGGAATATTCCGGCGCCATTTTCCAGACCACCATCGATTCGGAAGTCATTGCTTATCACATTGCCAGGGAACGTCTTAAAAGCAATTCCGTGGAAGAGGCCGTAGGACGTGCCATGCAGAAGATCGAAGGAGCCTATTCCCTGATCGTCATGTCCCCCAGAAAACTGATCGGGGCAAGGGATCCCTACGGGTTTAAACCTCTTTGTATCGGCAGGCGCGACAATGCCTATATTTTGGCATCGGAGACTTGCGCCTTGGATACTATTGGCGCGGTATTTGTCCGGGATGTGGAACCGGGAGAGATTGTGACGATTTCCCCGGAAAAGGGAATCGAGTCGGATCGGAGCATGTGCCTGAATCCGCAGTGTCAGGGAAGGTGTGTCTTTGAATATATTTATTTTGCCAGGCCGGACAGTCGGATAGACGGCGTGAGTGTCTATGAATCCCGCATTCGTGCAGGGCGGTTTCTGGCGATAGATTCCCCGGTGGAGGCGGATCTGGTAGTGGGAGTGCCGGAGTCCGGTAACTGTGCGGCGTTAGGGTACTCCATGGAGTCCGGTATCCCGTATGGACAGGCCTTTGTCAAGAACACCTATGTAGGGCGGACTTTTATAAGACCCGGCCAGAAAAGCCGGGAGAGCAGCGTGCAGGTGAAACTCAATGCCATCCGGGAAGCAGTGGAGGGTAAAAGGATTGTTATGATTGACGATTCCATTGTGCGGGGGACTACTTCGGACCGGATTGTCAGGATGCTGCGGGAGGCGGGAGCCAGGGAAGTGCACATGAGGGTCAGTTCGCCGCCGTTTTTGTATCCCTGTTATTTTGGCACGGACGTGCCGTCACAGGGGCAGCTGATCGCTTATGAGAGAACGGTGGATGAAGTGAGACAGATTATCGGTGCAGATACACTGGGATATCTGAAATTGGAGCGGCTTGGTGAACTGGTTGATGGCAGGCCAGTCTGCGAGGGATGTTTTACAGGGAAGTACCCTATGGAACCGCCGATGGAAGATATCCGTGGGGAGTATGATAAATAATAGTGAAAGGAAAATAATGATGAGTACAGACAAATATGTAAGCCCTTTATCGGAGCGTTATGCCAGTGAGCAGATGCAGTATATCTTTTCACCGGACATGAAATTCAGGACCTGGCGGCGGCTGTGGATCGCCCTGGCGGAGACGGAGATGGAGCTGGGACTGAGCCAGAACGGCCAGCCGGTTATCACTCAGGAACAGATTGACGAATTGAAGAGCCATGCGGAGGATATCAACTATGATGTGGCCAAGGCCAGGGAAAAGGAAGTGCGTCATGACGTGATGAGCCATGTCTATGCCTATGGACAGCAATGTCCGAAGGCGGCGGGGATCATTCATCTGGGTGCCACATCTTGTTATGTGGGAGATAACACGGATATCATTGTGATGACGGAGGCGCTGAAACTGGTCAAAAAGAAACTCGTGAATGTGATCGCGGAACTGGCGATGTTTGCGGAGCACTATAAGAGTCTGCCCACGTTGGCCTTTACCCATTTCCAGCCGGCCCAGCCCACTACCGTAGGAAAGCGCGCTACGCTTTGGGCGCAGGAGTTTTGTCTGGATTTAGAGGATTTGGACTATGTGCTTTCCACCATGAAACTTCTGGGGTCGAAGGGAACCACCGGAACCCAGGCCTCTTTTCTGGAACTGTTTGACGGCGATCAGGAGACCATAGACAAGATTGACCCCATGATCGCAAAGAAGATGGGCTTCGAGAAATGCTATCCGGTATCCGGACAGACCTATTCCCGCAAGGTGGATACCAGAGTCTGCAATGTGCTGGCGGGCATTGCAGCTTCCGCGCATAAGATGTCCAATGATATCCGTCTGCTGCAGCATTTAAAAGAGGTGGAGGAGCCTTTTGAGAAGAGCCAGATCGGGTCTTCGGCCATGGCATACAAGAGAAATCCCATGAGAAGTGAGCGTATTGCTTCTCTGGCACGGTTTGTGATGGTGGATGCTTTAAATCCGGCGATCACTTCCGCGACCCAGTGGTTTGAGCGGACACTGGATGATTCCGCCAATAAGAGGCTTTCCATTCCCGAAGCTTTTCTGGCTGTGGATGGGATTCTGGATCTGTGTCTGAATGTGGTGGACGGCCTAGTGGTATATGATAAAGTCATTACCAAGCGCCTGATGAGTGAACTTCCCTTTATGGCCACGGAAAACATTATGATGGATGCTGTCAAGATGGGCGGCAACAGGCAGGAACTGCATGAAAAGATCAGAGAATTGTCCATGGTCGCAGGAGCCAACGTGAAGCGGGAAGGAAAGGAGAATAATCTGTTGGAGCTGATCGCACAAGACCCGTCCTTTAATATGAGCGCTGAGGATCTGGAAAAGACCATGGATCCGGCCAAATATGTGGGACGTGCGCCTTTGCAGGTAGAAAAGTTCCTACAGGAGATTGTGAAGCCGATTCTTAAGGAAAATGAGGATTCCCTGGGCATGAAAGCACAGATAAATGTATAAGAGAAAACAGGTAGATGGCGGCAGTTCGTTCGGGTTAGTTTGGACGAACTGCCGCTTTTTAATAGCTGAAAAAACAGAAAACAGAACTTGCAGAGTCAGAAGTAATGTGTTACATTAGAAAGAAACATTAAAAGGCAAGGTAACGATATGGAAATAGAGCAGGATTTTGAAAAGACTGCAATGCGTGTGTCTACGGTCAGTATCATTGCGAATTTTGTGCTGACGGTGTTTAAACTTATAGCCGGTGTGGTCGCACATTCCGGCGCCATGATCTCCGATGCTATTCATTCCGCATCAGATGTGTTCAGCACCATCGTGGTCATCATCGGCATCAGAATATCAAGAAGAGCCTCGGATAAGGATCACCCCTATGGGCATGAGAGGCTTGAGTGTGTGGCGGCCATTGTCCTGGCTACGATTCTTGCGGCTACAGGTCTGGGAATCGGCGCTTCAGCGCTCAGGCAGATAGCGGGCGGCAACACGGAGGCGCTGGTGGTGCCCGGTGTGTTAGCGCTGGTGGCGGCCTTAGTCTCCATTCTGGTTAAGGAGGCCATGTATCAGTATACAAAAGTCTGTGCGAAGCGGATTGATTCCAGCGCGCTGATGGCGGATGCCTGGCACCACCGGTCTGATGCACTCTCCTCTGTGGGTGCATTGGTTGGTATTGCGGGCGCGCGGCTGGGGTTTCCCATCCTGGATCCAGCGGCAAGTCTGGTGATCTGCTTCTTTATAGAGAAGGCGGCTTATGATATCTTTATGGACGCAGTGGATAAGATGGTTGACAAGGCCTGCGATGAGCAGGTTGAGAGAGAACTGGAACAGTGTGCCCTCTCGCAGGAAGGGGTACTGGGCGTTGACCTGCTACACACCCGTGTCTTTGGCAATAAGATTTATGTGGATATAGAAATCTGTGCAGACGGCGATAATACCCTGCGCTGTGCGCATGGGATTGCGGAAGGCGTCCATGATTCTATTGAGAAAAACTTTCCGAAGGTGAAACATATCATGGTGCATGTGAATCCTGTGGATGTGCATGGAAATGGTTAAAATATTTAATAATTGATATTCATTATATGGATTTAGAGTTATGTAAACTAAAATGCAAAACATACCCTCAAAAGTGCGATTCGTTCCTAAAGTCACACTTTTGAGTTTTTTTTGTATATAATGTGACTATGTCGAACACGGCAGGCCTCCATTTCGTTTGTACGCTGCACTTAACCTTGGCGAAGCGGAACACATGATTTCAAACCCTGACATGTGATGAGGCAGCGTCTACCCCTTAAAACGATAAAAACCTATGATTCAATACCTATACCTATAGACCTATGAGGACAGTGGTACATCGTTTGGGGGCCTGCCGTGTTCGATAACTGCATGAGAAGTTGCACAGATGTCAAAAAGAGAATATAATTAAGAAAGACAACATCAGTTCTGGGAGGAGTACGGAAACGTATCGCCAGTGTCTCGGTTCACACATTGAATATCCCGGAGGAACACTTGGCGGCTGATGTTGTTTTTTGTTGTCATTTTTATAAAAGTTAGGAAAAAATATTGACAAACAATTAAATAAGTGTTTAAATGTTCATATAATAAAATAATAAAAGGTGTATAACAATATAGATGCGGACGGAACGATTATATGACTTTCGTTTTTGTGTCTGCAAAAGGAGGTTACTATCATGACGAAAAAACAAAAAAAGGTTCTTTACAGGATTATTATCGCGGCGGTTCTGACAGCTGCCTGTTATTTTATCCCGATTGAGAATCCCTATCTGAGGCTGGCAGTCTTTATGGTGCCTTATCTGATCATTGGTTATGATATCCTGCGCAAAGCGGTTCTGGGTGTGGTACATGGAGAGGTGTTCGATGAGAATTTCCTGATGGCGGCGGCTACGGTGGGAGCCATTATTCTTGGAGAATATGTAGAAGGTGTAGCCGTGATGCTCTTTTATCAGATTGGTGAGCTCTTTCAGAGTTATGCGGTGGGCAAGAGCCGTAAGAACATTTTCCAGCTGATGGATATCCGTCCTGACTATGCCAATATAGAAGTGGATGGCAAGGTGGAACAGGTGGATCCCGATGAGGTGGAAATCGGAACCATCATTCTTGTACAGCCGGGAGAAAAGGTACCGATTGACGGCGTTGTAATGGAAGGCAGTGCATCTTTGAATACCAGTGCCCTGACAGGAGAGAGTCTTCCCAGGGAAGTCGGAGAAGGAGACGAAGTGATCAGCGGCTGTGTGAATATGTCGGGAGTGCTCCGGATCAGAACAACCAGGGAATTTGGGGAATCAACGGTATCCAAGATATTGGAACTGGTAGAGAATTCCAGTATGAAGAAGTCACGATCAGAGAACTTTATCACACGGTTTGCCAGGTATTATACGCCCGCAGTGTGTTATGGCGCGCTGGCGCTGGCTCTTTTACCACCGATCATACATTTGATTCTGGGGCAGGAGGCTAGCTGGTCACTCTGGGTGACAAGGGCATTGACTACTTTGGTCATAAGCTGTCCCTGTGCACTGGTAATCTCGATTCCACTCAGCTTTTTTGGCGGGATTGGCGGGGCTTCCGCCCAGGGAATCCTGGTGAAAGGCTCCAACTATCTGGAAGCTCTCTCTGAAACCAGATATGTGGTGTGCGATAAAACCGGCACGTTGACGAAGGGTGTATTTGAGGTCACATATCAGGAAGCAGCGGAAGGATTTCGTGAGATGGAAGTATTGGAGGCGGCGGCCTGTGCGGAGAGTTATTCCAATCACCCCATCAGCAAGAGTCTGCGGGAGGCTTATGGACGGGAGATAGACAGAGGCAGAGTCAATGATGTGGAAGAGATCAGCGGTCAGGGCGTGTGTGCACGTGTGGATGGCAGGATGGTGGCAGCGGGAAACCGAAAACTGATGGAGCGATTACAGATTACGCCCGTGGAACCGTCAAAGACAGGCACGGAAGTCCATGTGGCAATTGACGGCAGGTATGCCGGTTATATTCTGATTTCGGATGTGGTGAAGTCCGGGGCAAGAGAAGCGGTTGCAGGATTAAAGAGAGCAGGGGTAAAGGAAATAGTTATGTTAACTGGAGACAGCAAGCCGGTGGCTGAAGCGGTGGCTTTGGAACTGGGGGTTGATGTCGTAAAAAGTGAACTTCTGCCGGCAGACAAGGTGGCGGAAGTGGAGCGGCTCCTTGCGGAGAAAGGAAAGAAAGAAAAACTTGCCTTTGTGGGTGACGGCATCAACGATGCGCCTGTGCTTTCCAGGGCGGATCTGGGTATTGCCATGGGCGCTTTCGGCTCTGATGCGGCCATAGAGGCGGCGGATATCGTGCTGATGGACGATGATCCGGCCAAGATTGCACTGGCCATGCAGATTTCCAGAAAGACACTGGGCATTGTGCACCAGAACATTGTGTTTGCGCTGGCGATCAAGTTTTCCTGCCTGATTTTGGGAGCCCTTGGGGTTGTCGGTATGTGGTGGGCGATCTTTGCAGATGTGGGAGTGATGATTCTCGCGGTGCTTAACGCGACAAGAGCGCTCACATTCCATAAAAAATAGTAGTGCCTTTCTTGCGCAGATGTGATAGAATATATAAAGTTACTGGAGGAACTTTGTTATGAGCACAAGTTTGCGCAAGAGAAAGATTACCTATACAGTTATGGTTGTCTCAGATGCTCCTGAGGCAAGTCACAGGAAGATTCATGTCAGGACGGGCGCTTTGGCGGTAGTGGGGTTTGTGTTGTTTGTAGCTCTCATCTGCTATGCAGTGTACACTACGATCACGATGTTCGGCGCGAAAGACAGAAGCGGCAGGCAGATTGAGCAGATTGTTCAGTTAAAGGAGGCTAATGAGCAGCTTCTTGCAGAGAATGAGACACTTGGAAACAAGGTGTCATCGTTGGAAGAGAATCTGAACCAGAGACAGGCTCAGGAACACGAGCTGCTGGCAGCTCATGAGGAGGCCTATCTTCCCAAGGGATTTCCCATGAGCGGGGCGGCGCAGATTCGGGAGGAAATTGTCCGGACCGAAGGGGAAGATGAGGGCGGCAATGCCGATGACAGTGACGAAGAGGATGGCCAGGATGAGGCTATAGAACTTGCAGCCAAAGAAGATTGGAAAGAAGTCGTTTTTGTGGCGGCGCCAAACACTAAAGTAGTGGCCACCGCACCGGGAATCGTGAAGGAGACCAGGGCGGCGGAAGGCGAGATTAGTTATGTCATTATCGATCATGGTAACGGATATGTCACCACTTACCGCAACCAGGGAACTCCCATTGTTGAGGAGGGCAGCGAAGTTGTGAAGGGTGTGGCACTTTTTCTGGTGGGAGAAGATAACACGGAAACAGGTTACAGTATTCGCAAGGATGACAGCTATATAGATCCCATGGAAATGATTGAGATCAAAGGATAGGGAGGAAATTATGTTGGGCAAAAAGACAACAGATCAGATCAATGCGAAGATCAGCAGCATTATTGGATCTGACATGATGGTGGAAGGCAATATTAAGGCAAAGGAGGCTGTCCGCGTGGAAGGCAGCGTGACTGGTGATGTAGAGACGGAAGGTGCGTTGATCATCAGTTCCACCGGCAAGGTGAAAGGGAACGTAAAGGGCAGCAATATCGTTATCGGCGGCTCCCTGGAAGGCGATCTTACTTCCAGCGGCAGAACCGAGGTGGCTTCAACTGGTAAGGTGATCGGTAATATCCGCACGAAGAGCCTGATCGTGGATGAAAATGCGGTATTCCAGGGACAGTGTATCATGAATGCCGAGGGGCTTACACCTTATGCGCAGAATACACCGGAACCGGAGCAAAATCCGGAAGAGGCTGAAAGTTTGGAACAACAGGAAAGCAAAAGAGACAACAAGTGGAATAAAAGGTAGTTCTGAAACTGTGTAATGTCAGCAGATATAAGACAGGATGACAGAGAAAGGCAGAGTAAACGGTATGACAAAGATCACTCTGCCCCATAACCATGGGCAAAATATAGATAAAATATTGGAAAATCTGCCAGATCAGGAAGCCTGTGCATGTACGGCAGAGATTTTTAAGCAGGTCAGCGATGGAACCAGATTGAGGATTCTTTGGCTTTTATGCCACTGTGAGGAATGTGTCAGCAATATTGCGGCCATCATGCAGATGAGTGATCCGGCGGTATCCCATCATTTAAAACTTCTCAGGAAGAGTGGGTTGATCGTGAGCAGGAAGGACGGCAAAGAGACTTACTATAAACTGGCGGACACGGTTAAGGCTGGACTGTTACATCGTGTCTGTGAGGAAATGTTTGAGATTTCCTGTCCTTTGAAATCCAAATAGGACGGAAGATAAGAGGAAGGATGGAAAGAGGTTGGATCAGATATCCTTGTTTGAAAGAGAAATGCCGCAGCCATTGGCGGCCAGACTGCGTCCACAGAATCTGGAGGATTACGTGGGGCAGACACATCTTCTTGGCAAAGGGAAGGTACTCAGACGCCTGATCGAGGGGGATCAGATATCCTCCATGATCTTCTGGGGGCCTCCGGGTGTGGGCAAGACCACCCTTGCCAGGATTATTGCCAATCAGACGAAATCTTCCTTCATTGATTTTTCAGCGGTGACTAGCGGTATCAAGGAGATCCGCACGGTCATGGAACAGGCGGAGAAGAACCGTCAGTACGGCATCCGGACTATCCTTTTTGTGGACGAGATTCATCGGTTCAATAAGGCGCAGCAGGATGCCTTTCTGCCATTTGTGGAGAAGGGCAGCATTGTTCTGATTGGCGCGACTACGGAGAACCCGTCTTTTGAGATCAACAGCGCTCTTTTGTCAAGGTGCAAGGTGTTTGTACTGCAGGCATTGACGACAGAGGATCTGCAGGGACTTCTTGCGCGGGCGCTGAAAGATTCCCGCGGCTTTGGCAATCAGAAGATAGTGATCCCGGAGCAGATGCTGCAGATGATTGCAGAGTTTGCTAACGGAGATGCCAGAAATGCCCTCTCCACTCTGGAGATGGTGGTGTTAAATGGTGAACTGAATGAGGAAGGGGTGATCACGGTCACCCAGGAGACGTTGGAACAGTGCACCTCCCGGAAATCCCTTCTTTATGATAAAAAGGGAGAGGAACATTATAATCTGATTTCTGCCCTGCATAAGTCCATGCGAAACTCCGATCCCGATGCGGCAGTATACTGGCTGGCGCGGATGCTGGAGGCAGGAGAAGACCCGCTTTATGTGGCCAGACGTGTGGTGCGCTTTGCCAGTGAAGATGTGGGATTGGCAGATCCGCAGGCGCTGCAGATTGCGGTAGCCGCCTATCAGGCCTGTCATTTCCTGGGGATGCCGGAGTGCAATGTGCATTTGAGTCAGGCAGTGATCTATGTGGCGCTGGCGCCAAAGTCGAATGCCATGGAGGTTGCCTACAATGAGGCTAAGGCGGATGCCATAGAACATCTGGCGGAACCGGTGCCGTTAGTGATCCGCAATGGCGTTACCAGTCTGATGCGGGATCTGGAGTATGGCAAAGGTTATCAGTATGCGCATGATACCGAGGAAAAAGTGACTAATATGCAGTGTCTGCCGGATGCTTTGCTGGATCGGGAATACTATCGGCCGGCCGGTATGGGCAGAGAGGCACAGTTAAAAGAGCGGCTACAGGAGATCAAAGCGTGGAAAAAGAGTCACAGTGCAAAATGATATAATTAAAGATTATAATTAATATAATTAATATTGATTTTACTTATGACTAAAAGTGATCTATAATCATATAGTAAGAAACGGGGCTGGTTTTTTACAACCAGCCTTTGCTAGTATTCTCAAGACAGGAGAGAAATGGCTTACGCATATATTATAAGATCACAGGAGGAATCATCATATGGTAAAAGCAGTAGTGGGCGCCAACTGGGGCGATGAAGGCAAAGGTAAGATTACAGATATGCTGGCGCAGGAGGCAGATATCATTGTACGGTTTCAGGGCGGCGCCAACGCGGGACATACGATAGTCAACAATTATGGCAAATTTGCCCTGCATACCTTGCCTTCGGGCGTATTCTATGGTCATACCACCAGCATTATCGGCAATGGCGTGGCGCTGAATATCCCGATTTTGATGAATGAGATCAAATCCATCACGGATAAAAATGTTCCCATGCCAAAGATTTTGGTGTCCGACAGATGCCAGATGGTAATGCCCTATCATATTCTCTTTGACCAGTACGAGGAGGAGCGGCTGGGCGGAAAATCTTTTGGCTCCACGAAATCGGGGATTGCCCCCTTTTATTCTGATAAATTTGCGAAGATCGGTTTCCAGGTCAGCGAACTGTTTGACGAAAAACTGCTGCAGGAGAAGGCGGTGCGCATCTGTGAGACCAAGAATGTCATCTTGGAGCATTTATATCACAAACCACTGATTCAGCCGGAAGAATTGCTGACTACGTTAAGAGAGTACAGGGAAATGATAGAACCCTATGTGTGCGATGTATCTGCTTATCTGGACAAAGCACTGAAGGCGGGTAAGACAATCCTTCTGGAAGGGCAGCTTGGCACCTTGAAGGATCCCGATCATGGTATTTATCCGATGGTGACGTCTTCTTCCACGCTGGCGGCTTACGGTGCGATCGGTGCAGGGCTGCCGCCTTATGAGATCAAACAGATTGTTACAGTATGCAAAGCTTATTCTTCTGCGGTCGGAGCCGGAGCCTTCGTGTCGGAGATATTTGGGGATGAGGCGGATGAACTGCGCAGACGCGGCGGAGACGGCGGTGAGTTCGGGGCTACTACAGGACGTCCCCGCAGGATGGGCTGGTTTGACTGTGTGGCTTCCAAATACGGATGCCGTCTGCAGGGAACTACGGATGTAGCTTTTACAGTGCTTGACGTGCTGGGCTATCTGGATGAGATTCCGGTATGCGTTGGCTACGAGGTGGATGGGGAAGTGACAACGGATTTTCCGGTCACCTGTAAATTGGAGAGGGCAAAGCCGGTGCTTAAGACAATGCCGGGATGGAACTGTGAGATCCGGGGCATTAAGAAGTATGAAGAATTGCCGGAGAATTGCCGTAACTATGTGGAGTTTATCGAGGAGCAGATAGGATATCCGATTACCATGGTGTCCAACGGACCGGGCAGGGAAGATATTATTTATAGAAAGAGTCCTCTGCAAAATCTGTAAATTAAAAGTAGATCAGGAAATGGAGAACCGAAGAAATGAAAAACGGCGAAAACAGGGAAACCGGGATAGCTACTGGAAATAATGCGGGCGTGCCGGAAGAGGATGGCATCAGAAGTCGGAGGCTAGGAGAGACTCTGCCCATCCTCTATCTGGAGGCGGTGGTGTTAGTGATGGCAGGACAGATGCTGGGAGGTATCCTGATCGGCATCTTCGGCATCTGTCTGGGCAGCTATATAGAGCAGATATATGATGTCTGGTACACGGCTTCCATGTATGCGGTGTTTCTTGGTATCTGGGCCGTTACGCTGTTGTTTATCGGCATCAGCGGCAAAAGAAGAGCGATTCTCCAGACCCTGGGCAGAAAGGCTGCCGGCAATAACTGGAAGAATCTCCTGTTGGGGCTGGTGATCGGCTTTGGGATGAATGGAGTCTGTATTTTGGCGGCCAGCCTGCATCAGGATATTGCCCTGCGGTTTGAAAGCGTAAGGCCACTCTCGCTTCTGGTGATCTTTGTGATGGTATTCATCCAGTCATCGGCGGAAGAATTGGTGTGCAGGGGCTTTTTATATCAGATGCTTCTCAAAGGTTCCCGCAGGCCGGCGTTTGCCATTGTGGGCAATTCCCTGTTTTTTGCCGTGCTGCATCTTTTTAACCAGGGCGTCACGGTGCTGTCCATCCTTAATATTTTCCTGTTTGGGATTCTGTTCTCCCTTATCGTCTATTATATGGACAGCTTGTGGTGTGCGTTTGCGCTTCATGCCATGTGGAATTTTACCCAGAATATCCTGTTCGGGCTGCCCAACAGCGGCATCGTGGTGCCTTACTCTGTGTATAAGCTTGATGCGGCATCGGCTCAGAATAGTTTTGCCTACAATGTAGGATTTGGTATCGAAGGAACTATTCTGGCGGATGCTGTGTTACTCGTAGTCTGTGCGGCACTGTATCTGTGGGGGCACAAATATGGCAAAAAGCAGCTGGGGGTGTGGAAGTAAGAGCATCGGTTGCAAGAGTTATGTAAACTAAATGCAAGTATTTGGAGTTATGTAAACTATGGAAAACCTGGAATACTATAAAGTGTTCTATTATGTGGCAAAGACGGGAAGCCTGACACTGGCGGCGGGAGAACTGATGATTTCCCAGCCGGCGGTGAGTCAGTCATTGAAGCAGCTGGAAACAGCGCTTCGCACGAAGCTTTTTGTGCGGGCTTCGCGGGGGATACGGCTGACGGCGGAAGGAGAGCTTCTCTACAGTTATGTGGCCAAGGGCTGTGAACAGATTGCATTGGGGGAACAGAGGTTAAAGCAGATGCTGAATCTGGAACTGGGAGAGATTCACATTGGTGCCAGTGATATGACACTGCAGTTTTATCTGCTTCCCTATCTGGAAATCTTTCATGAGCGTTATCCGGCTATTAAGGTAAATGTCAGCAATGCCCCTACGCCGGAGACGCTGGCGAATCTGCGGGAGAATAAGATTGATCTGGGTGTGGTCAGCACACCTTTTGATCAGAGAGAAGATCTGTGTGCTGTGCAGGTGCGTGAAATAGAAGATGTGTTTGTGGCGGGCAGAAAGTTCATCCAATACAAAAATCATATGCTGGATCTGCAGGAATTGGAGAAGATGCCGATCATTTATCTGGACGGGGCTACCAGTACCAGAAATTATATGGATGCATTTCTGGTACAAAACGGAGTACATATCCAGCCGGAGTTTCAGCTGGCTACCAGTGATATGATCGTACAGTTTGCCCTGCGTAATCTGGGAGTCGGGTGTGTGATGCGGGATTTTGCCAAGGAGTATCTGGAAGATGGCAGGCTGTTTGAGCTGCGCTTTAACAGAATCATTCCCAAACGGCATTTCAGTGTGGTGACCAATCCCAGAAACTCTCTTTCTGCGGCGGCAAGAAATCTGATGCAGCTGATGGAGGCGGATTTTGGAGAGCAGATGGAAATAGAATAAGTTATGTAAACTATATATAACCATCCATCCTGAATGGATGAGAGAAATCATACAGTTTACATAATTTGTTGTAGAATAATAGAAAATATATTATGATAAATAGAAATCAATATAAATTAGAAAGCAGGGAGAATGTATGATTACCACAATTATATTTGATATTGGCAATGTATTGGCTGACTTTACCTGGGAGGAGCATTACAGGAGTTTTGGCTATGATGAGGAAACCTTGTTGCGGCTTGCAAACGCTACGGTTAAGAATCCGGCATGGAATGAATATGACAGAGGCGTTTTGACGGATGAGGAGATCATGCAGAAGTTTATCGAGAGTGATCCCGGACTTGAAGATATTTTAAGAAAGGTGCTGAAGAACAAAAAGACCATGGTGCGCCGCAATGAATACGCAATTCCCTGGATCAAAGAATTACAGAAGAAAGGCTATCGCTGCCTGTACCTGTCTAATTTTTCCAAAGCATCGGAGACAGATTGTGCGGAGGCGCTTGATTTTATTCCCTATATGGATGGGGGCATCCTGTCTTACCGGGAAAAGGTCATTAAACCCATGCCGGAAATCTATCAACTGTTGATTGATCGATACGAACTGGTACCGGAGGAGTGTGTTTTTTTGGATGACACGGTACGTAATCTGGAGGCGGCAGAGAAATTTGGGATTCATACAATTCATTTCCGGAACCAGGCACAGGCCATTGAGGAACTGCAGGAAATTTGTAAAACTATGCCATAATGGCAGAGTTATTGAAACCAAATACAATATCTTAGTAAGTTCGGAATATTATGAGAGGCAGTACGGATGGTGGGAGACCAGTTTGCTAGGACAAAAATTTTATTAGGAGAGGCCGCCATGGAGCGGCTTGCCGGAGCTCGGGTGGCGGTCTTTGGCATCGGCGGCGTAGGCGGCTATGTCTGTGAGGCGCTTGCCAGGAGCGGTGTGGGGGCATTGGATTTGATCGATTCCGATCAGGTAGATATAACCAATTTAAACCGGCAGATAATCGCCACGCATGAAACATTGGGGCGATATAAGACAGAAGTGATGCGGGAGCGGATCCTGTCGATTAACCCACAGGCTGATGTCCGGGTATATCAGTGCTTTTTCCTGCCAGAAAACGCGGAGCAGTTTCCCTTTGCACAATATGATTATGTGGTGGATGCGGTGGATACAGTGATGGCTAAGATAGAACTGGTTTTGAAGGCGAAGGAGGAAAACGTTCCTGTTATCAGCAGCATGGGCGCCGGTAATAAGCTGGACGCAGGCGCTTTTAGAGTGGCGGATATTTATGAGACGAAGGTATGTCCCCTGGCCAGAGTCATGCGCAGGGAGTTAAAGAAGCGGCATGTGGAGCATCTGAAGGTGGTGTATTCGGAGGAGGAGCCGATATGTCCGCCACAAGGAGAGATGACGGAGGCGGAAAGCGGGAAAAGCGGAGAGCGGCCAAGGATGGTTCCCGGAAGTGTGGCTTTCGTGCCGTCTGTGGCAGGGCTGATGATTGCCGGAGAAGTGGTGAAGGATTTGATTTTGGTGGGGGAGAGGAATGATAAATGAAAAAGCAGAATATACAGTGTTTGCGGATTATAGGATGTTTTGGGGTTGTGCTGGTACATATGGCCGGTCAGGTGACTTGGAAAAATCCAATCATGTCTCTTGCTGGTTATGGCTCTAAAGGAGTATATTTATTTTTCCTGATCAGTGGATATGTGACTTTCTTATCTCTTGAAAAGGTCGAGAACTTGGATTGTGTAAAATACTATAAAGGAAGAATGGTTCGTATTTTGCCTTTATATTATACTGTTATGTTGTATTGGTTTGTGCTGCACCAATTTATTTTGAGAGATACGCCAGGGGGGGGGGTAAACTCCTATTTTAAATGGTTCAGATATGTGTTTATGGTAAATAACACGCTGCCGACTGATAATATGTTCTGGAGAAATCTCGGAACAACATGGACGATGAGTTGCTTTGCTCTTTTTTATTTGCTTGTTCCTGTGCTTAAAAAGTATATCAAAAATTTTAAGCATTCGATTGTTTTATGGTGTATTCTGTTTGTAGCCGGAAAGGCAGTGATGAGAATCTGGAATGTTTACGGCGACTCATCAGTATTGTGCCTGCATTATTTTGTATTTGGTATTGCCGCTTATTATGCAGTGCGTGAAGGGAGAACAAAGGAGAGAGGCTATCTTTTCCTGTGCGAAATGGGTATGCTTTTCTTATTAATGGTATATGGATTATATGATGATACGTTTTGGCTGACTGTTTTTGGTATATTGCTGGTCACCTCAATGGATTTTACAATCCACAATAGATTTTTATCAAAAACAATTGAGGTCTTAGATGAATATACGTTTGATATTTATTTGATTCATCCATTGTTTATGGGAAGAAATTTGATTCACACATCCTTCATAGATGATAATTGGGGAAAAGTTCTTACTGTAATAATCGGGGTCACCATTACAGCATTATTGGTACATAATTTGATTGAGAAGCCAATACAAAGAAAGTATGCATCCTCTAAGAAATAGTGCAAACTGGCATTGTTAAAAATACCAAAACTGGATATTTAACAATGCCATATTTGTATTATAATTCCTTTTCAGAAGCAGTACTGTGAAATACACTTAAATCGCAAGGTCTGCAAAACGGCGCAAGTTGCTGACCAGCATGTAAATGTTATGAAAAGGAGATTATCATGAGTGAAGACAGGTATACATTAAATAAGCAGCTGGCACAGATGTTAAAAGGCGGTGTCATCATGGACGTGACCACGCCGGAACAAGCTAAGATAGCGCAGGAAGCAGGAGCCTGTGCGGTCATGGCTCTGGAGCGGATTCCGGCTGATATCCGTGCGGCCGGCGGGGTATCCAGAATGAGCGATCCTAAGATGATTAAGGGGATCCAGGAGGCAGTCTCGATTCCTGTGATGGCTAAGTGCCGGATCGGGCATTTCGCAGAGGCCCAGATTTTAGAGGCGATAGAGATAGATTATATTGATGAGAGTGAAGTTTTATCACCGGCAGACGATGTGTATCATATTGATAAAAAGCAGTTTAAGGTGCCTTTTGTGTGCGGGGCGAAAGATCTGGGGGAGGCACTTAGGAGAATTAATGAGGGTGCATCCATGATCCGCACCAAAGGTGAGCCGGGTACCGGGGATGTGGTACAGGCAGTGCGTCATATGCGCAGGATGAACAGTGAGATTGCAAAGATTACCTCCATGAGAGAGGATGAACTGTATGAGGAGGCCAAGCGGCTTGCTGTGCCCTATGAGCTGGTGGTGTATGTGCATGAGCAGGGAAGGTTGCCGGTGGTGAATTTTGCGGCCGGCGGCGTGGCCACGCCTGCGGATGCGGCTTTGATGATGCAGTTGGGAGCGGAAGGTGTCTTCGTGGGATCTGGTATCTTTAAGTCCGGAAATCCGGCCAAACGTGCGGCGGCAATCGTGCAGGCCGTGACAAACTATCAGGACAGCAGAATACTGGCCGAACTGTCAGAGGATTTGGGAGAAGCGATGGTTGGTATCAACGAGCAGGAGATAGAACTCCTGATGGCCGAACGGGGACTGTGATATGGAAAAGGGAAAGATAGCCGTTTTGGCCGTGCAGGGCGCTTTTGCTGAACAGATGGAGCGAGTCAGCAGACTGGGGGCAGAATGTATCGCACTTAGACAGAAGGCAGATCTTATGCAGGATTTTGATGGGGTGATCCTGCCTGGAGGAGAGAGTACAGTCCAGGGAAAACTTCTCGTGGAATTGGGGATGCTGGAACCTTTGCGGGACAAGATTAGTAAGGGACTGCCGGTCATGGGAACTTGTGCCGGTTTGATTCTTCTGGCGAGGGAGATTGGCAATGATGCACATGGCTGGCTGGGCACCTTGCCGGTGCGGGTACGGCGCAATGCCTACGGCAGACAACTGGGCAGTTTTCATACGGAAGGGATGGTTCGGGGAATCGGCACAGTACCCATGACTTTCATCCGTGCGCCCTATGTGGAAGAAACCGCGCAGGAAGTGGAGATACTGGCCCGGATTGAACATAGGATCGTGGCTGTACGTTATCAGAATCAACTGGGGACGGCCTTTCATCCGGAACTGGATGCAGACAACAGAATCCATGAAATGTTTCTTGCTATGTGCGAAAAGGGTTAATCGATGTCTTCTTCCGAAACAGCGCTATCCGGCTTCAAGTTGGTGCCGGTATATGCATCGCTGTGCAGTACATCCAAAGAGGCCATATTGTGTTTGCTGCGGTAAATTCCATAGAGCCAGATATAGATCCACAATAAGATGGGCAGGGCAATCGTTGCCAGAAGACAACCGGCAAAAAGCCGCCCCGCATCGCCAAGATCCAGAAAGGCGACAATCAGGGTCACAACATACATGGCGGCCAGCAAAATCACGCAGATAAGCGCCGCAATCTGTTTCGGGGTTTTCTTATGAGAATTCTGGCCAGGATTAGAAGATGTCTGTTCCATAAAAACCTCTTTTCTTATTGCTTTAGGTCTGCGTCCACTATATCATATTTCCCACAGAAAAGAAAGTGACAAACGGATAAATATCCGTTATGATAAAGACAGTTTCACTAAAGGAGAATGGGAATTGAGGTATTGCACAATAAATATATAATAGGAGACAGGTATATGGAAAAGATGATGTTGAACGGCGATAACTGGAAAATGCAGATTGTGGGGGAGAACATTTATGGCATCACACCGGAAGAGATGCCCGCCGTCATTCCAGGTTCCGTTTACGGCAATCTGCTTTCACGCGGATTGATACCGGATCCCTTTGACGGGATGAACGAATTGACGGCACTGAAGCTGATGGAGAATGACTTTAGGTTTCGGACCACTTTTACCCTCAGCAGACAGCAGGTGGAGAGTGATTTCTTACTGCTTCGCTTTGACGGGATTGATACACTGGCGGATATCTATCTCAATGATGTCTGGATCGGGCATGTAGACAATATGCACCGGGTCTGGGAGTTTGCGATTGAGGAGACCGCCAGGGTTGGTGAGAATGAACTGCGGGTAGAGATAGCCTCTCCCACACGTTTTATTGAGGCAGAGAATCAGAAGGTTTATACGGGCGGTTCTACGGACTGCATGAGAGGATTTCCTCATCTGCGTAAGGCACACTGCATGTTTGGCTGGGATTGGGGGCCGAGACTGCCTGATGCCGGTATTTTTCGGGATGTTTCCGTGCTTTCCGGAGAAAAGGCCAGATTGGAACAAGTTTACATAACACAAGACTGGGGCGGACAGGATGAAAAGGCTGACAGCGTAACCTTGCAGTTTGCTGTGACAGTGGAAGATTTTGTGGCGGATGAAAAAGCAGGGGATTATGAGATCAAGATAGCGCTCTACGATGACAGAGGATGTCTGGTGGAGGAGAAATCTTCCGTACAGACGGGGACAGACAAGGACCAAAACCCTGCAGACAATCAGACACAAGAGGCAACGGCCGGCTGGGACACCATCACGGTAAAGAATCCGAAACGCTGGTGGCCCCGTGGTTATGGAGAGCAGACGCTTTACTGTGCGGAGGTCTCTTTGGCGGATGCGGAGGGGAATCTTCTGGATACCTGGAGCCGAAGGATCGGACTGCGCACCATGACTATCAATACGGAAAAGGATGAGTGGGGAGAAGGGTTTGCCCATGAGGTAAACGGTGTGAAGATTTTTGCCATGGGCGCCGATTATATTCCGGAGGATAATATTTTATCCAGGGTGACGAAGGAACGTACCCGCAAACTGTTAGAAGACGCGGCGGCAGTACATTATAATTGTATCCGTGTCTGGGGCGGCGGTTATTATCCGGATGATTGGTTTTTTGATGCCTGTGATGAACTGGGGCTTATCGTGTGGCAGGATTTCATGTTTGCCTGTGCATCCTATGAACTGGATGATGCGTTTGAACGCAATGTGAGTGAAGAGATACGGGATAATGTGCGGCGGATTAGACATCATGCCTGTCTGGGGCTTTGGTGCGGCAATAATGAGATGGAGACGCAGGTTATGGATGGGGCCTGGCAATCTTCCATTAAGCAGAAGTATGATTATATCAAGATATTTGAATATATTATACCGAAGATTCTGGAAGAGGAGGATCCGGTTACATTCTATTGGCCTTCTTCTCCTTCTTCCGGCGGCAACTATGATGATCCTTGGAATGAAAACAGGGGCGATACCCACTATTGGGCGGTGTGGCATGGTAATAAGCCTTTTACGGATTACAGGAACTACTATTTCCGGTACATGTCTGAGTTTGGGTTCCAGTCTTTCCCCAGCCTGAAGACGGTGGAGACATTTACCAGACCGCAGGACCGCAATATTTTCTCAAGGGTGATGGAGATGCATCAGAGAAATACGGCGGCCAACGGCAAGATTATGACATATATGTCAGCTACTTACCTATACCCGAAGAATTTTGAGATGTTGTTATATGCATCCCAGCTTCTGCAGGCGGATGCTATCCGCTATGGGATTGAGCATTTCAGAAGAAACCGTGGCAGATGTATGGGCGCGGTGGTGTGGCAGCTGAACGATATCTGGCCGGTGGCGTCCTGGGCGAGCATTGATTACTTTGGACGTTGGAAAGCCCTGCATTATGCGGAGAAAAGAGCCTTTGCACCGGTGATGATCTCCTGCGAGGAAGTGGGAGAACTCAGCGAGAGGCCATTCTGTGTGGCGCAGCCAGATCCTATCGAAGTGTCTGCGAGACTGCATGTGGCCAATGAGACCATGGAGAGCGTGGAAGGTACGGTGAGATGGGAACTGCGTAAGGCTTCCGGAGAAGAAATATTGTCAGGAAAACAGGAAGTGACAGTGGAGGCATTATCCGGGCTGTGGCTTGAGAAGATGGATTTTTCCGATTACAATGAGTTGGAAGTTTACATAAGTTATTCCTTTGAGCAGAATGGGGAAGTGGTATCGGAAAATACCAGCCTGTTTACGGCACCCAAACATTTTCCGTTCCAGGATCCCGCGCTTTCCCTGCGCAGAGAAGGGAATACATTGATCATAAGCGCACAGACTTATGCCAAGAACGTTTCCATCGAGGGAATTGACGGGGATGCGATATTTACGGATAATTTCTTTGACATGAATCCGGGAGAAAAGCGCATTGAGATCGTTGAGGGAGATGCGAAGGAGTTTAAAGTGTTGTCGGTGTTTGATATTGCGTGAGGATAAATGAAAGGAGTGAAAGGCATGGCAGACAGCCATGCCTTTCACTTTTCTGACGACAATATTTTTTGTATAGGGAAACAGTTGCATTTTGTTCCATAAAATGATAGACTTTAAAAAATACTTTAATAAAGTGCGGGTAATGCAATGGATAAGAAAAAAATAACGAACATGGAAGTAAAGAAAAAAAACAGGAATGCTGTTTTTCGTTATATTTGCCAAAATGGAATCGTGTCAAATCCCGATATTTCGTATAATATGAAGATTAGTCTGCCCACGGCAACACAGATTACAAAGGAACTGATAGCGGAAGGGTTATTGGAAGAAAATGGAGAATTGCAGTCAACCGGAGGGAGAAGGGCGAAAGCCTTATCGGCAGTTATTGGTGCCAGACTGGCGGTGGGGTTGGATATCACCAAAAATCATATTGCGCTGGTGCTTACCAATATTGTAGGTGAAATCCTGAAATATGAGCGCATCTACCAGCCATATGTCTGCGCAGAGGCCTATTATCGGGAAATCAGTGAGAAGTTGGAACATTTTCTTGATGAGAGCAATGCTGACAGGGATAAAATTCTTGGAGTAGGGATATCCTTTCCGGGTATTATAGATTTGGATAAGGAGCAGATTACTTATTCCCATATATTGGGCGTAGAGGCTGTGCCGTTTGATTCGGTAAGCGCCTTTTTTCCCTACCCATGCTTTTTCCTTAACGATGCCAATGCAGGGGCGTATGCGGAGGGCTTTCATAGTGACGAGGAAGAGCGATTCTTTTATCTTTCATTAAGCAATACGGTGGGTGGAGCGATTTTTGGCAACAACGAACTGGTACAGGGCAAGAATTTCCGGTGCGGCGAAGTCGGGCATATGACAGTTGTTATGGACGGGGAAAGCTGCTATTGCGGAAAAAGGGGATGTCTGGATGCTTACTGTGCTGCATGGCATTTATCGGATGCGGCGGATGGAAAACTGGAACAGTTTTTCAGCATGTTGGATCAGGGAAATGTGGAGGCGATAAAGATATGGGATTCTTATACGGATTATCTGGCAATTGCAGTGAATAATATTCATATGGTATTAGATTGTGATATTGTTTTGGGAGGGTATGTAGGAAGCTGTGTGGGTACGCATCTGCAGGAAATATGGGATAAAGTCGCAGGGAGGAATACATTCGGGGAAAAAGATTCCTTTGTGAAAGCCTGCAATTATAAGGTGGCTGCGGCAGCATTGGGGGCAGCGCTGAAAGTCATAGAGACGTTTGTCAGCCAGATATAAAATGGGGATGGAACGGTTTCAAAAAGAGGTTTCAGAAATGAGACTTCTTTTTTTATGTGCATTTTTAATGAAAGACTGGGTAAGGTTTTGGTGGAAAAGCTGAAAGAACATAATCTTATAAGAAATCTGTTGACAAAATGAAGTCCCACCGATAAGATAATATACATAATAAAACTATTTAATAAAGTGATAATTAAAGTAGAAACTGAATGGCGGAAATAGTGATATGAAATGATTTAGTGAAATATAAAAATGGTAAAAAGGAAGGAGATTATCATGGAAGGAAAAATGAAAGTAGCGGTAATGCTGGGAATCGGCAAGATGGGATTTGAGGAGAGGGATATCCCGAAGGCAAAAGACAATGAGGTGCTTGTCAAGCTGGAGTATGTGGGAATCTGCGGCAGTGACCTGCATTATTACGAGACAGGGGCAATTGGTGATTATGTGGTAAAGCCGCCTTTTGTACTTGGTCATGAGCCGGGTGGAACCGTTGTGGAAGTGGGGAAGGATGTGAAGCATCTGAAAGTCGGCGACAGGGTCGCACTGGAACCGGGTAAGACCTGCGGCCATTGCGAGTTTTGCAAAACAGGAAATTACAACCTCTGTCCGGATGTGGTCTTTTTTGCAACGCCGCCGGTGGACGGGGTATTTCAGGAATATGTGACCCACGAGGCGGACCTTTGCTTTAAGCTGCCGGATAATGTAAGCACCATGGAGGGAGCATTGATTGAGCCTCTGGCAGTGGGCTTCCATGCGGCCATGCAGGGTGGCGCCAGGGCAGGACAGACAGCGGTTGTCATGGGCGCAGGCTGTATCGGTCTGGTGACAATGATGGCGTTAAAGGCAATGGGCGTTTCAAAGGTGTATGTGGTGGATATCATGGAGAAACGTCTCCAGAAAGCATTGGAACTGGGGGCAGACGGCATCATTAACGGAGCGCAGACGGACGCAGTGGAAGAAGTAATGAGACTGACGGATAAGAAAGGCTGTGACCTTGCAGTGGAAACTGCCGGCACACAGATAACCACAGTGCAGACGATACATATGACGAAGAAGGGCGCCACAATCGTATTGGTAGGTTACAGCAAGAGTGGGGAAATGACACTGCCCATGAGCCTGGCGCTGGATAAGGAATTGTCGTTCAAGACGGTGTTCCGCTACCGCCATATCTATCCCATGGCGATAGAGGCTGTTTCAGCAGGCAAGGTAAACCTGAAAGGTATCGTGACGGATGTCTTCGGGCTTGACGAAGCGCAGAAAGCCATGGACTACAGCGTGAACAACAAAGCCGATATTGTGAAAGCAGTGATACGCATTGCCCAGTAGCCGATGCGGAATATACAGAACTCCGGAAACTGCATACCGGATTGTTTCCGGGGTATCTGTGTATGGATTTGGAAATGGCAGGAGAGAGGAGGATTGTAATGGAACAGAAGAATACAGATGTAAAAGTGCCATTGATCAGTAAGATCGCCTATGGCATGGGGGATGTTGGATGTAATTTCAGTTGGATGTTTGTGGGGAATTTCCTGATGATATTCTATACGGATGTTTTCGGGATAGGGATGAGCGCGGTGGCCGGACTGATGCTGTTTTCAAGGTTTTGGGATGCAATCAATGATCCTGTGATCGGCGGTTTGAGCGATAAGACGCATACGAGGTGGGGAAGATACCGCCCGTGGCTTTTGATTGCTGCGCCGCTGACAGCTCTGGTATTGATACTGACCTTCTGGGCACATCCGGACTGGTCGTCTACCGCAAAGATTATCTATATGGCAGTGACTTATTGCATTCTGGTATTGGGCTATACCTGCGTCAATATCCCTTATGGAACTTTGTGCGGTGCAATGACGCAGAATATAGAGGAGCGGGCAAAAATCAACACGTTCCGTTCCGTCAGCGCCATGATTGCCATTGGCATTATCAATATCATAACGGTTCCCCTGATCGCAGCGCTTGGGAAAGGAAATGACAAGCGGGGATATCTTTTGATCGCGGTTATATATGGGTGTATATTTGCAGCATGTCACATCTTCTGCTTTGCAAAGACGAAGGAAGTTGTGGAAGTGCCGGAGAAAGAAAAAACGCCCTTGAAGGTACAGTTATCTGCTGTTGCGAAAAACAGGCCGTATCTGATTGCGGTGGCAGGGCAATTCCTGTTCGGGGTAACGCTTTATGGAAGAAATGCGGATGCACTTTACTATTTTACATATGTGGAGGGAAATCAGGCATTATTCAGCACCTACTCCCTTTTTATCATTATTCCGTCTGTTATCGGTGCAGCCTGTTTCCCGGTGGTGTTCCGGCTGACAAACAATAAAGGGCGTTCTGCTTCTATATTTGCGCTGCTCACGGGAATCAGCATGTTTTGTATGTACTTTTTTACGGTTGGGAGATCACCGGTTCCCTTTTACCTATTTTCGTGTCTGGCACAATTTTTCTTCTCCGGGTTTAACACAGCAATCTATGCCATCGTACCGGACTGTGTGGAATATGGGGAATGGAAAACGGGGCTTCGTAATGACGGTTTCCAGTATGCTTTCATTTCACTGGGAAATAAAATAGGAATGGCGATCGGGACCTCTGTGCTGGCAGGTGTTTTAGGCTGCTTCGGATATGTAGCAAATAAACAGCAGAATCCGGCAGTGTTGGCTGTAATCAAACATTCTTTTACCACAGTTCCCGGGGTACTGTGGATTATAACAGCGGCAGTTTTATTTTTCTACCGGCTGAATAAGAAAGCATATAATAAGATTGTGCAGGAGATTCAGGAAAGAGGAGAGCGGTAAGCCTGGTTTTGCAGATAAGGTGAAAGCGTTTGTCAATGATATGAGCAAAACGGAAGGGAATGCCCAATATAGCGGAAGCCCCTAAGACTACATTATTTGCAGTCTCAGGGGCTTCCTTAGGGGAGGATAAGTATTTTACTTTCTCTTTAGTAACCATCAAAGGAGGGGGTCCATTGACTATTAAGTAGTATGGACGGCTTTTGCGTGAATATACATGCCAGGCAAAAATATTTTACTTTTTCAGAGAAATGTTATATACTTAGGGGCATAACAGGTTGTCCCCTGCGGGATGACCGTATATTATAAGGATAAAAGGTGGTATTGACAATGGCATTATTAAAACAGTGGCGCGATATGGCGTATTCCGAGACAGCAAACAAAGGAGATCTGCAGAGACTCTGGTCTGATTATTTTCAGAAAGAAAAAGAAATATACGCGCAGCTTTTAAAGACGCCCGACAAAGCGGTGGAAGGCACAGTCAAAGAACTGGCGGATAAATATGAAGTGGAATTGATGACCATGGTAGGCTTTTTGGACGGTATTAACGACAGCCTGAAAGGGCCCAATCCGATCGAGGAGATGGAAGAGGACACCAAGGTAAGCCTTGCTTTTGACAAGGAACTGCTTTATAAAAATATGGTAGCAGCAGGCGCTGACTGGCTCTATGAGCTGGAGGAGTGGAACGATATCTTCGATGAAGATACCAGGAAAAACCTTTACAGGGAGCAGAAGGAATCCACCACAGTCCGTAAGGAAAAAAGAGTTTATCCCAATGATCCTTGTCCCTGTGGCAGCGGCAAAAAGTATAAGAAATGTTGTGGTAAAAATGCATAACGAAGAGAAAAGAAATATATCCCGCACGAAACAGGCAGTGGAGACTTTTTATGAGGGATATAACTGTGCCCAGTCTGTCTTTGCCACTTATGCGGACTGTTTCGGGATGGACAGGGAAACTGCTCTGCGGATGTCCAGCGCCATGGGTGCAGGTGTGGGCAGGATGCGGGAAGTCTGTGGGGCGGTATCATCCATGGCTATGCTGGCCGGCCTGAAGGAAGGCAACGCCGATCCGGAGGATGAGGAAGCCAAAGAGCGGATTTATCTGCGGGTGCGGCAGATGAGCGAGCGGTTCCGGAAGGAGAACGGGAGTATCATCTGCAAGGAACTTCTGGGTATCACAGAGGTTGAGGAGAGTGCGAAACCACAGCCGCGAACGAAGGAATACTATGAGTCCAGACCCTGTCCCCATCTGATCGAGTGTGCGGCCAGGATCATAGAAGAAGAACTGTTGAAATAAAAAACACTTTACTTTTCGGATAATATGGCATAGAATACGAATAACAGATATGGAATAACACGTTGACGAGAAGAGTAAAATGTGGAAAGCAGCAGAGAGAGGCGCCCTGTGCTGAAAGCGCCTTTGCCGAAAGCATTTGAAAACTAACTCTGAGTGGCCCCAATCCGGTCCGTTGGCTCACGTTACAGCCTAATGAGAGGTTCTGGTAAGACGTCTTAGGCGCACAGGGCAAGCGAGGTGGAACCGCGTAACATTGTAACATTACGTCCTCTGCACTATCTGAATGATGGTGCAGGGGATTTTTGTGTGCATATAAGTATTGAGCAGCGCGGATGAGAGATGGGAAGAAACGCGAACCTGCTCATACAAAGAAGAAAACGATAGGTTTAGAAAAAGGAGGAAGATTTTATGAACATGACAGAATTAAAAGAGCGAACTACACAGTTGCTGGAGGAAAATGTAACATTAAACAAGTTAAACTTTATTCTGCTTGGGACAGTGATGCTGTTGGCAGGAATCTGCCTGGGACTATTGGCAGCGCCTCTTACGCACGGCATCACCATCGGCAGTCATAACGGCTGTAACAATGGCAACAATAATGGCAACGATAGTGGAAATAACCATAAAGTCAATCATCAGCAGAACGAAGAATAGAAAGGAAAGGTGATTATATCATGAAAATCACATTAAAGGACGGCTCCTGCAAGGAGTACGCACAGGCGATGAGCATTTATGATATCGCGCTGGATATTTCAGAAGGACTGGCGAGGATGGCCTGTGCCGGTGAGGTGGACGGTAAGGTGGAAGATTTAAGGACAGTCATTGATAAAGACTGTAACTTAAATATTCTCACAGCGGGTGATCCGGAAGGGTTAAAGGTTGTCAGACATACGGCGTCCCATGTGCTGGCAGAAGCTGTGAAGCGTCTGTTCCCGGAGGCAAAGGTGACCATTGGCCCGGCTATTGAGGAAGGATTTTATTATGACTTTGACGCCCAGCCTTTTTCCAGAGAAGACTTGGATAAGCTGGAAGCGGAGATGAAGAAGATTATCAAGGAAGGCCACAAACTGGAGCGGTTTACTCTGCCCAGAAACGAGGCTATCCAATATATGAAGGAGCGCAATGAACCTTATAAGGTGGAACTGATCGAAGATCTGCCGGAGGATGCGGAAATCTCCTTTTATGATCAGGGGGGATTCGTGGATCTGTGTGCGGGGCCTCATCTGATGAGCACCAAAAATATCAAAGCCTATAAGTTGATCTCTTCTTCCATGGCTTACTGGAGGGGAGATTCCAACAAGGCACAGCTGCAGCGTATTTATGGTACGGCTTTTGCCAAAAAGGAGGAATTGGAAGCGCATCTTGCGCATCTGGAGGATATCAAACGCCGCGACCACAATAAGCTGGGGCGGGAGATGGAACTGTTTACCACGGTGGATGTGATCGGTCAGGGACTGCCCCTGCTTTTGCCCAAGGGCACTAAGATGGTCATGAAATTACAGCGCTGGATCGAGGACCTGGAGGATAAGGAGTGGGGCTATGTGAGAACCAAGACGCCTCTGATGGCCAAGAGCGATCTGTATAAGATTTCCGGGCACTGGGATCATTATAAGGAAGGCATGTTTGTGCTGGGGGATGAGGAAGTGGATAAGGAAGTCTTTGCCCTGCGTCCCATGACCTGTCCGTTCCAGTACTATTGTTACAAGAACACCCAGCATTCTTACCGCGATCTGCCCATTCGCTATGGGGAGACTTCGACTTTGTTCCGTAATGAGGATTCCGGTGAGATGCATGGTCTGACCAGAGTAAGGCAGTTTACAATCTCTGAGGGACATTTAGTGGTACGTCCTGACCAGATGGTGGATGAGTTCAAGGGCTGTATTGCTCTGGCAAAACATGTTATGTCAACCTTAGGCCTGCTGGATGATATTACCTGGCATCTGTCCAAATGGGATCCGGAGAATCCGGAAAAATATATCGGGGAACCGGAAGTCTGGAATGAGACGGAGGCTCATATCCGCAATATCCTGGAAGAACTGGAACTTCCCTTTGTAGAAGATGTGGGTGAAGCGGCTTTCTATGGACCGAAAGTGGATATCAATGCCAAGAATGTGTATGGCAAAGAGGATACCATGATCACCATACAATGGGATGCCCTGCTGGCGGAGCAGTTCGATATGTATTTTATTGATCCGAACGGAGATAAGGTCCGTCCTTATATTATTCATAGAACATCCCTCGGCTGTTATGAACGTACGCTGGCATGGCTGATCGAGAAGTATGCCGGCAAATTCCCCACCTGGCTGTGCCCGGAACAGGTACGTGTCCTGCCGATTTCTGAAAAGTATGAAGAGTATGCGGAGGAAGTACGGAAAGAACTGGCCAGAAATAACGTGGATGTGACGGTGGATAATCGTTCTGAGAAGATTGGCTTTAAGATTCGTGAAGCCCGTTTGAACAAGGTGCCTTATATGCTGGTGGTTGGCGCTAATGAGGCGGAGGAAAAGACAGTGTCCGTCAGAAGCCGATACGCGGGAGATGAGGGCGTTAAACCCTTGGGCGATTTTATAGATCAGATCTGCAAGGAAATCCGGACGAAAGAAATTCGGAAAGAGGAACTCACTGAGGAATGAAAAGTAAGATAAACTTTTCCGGTAAGGACGCATTTGGCTGGCTCCTGATCGGTATCAGTGTCCTGATGCTCGGAAAGAGTGTGGCACTTTGTTTTAGTAATGATATCTGGTATGATGAGCTGTTTACCGTGGGAATGATCGAACATTCCTACGGTGAACTGATTCAGTTTACAGCGGCAGATGTCCATCCGCCGTTGTATTATTGTGTGACGAAATTTTTTGCGGACTTATGTAAACTAATAATTCCGGGAGCCGGTACTGTTGTTCCTGCCAAAATCGTGTCGGTACTGCCTTATTTCATTTTACTCCTTTACAGTGTGACATTTGTCCGAAAGAGATACAGCATTTTTACAGGCGGGCTGTTTCTATTCTGTGTCATTTCCATGCCGCAGATGTCCGCTTATACGGTAGAAGTGCGGATGTATGGCTGGGCGCTGTTGTTTGTGACGGCGGCGTTTTTCCATGCCTATGGCTGTGTGGAAGCGGGCAGTCCGCTTATGGAAGACAGGGGCACAACAGGCAGTCTGTTTATGGAAGATGCAGGCAGAGCAGACAATTTGTCTGCAGAAGATGTGTCAAGGACAGACAGGAAGAACAGACGTGGAAGGGGACGCTGTTTTCATGGTACAGCATTGGTTCTGTACGGGTTGGCGGCGGCTTATACCCAGTATTTTGCCTGTGTGGCAGTGGTGATGGTCTATCTGTATGTGCTGGCGGCTTTTTGGTTTCAGGATAAGAGACGGGTCAAAGAGTGGTTATGGTATGTGGCTGTTTCGATTGTGGGATATATTCCCTGGCTTTTTGCACTGATGGGACAGATATCGGCGGTCAGGGAGAACTATTGGATCCTGCCACTGACCTGGCGGTCTATAGGAGGCTGCGTCAAATTTTTGATGAAACCGGCATTTCGCAGTGAAGTCATAAATGTCATTCTGGCCGTGGTCGTATGTGCAGGTTATGTGCTGGTGGTGGGTGGCTTTCTTATTTCTTATGTAAAGATTAACCGCATAAAATCCGGCAATTCGACAAAAGTATACCATAATGGAAGAGTTTTGTACCCGTTTGCGGGACTCTTTGTACTGATAGGATTAGTGGTATTTGGATTTGCTGCATCCATCCTGATTCGTCCGGTGTTTGTATACCGTTATATGATACCGGCAGCAGGCTGTTTTTGGCTGTGTCTTGTGATTTGCTTGGATGAAATGTTATGTAAACTAGATTCAAACCCTGTATTAAGAAAAGAAGACAGCAGTATTTTGCAATCGAATAGAGTGATAGTTATGCTGCGGGGACTGCTTTCAGCTTTTCTAATTTTGCTCATCGTGATCGGCCTGCGCAATTACCGGGCTTTCCTGGGGGAAGAGGAATATAAGATTCTGCTCATGAAAGATACGGAATCGGCGCTGGCGCAAATCGAATCGGAGGATATTGTGCTTTATAATTTCGACCAGGTGCAGGCTGTTACTTCCTATTATCTAAAGGAGGAAAGCAAACGTTATCTGTGGAATGGCAGAGCGGAGAGCCTGATTCAGGAGATTATCGGACCCTGTGAGACAGTGGAAGAGACGGATGTCATCAAAGATTGGCTGGTACAGGAGCAGACAGAACAGGAAACCGGGCGCCGCATCTGGTTTATCGGCAGTTTCAACAGCAGGGAAGAGATTGCAGCACAGTGGCGAAAAGAGGGACTTGTGGTGGAAGAAAAGGGCAGTTATCTGTTGGAGCGTTATTGGTTTAATCTTTATGAAATTCGACTGGCAGATTCATAAATAGTGTCAGATAAAGCATAGAATCCTGTTTCATGTCCATACTAACATATGACATAGAAAATACTGCGCAGGCAGACAAATGAAACAGGAGGTTATTATGGCGGAATTAAAATGTGGTGTGGAAAACTGTACCTATAATCAGGATGACTATTGTTGTAAGGGAGACATCATGGTGGCAGGCAGTCATGCGGATACCTGTGACGGGACATGCTGTGAGAGTTTTGCACAGAGACGTGATGATGCGTATGTCAGTTCCCTGAATCATCCCTGTCGGACGATCAGCATTGACTGTGAAGCTGTCAAATGTGTATACAATTCTAATTATAAGTGCCATGCGGAGCACGTGGATATTAAGGGCTGCGGCGCCTGCGACTGCAGGGAGACGCAGTGTGCGACTTTCCGCGAATCCTAAAATCAAATAACTGCGGGCAACTAACAGGAATTGTGAGTTGCCCGCAGCATGTTTTATGTGGTAAAATTGAAAGGATTGTGAAACAAGTACGGATCTTTTAAAGATAAGAGTAAGAAAGGTGCAGACAGTAAAATGAATATCAGAAAAACAGCTGCGTTGTTCCTGTTGCTGGGGATGTTTGGCATGATGTCCGGCTGCGGGGAGGAGGAAGCGGTACATACAACTGCTGCAGGGGCAGATCAGACGGAAGCAGGGGTGGAACTATCTGAATCTGCTGTGGCAGAAGAGCACAGTGAAGAGGCAGATGCCGGGGATGCGGTCATTTCAGAAGAAGACAGTGAACTGCCGGTAGAAGAACTGCCAATTGAGGAGCCGCTTAAAAGCCAGTTGACGGTGGAACTTCTGGAAGAAAATGAACTGGATGTTTCTGTGGTGGAGAATACCCGTGTTACCAAAGGATGTACCTTTGATCTGCCGGAAGGGTTTGAGGCTTCGGAGGATGTGGAGGGAATGTATGTGACTGGCCGTTATCCTATTGATGCTTCCAGTATCTATTATGTGCAGATGGATCAGGATATGGCATTGCAGTTGATGACTAAGGAATCCTTTAAGGAGCATACACAGGATACCTTCAGGGAGTTGTACGGGGAAGAGGTGGAACTGGTCGTGGACAGCTTTGAACAGATGAAAATGCAGGGATATCCTGCCTTTCAGATTCTGTGCCACTATCAGGTGGAAGACGTCAAGGTCACCCAGCTTGCGTATATCATCAATGCCGATAAAAGCTATGTGATTACTTATTCCCAGACCAGTGATTACGACCGGATGGAGGAGTATGAGGCAAGCGCCGACAGCATACGGGTAGCGTATTGAATGATGGGAAACGAAACCGGAACAAATTTTGAAATTGTATTGACACACCGGATATCCTGTGCTACACTAACATACGTGTGAAAGCACAGAACAACCAAGCAGAGTATCTACTCTCACCTTGCAACGATTGCGTTCGCAAGCGTTCATAGCTTAAACTCCACAGTCTTTGTGAGGCGTATGGGAGTTGATTTCAAGCGTTTATGATTGGTGGATAGCTGTGCTGTCCACCTTTTAAATTTTTATATTCTTATGGAGGGTAAAACGATTAGCGACTTATTTATCAACGAACAGATCAGGGACAAAGAAGTACGAGTAATCGGCGCAGATGGGGAACAGCTTGGCGTCATGCCGACAAGAGAAGCTTTAAAACTGGCAGAGGAGGCAGGGGTGGATTTGGTGAAGATTGCACCTACAGCAAAGCCGCCTGTCTGTAAAATTGTGGATTATGGCAAGTTCAAATATGAACAGACCAGAAGAGAGAAGGAAGCTAAGAAGAAGCAGAAGATTGTTGAGATCAAGGAGATTCGGTTATCTCCCAATATTGATACCAACGATTTGAATACCAAGGTAAATGCTGCCCGTAAGTTTATCAGCAAGGGAGACCGGGTAAAGGTAACGCTGCGTTTCCGTGGCCGTGAGATGGCGCATATGAATACGAGTAAGCATATCCTGGATGATTTTGCACAGGCTCTTTCCGATATCGCGGTGATGGATAAGGCGCCGAAGGTGGAAGGCCGGAGTATGACTATGTTTTTAGCTGAGAAGCGATAAGCGCTCCAGTTAAGATAAATGATATCTGGAATCGATATCTCATCATTTTAAAAATACAGGAGGAATTTTGAAATGCCGAAAATGAAAACAAGCAGATCAGCTGCGAAACGTTTTAAAGTGACTGGAACAGGTAAGTTAAAGAGAAATAAAGCGTACAAACGCCATATCTTGACCAAGAAAACGACCAAGAACAAGAGAAATCTCAGAAAACCTGCGATAACAGACAAGACGAATGTTAAGAATATGAAGAAGATCTTACCTTATGTCTAAGTCGCCCGGTATGTGGACAGGCAGGATGTAGTAAGAGAATTGTGAATTTAGGAGGAAAAAGACATGGCAAGAGTAAAAGGCGGTATGAACGCCAAAAAGAAACATAACAGAGTATTAAAGCTTGCGAAGGGTTACAGAGGCGCAAGATCTAAACAGTATAGAGTGGCAAAGCAGTCTGTCATGAGAGCATTGGCATCATCTTATGCCGGCAGAAAAGAGAGAAAGCGTCAGTTCAGACAGTTGTGGATCGCACGTATCAACGCAGCAGCCAGAATGAATGGTCTGTCTTACAGCAGATTTATGTTTGGCTTAAAAAATGCTGGTGTTGATATGAACAGAAAGATGCTTGCAGAGATGGCAGTTAACGATGCGGCAGGATTTACATCTCTGGCAGAACTTGCAAAGGCGAACTTAAAATAATAGAAGTAATTTGCTTTGTAGATTCGAATAAGCAGAGGAATTTTCCGTATAATAAAAATACAGGACATGGTGACAAGCTGTGTCCTGTATTTCTGTTAAGAAGGAGCAGACGGCAGGGAGTTTTTGCGTCTGTTGTCAGGATATTTGATCAGGAGGTATGAGATGAGCGTATTATCAGGCATAGAGCCAAAGCAGGTGTTTACCTTTTTTGAGGAAATCTGTCAGATTCCGCACGGATCTGGAAATGTGGATGGGATCAGCGAGTATCTGCTGCAATTTGCCAGGAAACGGCATTTGTTCTGTATTCAGGACAAGCTTAAAAATATCATCATCATAAAAGAGGCATCTGCCGGATATGAGGGGGAAGAACCCTATATTCTGCAGGGACATATGGATATGGTGGCGGTGAAAGAACCGGATTGTGATATTGATATGGTCAAAGAAGGATTGCGGCTTAGAACTGCAGACGGCAGAATCTATGCGGAAGGAACCAGTCTTGGCGGGGATGACGGTATCGGTGTGGCGTACTGTCTTGCACTTTTGGATACGCAGGAAATCGAATTGCCTCGGTTGGAAGTAATCCTGACGGTAGATGAGGAGACCGGGATGGAAGGAGCCACGGGTATCGACCTGTCCATGCTGCAGGGGCGGCGTATGATCAATCTGGATCAGGAGGAAGAGGGAATCTTTATTACCAGCTGTGCCGGTGGAGCACGTGTGGATGTGGTAATCCCGGTGGAGAAGGCACAGAGCAGTATCCGGACTGACGATATGCAATTGATGGAGATAAAAGTGACAGGTCTGCTTGGCGGACATTCTGGTATGGAAATTAATAAGGGCAGGGGGAATGCCAACTGCCTTTTGGGAGAGGTCCTGCGGGCTGTCGGGGAACATATGCCGCTCCGGCTTGTGAACATGCAGGGGGGTGTGGCGGACAATGCCATTGCGAAGGAATCTATGGCAGTTCTGGCCATGAAAGCAGGAGAAGAGAAAGAACTGGAAGCGATAGTGAAAGAACAGGAGAGCAGCATTCGGCAGTCTTTGCAGGAAACGGATCCAGGTGTGAAAGTAGTATGCCGTACAGTGTCGGGAGAGAAGGTCTTTTATACACCGGAAAGTATACGTAGTGCACTTGATTGCCTTGGGGAACTGCCAAATGGTGTGATTGCTATGAGTAAAGATGTGGAAGGACTGGTGGAGACATCTCTGAATCTGGGCATACTGGCACTGTCAGATGAAGGGCTGCGCTTGCAGTATGCAGTCAGAAGTTCTGTTGACTGTGAGAAAGAGGCGCTTTGCAGACAGATGACAGAAATTGCACAAAAGGCGGGGGCACAGATATCCATTCGCGGCCGCTATCCGGGATGGGCCTATCGCAAAGAGTCACCGCTTCGGGATAAGATGGTGCGGATTTATGAGAATATGTATGGGCGTAAGCCGATGCTGGAGGCAATACATGCGGGACTGGAATGCGGCATCCTATCCGGGAAGATAGAAGGGCTGGATTGTGTCTGTATCGGCCCGGATCTTTATGATGTACACACGACTGGGGAACAGATGGATATCGCTTCCGTGGGACGTGTCTGGGAGTATCTGTTGGCGGTGTTGACCCAGTAAGCATGAAATTTGTCAACAAATGTTGACATCTTCGCTATAACATCGTAGAGTAATATTGGTATGGACAATCGGTATTCCGGGAGAGAGCCAGGGGTGGAGATATGCAGGGATATGAGCTTCGTGCGCAGTATTATGAGACGGATCAGATGGGGATCATTCATCACTCCAATTATATCCGCTGGTTTGAATCTGCAAGAATCTGGTATATGCATCAGGTGGGAGTAGATTACCGTCAGATGGAAGAGATGGGAATTGTAAGTCCTGTGCTGGAAGTCTCCTGTACTTACAAGTCGATGGTACGTTTTGATGATGTGGTGGAAATCGTGCCTAAGATTGTAAAGTATAATGGGATCAGGATGGAATTGTCTTATCAGATTTTGGATCGGCAGACCGGGGAAGTGAGGACTACCGGGAGAAGCAGTCATTGTTTTCTTGACAGGGCAGGGCGGCCGTGCTCTCTTAAAAAGGCTTGTCCGGCTTTTCATGAGGCTTTTCAGAAGGCCGTAGAAACTTATTAATTGGGGTTAGAATGATTATAAAATGATTAATTAGGGTGAAAAACGGAAATGAAGGATGTATTGACAGGGTTAGACCGATATGAGGTCTTTCTGGAAAATTTACAAAGGGAATTAGATCAGATTGGTGATGACGATATTGTAGTCATCTATACGGATATTAAGCACTTTAAATATATTAACGACACTTATGGTTATAAGGTGGGTAATGCACTCCTGAAGGAGTTTGTAGCGGAGTTTACCAATAATAATAAGCTGCTTATCGGTGCGGCCAGGGTTTATTCAGATAACTTTGTGGCGGCGAACCGTATTGCACCGGGCAAATATACCAATGAGGGATTTCGGAATATGATCCGCAATCGGAATCAGGGATGGGAGGCTAAATTCCGGGAGAAGTATTTAAACAGCCGTCTGCAATTCTGCACAGGGATCAGCATTGTCAATAAGGACAGCAGAAGCCTTGATGCGGAGACGGTGGTTTCTAATGCTAATCTGGCCAGAAAAGTGGCCAAAGAGATGGAGGATGATTGCTGCGTCCTTTTTGATCAGAGCATGATGGAGGGGATCAAACGTGAGGTAGAGATCACATCGAACATTCCCAAAGCGCTGACCAACAGAGAATTTAAAGTGTTTTTTCAACCCAAGATTGAGACGGAGACGCTTCAGCTGATGGGAGCAGAAGCATTGGTGCGCTGGCAGAAGCCGGATGGCAGCTTTGTTTATCCGGATGAATTCATTCCGCTGATTGAAAGAAGCGGACAGATTGTTGATGTGGATTACTATGTGTATAGGGAAGTGTTCCGTTTTATTGCAGATCGTATAAAAGAAGGTAAAAAGGTAGTACCGATCTCGCTGAATGTATCCCGTGTTCACTTAAATAAGATGCACATTTTGGAATATGTGGAGGAACTGTTTCAGGAGTATCAGATTCCCTATTCGATGGTGGAATTTGAGTTGACGGAGAGTATTTATCTGGATAATACGGAGCAGGCGCTGAAGTTGATAAAAGGTTTACATAATATGGGAACCAAGGTGTCTATGGATGATTTCGGTTCCGGTTATTCTTCCCTGAACCTGCTCAGCAAACTGCCGATCGATATTATCAAACTGGATAAGGTATTTCTAAAAGAGGGGGATCTGCAGGAGAGTGATAAGATTATCATATCCTGTGTGATTGATATGGCCAAGAAGCTGCAGATTATGTCGTTATGTGAAGGTGTGGAGACGATAGAGCAGAGTAATTACCTCAGGGAAGTGGGATGTCAGGCACAGCAGGGATTTTATTTCTCCAGACCGATTCCGCAGGAAGTGTTTGAAAAGTTTATCGATGAAAAGTTATAAATAGGGCTTGCAATTTCAATTGGAATTAGTTATAATGGTAAAGGTTTTTCGGGGTGTGGCTCAGGTGGTAGAGCGCTACTTTAGGGAAGTAGAGGCCGCAAGTTCAAGTCTTGTCACTCCGAGTCCGGTAAACCATAAGAAACCTGATAGATACCAGGGATTTGGTATCTATCGGGCTTCTTTCGTCTTAGGGTGTTTCGGTGTTTCTTTCAAGGATCGGATGCCGTTTTGTGCAAAGAGGAGAGGAGTATGATAGATAAGGAAAATTTTCATCCGCTCAACTATATTAAGAAGGAAGAGTATTCCGGGAGTATGGAAGGGATGCGCTATCTGCTCAAGAAGGTAAAGAGCAGTGAAGAGGATGTGATTCGGGTGACGGTCTGGCCGGAACCATTGGGATTTGCCCGCACGCCGGAGGAGCAAAAGACATCCACAGAGGTACCGCTTACGAAAGAGGGCGTGGAGCAGGCGGCGGATTGGCTGAATGAGCAGTATGAGACGAGAAAGGAGTATTGGCTGGAGAATCAAAAGCGTGCATGGACGGAAGTTGTGTAATTTTCCACAAGATTTACATAAATATTTGGTTATATTGTGGAAAATGTAGAAAAATCTTGCAATATGTACATTATTTGGGATATAATGAAAAAAATAAGTTGACATAAAGCTATTACGGAAATGGAAGACTAGTTGTTTGGAGGTGGCGATATGGCAGCGCTGAATTTGAACGCATTGTTTTTTAATCATGAGATATCTTTTTGTAAAGTCTATAATGTGGAGAGCAAGGATCAGGTAGAGAAGCTTTTTGTGTCCAACCGTATTTCCTTCTTTGTGGAATGGCAGGAACAGCGGCTGTGGGAACGTTTCTTTGGCAGTGTTAGCGGCAGGAATGTCTTTACGATACATATTAACGAGGCGGATACCAATTTGGCCAGAAATCTGGTGGAAGGAATGGATAGCGTGCAGATAGCCTCGGCATAAAGATATTACAGTTTGATTTTGAAGTAAGATAGAAGGATTATTTGTCTTAAGTGGATTTTATGTGATACAATGACTCTGGGAAACTTCTCAGAGTTTTTTGTTATCGATAGAAAATACCTAGATAGGAGTATTTATGACGGAGTATAAGCATAAGGATAGAAAGCCCAGTCGGTGCGAGGTGTCAAAAAAATGCGGCGGCTGTCAATATATTGACGTACCCTATGATGAGCAGCTTGTAAAGAAACAAAGACAGGTGGAGCGGCTCTTAAAGGGATTTGGCAAAGTGAGACCCATCATCGGAATGGATCAGCCGCTGCATTACCGTAACAAGGTACATGCTGTCTTTGATTTCCGGAAGGGCAGAGGCATCATTTCGGGGATATATCAGGAGAGGACTCATAATGTGATACCGGTGGAGGGGTGCTTGCTGGAGGATGAAAAGGCAGATCAAATCATTCTGTCTATCCGCAGTCTGGCGAAGTCTTTTAAGATTAAGACCTATGATGAAGATACCGGATATGGGCTTCTTAGGCATGTGCTTGTGCGGGTGGGACATGCTACGGGGCAGATTATGGTCGTTCTGGTGTTAGGATCCTCCATTTTTCCTTCCAAGAAGAATTTTGTTTCTGAGTTATGTAAACTTCATCCGGAGATAACCACCATTGTTGTCAATGTTAACAACAGACGTACCAGCATGGTGTTAGGGGATAAAGAGCAGGTCATTTATGGAAAAGGTTATATAGAAGACATACTCTGCGGCAGGACATTTAAGATATCGCCCAAGTCTTTTTATCAGGTCAACGCAGTGCAGACGGAGATACTTTATCAAAAAGCAGTGGAGTATGCCAGGCTGTCCGGTAAGGAGACGGTGGTGGATGCTTACTGCGGCATTGGCACCATAGCGCTGACAGCTGCGGGACAGGCAGGAAAGGTCATTGGAGTGGAACTCAACAGGGATGCGGTGCGGGACGCCGTTGCAAACGCCAGAGTTAACCAGGTGAAGAACGCGGACTTTTACCAGAACGATGCAGGCAGATTTATGAGACAGCTTGCGGAGGCGCAGGAGAAAGTGGATGTGGTCTTTATGGATCCGCCAAGAAGCGGCAGTACGGAAGAGTTTATGGATGCGCTGCTTTGTCTGCGTCCTGCCAGAGTGGTCTATATTTCCTGCAATCCGGAGACACTGGCGAGAGACCTGCAGTATCTGAACGGTAACAAACAGCAGGAAAAGCGGGGTGTAAAAGGCAGAATCAATGGGGAGGAGCGCAGGGAATCACAGAGAAATCTGAAAGAAAAGAGGGAAAACAGGATATTGTACCGGGTGGAGGAGATAACGCCGGTAGATATGTTCCCGTTTACCGACAATATAGAGGCAGTCTGCCTGCTTAGGCGAAATAACTGCTGATAGAAATAGGAATGAGGCGGATGGTTCACCCAGTCCGCCTCATTTGTATTTGCGAAGCAAATTATTTAATTATTTGACCAATTCAAACTGTTTCACAAGCTGATCTAACATGGTAGCCTGCGCTGATAACTCTTCGCTGGTTGCAGAAGCCTCTTCGGCAGTCGCTGCATTGCTCTCTACTACGCTGGATATCTGATTGACACCAATCTCGGCCTGACGCATTGCCTCGGACTGTTCTTCCATCATATCTTTCAGATTCTTGGAGAAGTCGGCAATCTGCTTGATGCCATCCACAACGGATTCAATCGAACTTGCAGCCTGACTTGCCACAGTATTTCCTTTGGTAACTTCGCGGATGGACGCTTCAATCAGATCTCTGGTATCTACAGCAGCCTTGGCGCTCTGATCTGCCAGTTCTCTGATCTGATTAGCTACTACCGCGAAGCCGCGTCCGGATTCTCCTGCACGTGCAGCTTCGATGGAAGCGTTCAAGGAAAGCAGATTAGTCTGATCGGCAATGGATTCAATTTCGGAAATAATGTCTCCAATCTTGGTGGAGGATTCGTTAATCCGTTCCATAGCATTCATCATGGTATTCATCTGCTGACGGCTTGCATCGGCCTCATCCGCATATTTCTGCGCTTTATCATAAGTTTCTTCTGCGCTTTCAGCGCCTGATTCCATGTTGGTCGTGATGCCGGAAATGGCTGCGTGGAGTTCGGCCACTGCATTGGCCTGATCTGTAGCGCCCTCTGCGAGAGACTGTGAAGCCGTAGCCAACTCCTCGGAACCGGCGGACACCTGATTAGCAGCATCGCCGATGGACAACAGCGTTTCAGTCATCTGGTCTCTCAGGCCGCGCATAGAGCCATACAGCTTCTGGAAATCTCCCGTATAACGCTCTGCGGCTTTCGATCTGACGGTATAGTTTCCACCTGCCATCTCACCAAGGACTTCACCGATATCCAGAATGATGGCATCAAGGTTTTCAGCCATTTCTCTGGCGTCATTTCCCATATCTTCCACTTCATCTCCGGTTTCAATCTGCGGAAACGGAGTAGACAGATCTCCGGCTGCAAATGTTTCAAGACGTTCCCCAAGTTTTCCTAAAGGCTCCGAAATCCTTTTTGCAATCTTTCTGCCGATTTTCGTAGATAAAACCATGGCAAAAGCAATTAAGGCCAAAATGGCGACCACAAGAATATACTGAATGACTGTTAAAGTTGTAGCAAGACTGTTGCCCTGCTCGACTTTGACATCCAAAAGTTCTTCTAGTTTATCATAAATGCTGCTGTAGGCACCGGATAATTCATTGAGTGCAAGATTTTGTGCCTGTACACATAGTTCTCTGTCTGTTGTTGCACCAAGCTTCATGATCTCGGCATCCAGCGCCCAGTAAGCATCCAGTTCGGATTTGATGGCATCATAAGTTGTGCGGCCATCTTCAGAGACTACGGTTTCCTCGACCTGTGCGAAATATTCGTTGAATAGAACGATAGCTTCATCATGTTGTTTTACGACCGCATCGATGGCAGCCTGGTCATCGTATCCGATGGCGGCTCGAAGCGAAGAACGTATATCAGCAAATTCAAACATAGCCTTTCCGATATCACCTTGTGCAAATCCAAAGTTATGTAATGCATAGGAATACCGGGCGGATATGACGATCATGGCAATTACGCCAAGCACGGCCGCCGCGGCTATGATAGTGGATACCCTGAAGATAGAACTTGTCAGCTTATTTTCAATACTTTGTCTGTTTTCAGTTTTGCTTTGAGTGGTTTGCATGCCTTTTTCGTTGTTCATTACTTAGAACTCCCCCTTAAATGATATATACCTATGTAAATGTGAATGTCAAAGCAGCGGACAAGATTATTGCGCGGCCTGTAGTATGCTGGGTAATTATTTCCAAAGAAGTGAACCATATACTGTGCAGCTGACTTTTTGTAGATGTGCAGATGATTCATAGATTGGAGATATATTAAAGGCGCAGCGAAACTTCAAGTGTTACTTGCAACAGTAATGTGCTACTATTGACCTATTATTTTTTATTATACTTCTTTTTGCCGAAAACACAATACTTTTGCGAAATAAAAGGGTAAATTGGTCATTCCTTTTGTGTCCGGTCATGCATAATTGTTGCGACAAACAGTTTGATAATTAATGTAAATACGGCATATAGAAACGGTGATATGCTTGACAAGAAACGGATGATAGGATAAAGTAGCCATATAAAGAATTATGGAAATGGAAGGAATTGAAGATTGAGATGACAAAACGACAGGAGAAATTGACGACTATGAAACGAGAAACTTTTCAATCCCGTCTGGGATTTTTGTTGGTAAGCGCCGGATGCGCGATTGGTATAGGTAATGTATGGAGATTCCCCTATGTGGTGGGAGAGAATGGCGGCGGTTTCTTTGTGTTGTTTTATCTGTTGTTTTTGCTCTGTATGGGTGTGCCGGTATTGACCATGGAGTTTGCCGTGGGACGTGCCAGCAGAAAGAGTGCGGTGCTTGCTTACAAGGCGTTGGAAAAACCGGGCAGCAAATGGCATATCCACGGGTGGTTCTGTATGATTGGATGCTGTCTTTTGATGATGTATTACACAACGGTCTCAGGCTGGATGGTGGGGTATTTCTTTAAATTCCTCACGGGAACGTTTCAATCCGGTATGGACGTTGCGTTAGTGGGTGATGTATTTTCCACATTATTAGCTTCTCCCATTGAGATGGGCAGCTGGATGCTTGCTGTGGTGGTGCTGGGATTTCTGGTGTGTAGTTTTGGTCTGCAAAAAGGACTGGAGCGGATCAGCAAGTATATGATGGCGGCGCTTCTTGTTCTGATTCTGGTGCTGGGGGTACACAGTCTTATGCTGCCTGGGGCAGGAGAAGGTCTTTCCTTTTATCTGATGCCCAGTGTGGCGAATGTGACCAAACGGGGACTTGGCACTGTGATCGCAGAAGCGATGAATCAGGCGTTTTTTACACTGAGTCTTGGTGTGGGAGCAATGGAGATCTTCGGCAGCTATATGAATAAGGATAATACGCTGGCAGGGGAGGCCGTGCGGATCTGCGGGCTGGACACCTTTGTGGCGTTTATGTCAGGACTTATCATCTTCCCGGCCTGTTTCTCCTTTGGGGTAAAGCCCGATGCCGGACCGTCCCTTATTTTCGTGACACTGCCCAATGTGTTTGTCAATATGTCTGGCGGGCGGTTATGGGGTATATTATTTTTCCTGTTCATGACTTTTGCCAGCTTCTCCACCGTGCTTGCGGTGTTTGAGAACCTGCTTTCTTTCTGTATTGATACATTTGGCTGGAAACGGAAAAAGGCGGCATTGATCAATGGCATATTTATTGCCGTGGCAAGTCTGCCCTGCGTGCTGGGCTATAATGTATGGAGCGCAGTACATATCATAGGAGGCAGGGATGTGCTTGACAGCGAGGATTTCCTGGTCAGTAACCTTCTTCTGCCGATAGGCTCCCTGGTGTATCTGTTATTCTGTGTTACCCGTTGGGGCTGGGGCTTTGACAAGTACTTTGAGGAAGCCAATGCGGGCAATGGCATTAAGTTGAAAAAATGGCTAAAACCGTATTTCCAGGTGGTGCTGCCGGTATTGATACTCATTCTTTTGATACAGGGCTTAATTTAAGTATGGTGCAAAAGAGTTCTATCATCCGGAAGCAGGGATTGGGAGGCAGGATATGACCAATACAAACAGCACGAAACTGGCGCTGGAAGCATCGCTTAAAAAACTTCTTGGGACGAAAACGCTGGATAAGATTACGATCAATGATCTCACGGCGGACTGTGGCATCAGCAGGATGGCATTTTACTATCATTTCAGGGATATCTATGATCTGGTAGAATGGATCTGTGTGGAGGACGGTACGAAAGCATTGCAGGGTAAAAAGACATACGATACCTGGCAGGAGGGCATGTGCCAGATCTTTGAGGCGGTCATGGAGAATAAGGCGTTTATTCAGAATGTGTATCGCAGTATCAGCAGGGAGAAGATTGAAAGCTATCTCTATAAACTAACATACAACCTGCTGGCGGATGTGGTGGAGGAAAAATGTGCGGGACGTTCTCTGGCGCAGGAGAACAAAGCTTTTATAGCAGAGTTTTACAAATATGGGTTTGTGGGTATCATGCTGGACTGGATTGGGCGAGGCATGAAGCAGGACTATGTGGAAATCGTGGAAAAAATAAGCGTTATGCTGCACGGAAATATTGCTCAGTCGATCCATAATTTTGAGGAAAACTAGGCGCTTGATACAGCAGAAAGGTTTGTGATGACGACAACGGAACAAAGAGAATACTTTACAAAAAGGGCGGTGTGATAAAATGTTTATCATTCTGCCCTTTTTGTAAATTGGAGGGAACAGGAAAAGCGTTTATGATAGCCATAACAAGTCAAGAAAACAGACGGCGGTGGGAATTGATGGTGGAAATTATTCCACCGGCCGGTATCAGGAAAGGTGGAACTTATTATGGCAGACAAAAAAAGTATCGGACTCGGTGTAGCAGCAGTGGCGGCAGCAGGTGCGGGAGTGGCGCTGGCGGCGAAGAATCATAAGCAGGCAGGCGGAGAAAAGGCACAGGGCACAGGCGGAAATCTCAAGGAGAAAATACAGACAGCAGGCAAAGGCCATGGGAAAAAGACGACTTATACGGATCTGGATTACCGCAACACAGAACTGGGCAGATTTGATAAGAACAATAAAGGCATCTATTATACGAACGGTAACTATGAGGCCTTTGCAAAACCCAGAAAACCGGAGGGCGTAGATGATAAAAATGCTTATATCGTAGGCAGCGGTCTCGCCTCTCTGGCAGCAGCATGCTTCCTGGTCCGGGACGGACAGATGCCTGGCAGCCACATTCATATCCTGGAGGCCATGGACATTGCGGGCGGCGCCTGTGACGGTATCTACGATGCTACCAGGGGATATGTGATGCGCGGCGGCAGAGAGATGGAGAACCATTTTGAATGCCTGTGGGATCTGTTCCGCAGTATTCCATCTATAGAGACGCCGGGCGTGTCAGTATTAGATGAATATTATTGGCTGAACAAGGAGGATCCCAACTATTCTCTTTGCCGGGCAACTAAGAACCGTGGTGAGGATGCCCATACGGATGGCAGGTTTAATTTAAGCCAGAAGGGCTGTATGGAGATTATGAAACTCTTTATGACAAAGGATGAGGATCTCTATGATAAGACCATCGAGGATGTGTTTGACGAGGAAGTATTTGATTCCACATTCTGGTTGTATTGGAGAACCATGTTTGCTTTTGAAAACTGGCACAGCGCTCTGGAGATGAAGCTTTACTTCCAGCGGTTCATTCACCATATTGCGGGTTTGCCGGATTTCAGCGCCCTCAAGTTTACCAAGTATAACCAGTACGATTCCCTGATCCTGCCTATGCAGAAGTACCTTGAGGAAGCGGGTGTGGATTTTCAGTTCAACACGGAAGTGACAAATGTTATCTTTGGTTTTGAGGGAGACAAGAAGATTGCCAAGGCCATCGAGTGTAAAGTCAAGGGCGTGGAAAAAGGTATTATGTTAACCGAGAATGACCTGGTGTTTGTGACCAATGGAAGCTGCACGGAAGGTACAATCTATGGTGATCAGAACCATGCGCCCAACGGCGATGCGGAAGTGCGCACCAGTGGTTGTTGGAGTCTCTGGAAAAATATTGCCAAACAGGATTCATCCTTTGGCCGGCCAGAGAAATTCTGTTCGGATGTGGCTAAGACGAACTGGGAATCCGCCACTGTCACTACTCTGGATGATAAGATTCTTCCCTATATCAAGAACATCTGTAAGCGCGATCCCAAGAGCGGTAAGGTGGTCACAGGCGGTATTGTGAGCTGCCAGGATTCCGCATGGCTGCTCAGTTGGACCATCAACAGACAGGGACAGTTTAAGGATCAGGATAAGGATCAGGTCTGCGTATGGGTGTACGGCCTCTTTACGGATGTGCCGGGCGATTATGTGAAAAAGCCCATGAAAGAGTGTACCGGTAAGGAGATTACCGAAGAGTGGCTTTATCATCTGGGTGTACCGGAGGAGCAGATTGAAGAACTGGCGGAGCACAGCGCTGTATGTGTGCCTACCATGATGCCTTATATCACCGCCTTCTTTATGCCGAGAACGGCGGGGGATCGTCCGGATGTGATTCCCGATGGCTGTGTGAACTTTGCTTTCCTGGGTCAGTTTGCCCAGACACCGAGAGATACCGTCTTTACCACCGAGTATTCGGTGAGGACAGCAATGGAAGCAGTGTATGGCCTGCTGGGCGTAGACCGTGGCGTGCCGGAAGTGTGGGGCAGTGTTTACGATATCAGGGAACTGCTTTCCAGCAGTGTGAAGCTGATGGACGGCAAATCTCCGCTGGAGATTAACTTAGGGCCTTTGAATCCAATGAAAAAGCTGCTGTTACACTTTATCAGCGGGACAGCAATTGAGAAGGTGATGCGTGATCAGGGCGTGATAAAAGAAGGAATGTAATATAAAACTATACCATAATAGGAGAGTTTGAAAGGGGTATAAAGAACAGGCGGCGCATTGAGGCACCGCCTGTTCTCTGACTATTGCTTAGAAACCATTTGTTCAATGACAGAAACCTCTATCTCAAGATCCTCTGCGATTTCTGAAATGGTCTTGCCTTTGATTAATTTCTTATGGATTAGTTCTTGAAGGAGTTCTTCCCGGCCTTGGTTGAATCCTCTTTGACGGCCTTTTTCTAAGCCTTCCTCCAATCCTCTTTGATGCCCTTCTTCTAATCCTTCCTTTCGCCCTTCCTCAAAGGTATGTTTCAAATGTCTCTTCTCATTATATTCTGTTAAGAGCATATGCTGCACCATTCCTTTCTCCGCAAGTAAGATGTCCCTGAGAATCCCTCTCTCGATACAGCTGTCGATGGCTGTATGCACCGCCTCCTCACGTTTCATCCCTTGGCGGATATTTTCTTCCACCTCTGCCGATAATTCTGCATACTCCCACAGCCGGTGACATCTCTCCATCAACGTCCGGTTATGTCCTCGGTTGATATTGATCACCTTACAGCTGCATTCCAGGCATCCTTTCCCGTGTCCCGCCGAATAGGTATCTGACAGATAGAGCATCTGACTGTCCGTGTCCATACCGCTTCCATTATAAAAGACAATATACTCCGGTGTGGGCAGTTCTATCCGCCCTTTCCCATAAATATTCTCCCCACGGACATCTACCAGTCCCTCAAACTGCTGGGCAAAATACAGTAATCCCCGCAAAGGCATATTGGGATTCCAGGTACTCTGGTGTTCATAAAGATTGAGCTGGCTGCCGATGATGAAGGACAGGTCATTTTTCATCTTCATGAAGATCACATCCTCCATGGTGACCACTTCCAGGTCGTCCGGATTCTCATATGTACTGCCGTTCAGGGCATTATAAAGACTTAAAAGATCTCGCTTTTCACGGAAGAGATGCCGGAATAGCACGTCCTTATACTTACGGTTAAACCACAGCTTCATCCACCAGCTTCCATGCCTGTACCATTTTCTTGCATTTTGTTTTGCCATAGATTTTCCTCCATTATACAGTTTTTTGTGACTGAATACAAGGAAATCTTGGAAGTATCGGATAAAAGCAGATCACAACAAAGAATCTTTAAATTCAGCCAATCACAATAGTTACGGGATTATTTCCGACAACCGGAAAGAATCTTATAAGACGGAGAAGTTTTTATAAAAAACATCTCTGAAGACAGAAGAAAGTCTGTCAATATGCTATTCATTATAAAACATGTTACCGGTAGTATGCAAGTGAAAAATTTAGATTCTATTTACCATATTCTAGTTTAGATTTTTTCGAGACATCCGTGTTCCGAAATTTCTGACAATGGAACGGAATACCGAATCGTTTAATAATTTGGATTGACAAAATAAATAGAGAACTCTATAATATAGAGTATAGTATCTATATTAGTCAATTTATTTTGATAGGATTTCAGATATAGGATTTATACAAAAAACAGGATGGAGGAGAGATATGGACAAGAGAATAGAGACAGCAGTGGAAGATGTTGCGCTGATAAAGAGGGTGCTTGAGAGAACACAGCGGGACTTTTCAAAGGTATCGGTTTACTTTATGGGAATCGGTATCCTGCATCTGGCGGTATGGTTTTTGGAAGAAATTGCCTATTTTATCAGAAACAGGTTTGGATATGGATATTTAGCAGCCCACATTTTCTGGTGGGGCGGCCGTTTTCTGTTTTTATCCGGATATGTGGTGTTGTTTGTCCTCTTTATAAAAGAGGCTAGAAAGACAGGAAATGAGATTTGTGAAAGTATGGTGAAGATATGGATGGTTGTATTGATTGGTTCGGGAATCCTTGGCTGGCTGTATATCGTTTTGCTTCCGGCCGGTAATAGTGATAAGATAACGGTATTGTGGCGGTGCAGGGAACTGATCGAAGTGCTTCCGGTTATTTTCGCATTGCTTATGACAGGTATTCTGACCAAAAGAAAAATGGTGACTGTATTAACGGCGGCATTTAGTATATTATATTTTGTGCTGTTTGTGAGTATGAAAGAGGTGCCTTACGGAACCTGGGGCGGTGTGGGGACACTTGTATCGGCCAGCAGTGTGTGTATTCAGTATTTGATGAGTGCAGGTATGATTGCTTTGGGAATATATTTGAAATGGAATAGAAAAGAGACAAACATTTTAAGGGGATTTGGAGTCGATTATGGAGATAAATGCGATACCTGAGGCATTTCAGACAAAATTGAGACTGGCAGTTTTGTCCGCATTGCTGACGGGAAAGAAAAATTTCAGGGATTTAAAACAGATCACAGGAGCCACCGATGGGAATCTTGGTGCACAGCTGAAGAAGCTGGAAGAAGCCGGTTATATAGAGATTGATAAAGCGTTTGTGAATAAGAAACCGCAGACCTCCTGCAAAATAACAGACTTTGGAAGAGGGCAGTTCAGGGAATATGTAGAGATGCTGGAATGTTTATTGGGACAGGCGGAAAACGGTCAAAAAAGCTAAAAATCTGCGTGCTTTAGGCAGATAAAAACTCTGTGAGGCAGGATTTATTCCTGCATTCACAGAGTTTTTGATTCCAATAAGTAATTACCTTCAAGGCCGAGTCCGCGAAGCGGTGCTTGTGGTGTTAATTCTGAAGGAATTTATGCCTCTATTAGAGGTCATAATACATCATAAACTCCGCCGGTGTAGGAATTTCCCCGGCTTTCTTAGCCTCAGCGCGTTTACGTGCGATCCACACATCGATCAGTCTCTCCGGGAATACGCCGTCCTTGGTCAGATAGTCGTGATCCTTCTCCAGGGCATCCAGGGCTTCTTCCAGGGATGTCGGCAGACCCTTAATCTTCTTCTGTTCCTCAGCAGAGAGTGTATAGAGATTGAAATCATAAGGCCCCCAGCCGTTTGCGGCGGGATCAATCTTGTTCTCGATGCCATCTAATCCGGCCATCAGGATAGCAGCATAAGCGTAGTATGGATTAGCGGTCGCATCGGGATTTCTGAGTTCAAACCGTTTGGTCTCCGGAGATTTTGCATAAGCAGGGATCCGGATGACGGCGCTGCGGTTAGAAGTAGCATAGCCGATGGTCACAGGAGCTTCGTACCCAGGCACCAGACGTTTGAAGGAGTTGGTGGAAGGGTTGGTGAACGCACACAGGGATGCGATGTGGGACAGTAGTCCGCCGATAAAGTAGTGAGCCGTCTGGCTTAAGCCGGAATAGCCATTCTCATCATAGAAGACCGGTTTACCGTCTTTGGTGAGCAGCATATGTACATGAAGACCGCTGCCGGCTTCCTTATAGATGGGTTTGGGCAGGAAAGTGGCTGTCTTGCCCTCCCGTGCGGCCATATTTTTGATGATATATTTAATGATCATGGTGTTGTCGGCCATGGTAGGCATGTCTGCCAGTTCTACTTCAATTTCCATCTGACCGGGGCCGCCCACCTCATGGTGATGGTATTTGACTTTGATGCCCCAGTCTTCCATTTCCATGCAGATACGGCTTCTTAAGTCGTATCCCACATCCTGGGGTGCGGCAATATGATAGCCGCCGTGGGTCACTTCATAGCCGTTGTTGCCTGGTGTGTCCAGACGACAGTTCCATTCAGCCTGTTTGGTGTCAATCTGGTAAGCGCACTGTCTGGGGGATACCTCATAGCGTGCTGAGTCGAACAGATAGAACTCAAATTCCGGGCCAATGATCATATTGTCTGCAATGCCGGTTTTTTTCATATAATCCATGGCGCGCAGAGTAACGTTTTTTGGATACTGGTCAAAGGGTGTGTTTTCTCCCTTGCCGATGACACATACATTGCCGCACATGGTCAGCGTAGGCACTTCTGCAAAAGGATCCACATAGGCGGTCTCAGGATCGGGTAAGAATACCATATCGCTCTTTTCGATGGGAGCGTACCCGTAATTGGAGCCGTCAAAACCGATTCCATAGACGAAGACATTGTCATCGAACCGCTCCACCGGTATCGTGATATGGCGCCAGCGCCCGTCAATGTCCGTCATTTTAAAATCGATCATACGGATTTCTTTTTCTTCACATAGTTTTCTGATTGCCGTACTTTTGTCCATAAGCATTTCCTTCTCCCTTTTTGATTTTTGTATATCTGCCATCAGTATACCATATGGAAGGGGAGATACGCACTATTTTTGTATTTTATACGATAAAAAGTTTTTATGAGTCTTCCATAAGCCGCAGTCCGGCGGTGTCTGTCACGGGCAGGGAAAATACGATGGATTTGGCTTTGGACTGCATGCCGGCCTGTTCCATGACTGCTTTCATAATATCATTTTTCTGCGTTTTTTTGGCTACAATAAAGATGATTTCCTTCTCAGAGGCCAGGGAAACGCCCATAAATCTCTCGGCCTGTTCCATACCGGTCCCCTTGGCATGAATGACAGTACCGCCGTAGGCGCCCGCGCTTCTGGCGGCATCCATTGCAAGTTCCGTATAACCCTGATTGGCGATCACTACGATAAGTTCATAAACTGTATCTTTCAAAACAGATTCCTCCTCTTTCTGGAAGTCTTCCTTTCCACTTAAAAACTGTAAAGCCTTTTTGCCGCCAATGCTGCTTAGTGGGACGACAAAGGCGATTCCCTCGCCCGGCGCATCAATCTGAAGCTTTTGCCGAAGGTTCTTCTTGGCGTTCTCCCAGTCACTTTCTTCCAGCACATGGAACATAACTGCTTTTTCGGTGGATTCCAGACCCAGATAATCCAGGATATCCCCGGAAGCGGTTCCAGCGCCCAGCGTGACGAACATGACCTGCAGCTGTTCTTCCTGATAAAGGCGTAAATATTTCTTAAACTGTTTTCTGCTGACGATAGTCGTCATCATGCACAATTTTCCCATAGGTTTCCTCCATGTCAAATCAGCCTTCAAGCTGACTATACAACCTGTGTTACCACTTCAATTGTATTATAATTCAATAATATCCATATCTCCATAACGGTCGATCGATGAGTAGCCGCCGGCTTCTCTGGAAAGGCGGCTTTCCTTGATGCGATAGATCATTCCCAGGGACTGGATTGTGATCAGGGGCGTCATAGCCACCATGGCAACTACGCCGAAGGCGTCTGTGATGATATTGCCGCCCACCGCATTGCAGGCGCCCATGGCAAAGGGCAGAAGAAAAGTTGCCGTCATGGGACCGGAGGCTACCCCGCCGGAGTCGAAAGCGATAGCGGTAAAGATTTTTGGCACGAAAAAAGTTAAGAGCAGGGCAATGGCGTAACCCGGCACGATGAACCAGGTGATAGGGATGCCTGTGAGCACCCGTGTCATAGCCAGGCCGATGGAGGTTGCCACACCTACCGATAAGCTGATTTCCATGGCTTTGGCGGATATGGCGCCGGAGGTAATCTCTTCCACCTGCTTGGTGAGGACGAATACCGCAGGCTCCGCCTGGACAATGAAGTAACCGATGATCATACCGATGGGAACGATGATCCAGGCATAAGGAAGTCCGGCTATCACCTGTCCCAGATAGTTTCCGGCAGGCATAAAGCCTACATTTACACCGGTCAGGAATAAAACCAGGCCCACATAGGTATAGGCCAGACCGATCAGGATCTTGATCAGAGTCTTTTTCTTAATATCTCTTGAGAGCAGCTGAAATACTCCAAAAAACGCTACAATGGGGAGAAGAGAAACAGCCATCTCTCGCATATAGACCGGAATCTCCCCGGTAAACAGCCGTCCTAATTCTACGGAATCGGAAATCTCCGGTATCGCTTCGGACAGATATTCTGTGGAATCCGGGTGAAAGATCATGGCCAGGATCAGCACGGCCACAATGGGACCGACAGAGCATAAGGACACCAGGCCAAAGCTGTCCTCTGCGGCGTGACTATCGTTACGGATGGCGGAAATACCGATACCAAAAGCCATGATAAAGGGAACTGTCATGGGGCCGGTGGTAACGCCGCCGGAGTCAAATGCCACTGCCAGAAAATCTTTCGGCACAAAATATGCCAGGACAAAGGCAAGTATATAAAAGATAAGCAGCATGGGCGCTAAAGGGATGCGCAGCAGCATACGAAGCAGTGCAAACACCAGAAAGAGACCAACGCCTGCGGCCACCGCCAGAATCAACACCAGATTGGGGATGGAAGCGACCTGCTGTGCCAGCACCTGCAGATCCGGTTCGGAGATGGTGATGACAAATCCCAGCACAAAGCTGATTAAAATCATGGCAGGCAGACTCTTAGTCTTGGTCATGATGGTACCTACCCGTTCACCCATACGCGTCATTGCCATCTCGGCGCCGATGGAGAAGAATAGCATGCCTACGATCAGCATAACGGCTCCCAGCAGAAATTCCATCAGGATTTCCGGGGAAATGGGAGCGATGGTGAAACTTAAGAGCAGTACGATTAGGATAATCGGCAGTACCGCGCGCAGGGTTTCCTGAGATTTTTCCATGAGTTTGGAACGGTTTTTAAATTTGAATAAGAACAATGTTACTCAACGCCTTTCTATGTAAATTTTATGAGTTGTCTTGTTTTTTCGCAGAGGATGCTCTCCTTGTGGAAAAGTATTTCAATGCGGTTGTTATGATTCCCATGCCGCAGACCAGAACAGTTCCGATTTTCAATATTTCTTGAAATATCAGGACACTTTCGGCATCATTTGAAATGTATCTAAGATATAGATATCCCTCTACATAAAGTCCAAGAACAGTAGAAATCAATAAATGCAATTCCAGCATAAGTACCGTTTGCCATTTCTTAGAATAATGATAATTGAACCAGGATAGGAACAGCTGAAATACAGGTAAAACAAGGTCCATTACAGCACCGCCGCCAAATCCGATCATACATAGTAATAAAATGGAATAGTTCCATAGAATCTTTAACAACATAGGTATTTCCTCTGCTATTTGAGTTTATGAGGTGGCGCTCGTAACCGTGCACAGCCCGATATTTAATCTGAAAACAAATTATTTCAATTTATTAGTTCCACAATGCAACAAAAGGGAGTATACTTAATTTCTACTAAATATGGCAACCTGCGTCAATAAAATCAAAGCCACAAAAGCAATAAACCTGGGCAATATCAGCAAGAATTGCAACGCAATTCTTGGGACGCAGACTGCTGGGTCTGAGTTTATAAAGTTAAGCCACAAAAGCAATAATCCTGGGCAATATCAGCAAGAATTGCAGCGCAATTCTTGGGACGCAGACTGCTGGGTCTGCGTCAATAAAATCAAAGCCACAAAAGCAATAATCCTGGGCAATATCAGCAAGAATTGCAGCGCAATTCT
>CAMXIF010000015.1 GCA_947243845.1 uncultured bacterium
AAATTAAAAATCATTACATATACTCGTTTACGAGGACTGCTTCGCGGCCTCGGATGAATAAAAATATTAGGACTCAATCTCAAGATTGAAAAGGGAAACATTTATGAGCGTCACAATCGTTTTACAGCAAATGATCATCATCTTCATTCTGATTGGCATTGGCATGGTTCTTTACCGAAGCAAAATGTTATCGGAAGAAACCTCCAAGCAGATTTCCGGCATCATCATCAATGTCACCAACCCGGCGCTTTTGATCTGTTCTGCTTTTGATGACGGTCCCAAAGTTTCCCTGCGGGAACTGGGTATCGCCCTGGTATCCTATGCGGCAGTCTTTGCAATTTTAATTATTGTCGCTTTCCTGATCCCCTATATCCTTGGCGTACCAAAGAAACTCCACTATGCCTACCAGATGCTGACTATTTTCGGCAATGTGGGCTTTATCGGCATTCCGCTAGCCTCCGCCGTATTGGGCAGTGAATCACTTATTTTTGTCTCTATCTTTAACCTGCTGTTCAATCTTCTGATCTATACCTTTGGAATGTCCGTGCTGCAAAGGACAGCTTCCCTGCAGGCTGCAGAAGGAGCATCGATTCCCGAAAGCAGTTTAACCTCCGGCCTCTTGCAGAAATTTGTCAACGCCGGAACCATCTCCGCCGCTGCTACCATTATTTTTTATCTGGGTGATTTTCAAGTGCCCGTTATCGTATCTTCCACGCTCTCTTACACCGGACGCGCCACCACGCTCTTATCCATGCTGGTGCTTGGTGTGTCCGTTGCCCAGATAAGCCCCAGGGATATTTTTTCCCATCCAAGACTCTATGCCTTTACGCTGCTTAGACAGATTCTTGTACCCATTGGCTGTATCTTGTTAATGCGCGGCCTGATTGACAATAAACTAATCCTTAACACAATGCTCCTGATGGTTGCTGTTCCTGCCGCCAATATGCCTCTCATGATTGCCAAACAGATGGATATGGACACCGATTCCATCTCACAGGGTATCATTCTTACCACCGTCTTAAGCCTTGTGACAGTTCCCATTGCCTGTCTGTTTCTCGTTGTGTAGAAATATTTGAACAATTTCTCTGTCATTGTCATAAAATAGAGTAAAACCACATAGGATATTAAGTTATGTATTATTTACTCTTTGCTCTACTTCTTCTGGCCCTTCTCGGCTGCATCTTCTTTCATTGTCACAGGAAAAAAATCATCTGTAAGATCAGTTCCATGGACTGCTGTACCAAATGCTCTATCATCAAAGAACTGGTATACCCTTTCGGCTACTGTTTTCACTGTGACAGCGGTATCTTTTCTTCCACAACAGACGCCTGGCAGAAGCAAGCCGGATACACCTGGCTCTATGACTATATGGCACCCCGGTTTCAGATGGTTTTTGATGCCCTTCCTGTCTATTTTGATTATCATAGCAGAACCTGGCTGATTGAATTCTGGAAAGGCCAGTATGGTATTAATACCGGCGCAGAAATCGGCATATATCATGCTGATTCCATCATTCCTGAGACAGATTACAAGTCCACCTGGTTTTCCTGCGCACAGGATAACGAAATGCTGGACTGTTCCTTTGTTCTATGTAACAGGCAAAATGATTGTTTACGCAATGCCGGCCGCCACTGGTGGCTCACTGCCTTTCTGGTGGGCTGCTTTTCCGAACCTTCCGCGCTCTCCATGGAAGCCACGGTCTGTTTCCCGAATAGAGAAATGCTTTCCGCTTTCGTGGATGGTCTGAAAAGAGCCGGTTACAGGGACGACAGCATCTGTGTCAAGGGTCTCCACGTAAGCTTTGTCTTCTGCCGGAATATCACGGAAAGATACAATTTGATTACCCGCTTCTGGCGCCGTTTTTCCCAATGGAAGAACAGGATCTTCTGCAAACTCTATCTGTGGGTCACCAGACCGTTTACCTGTACGGAAGACCGAATCTTATATCTGTACTATTATCTCCCGGCAGCTTTCCGCAAGCTTCTGAGACTGCGCAGGTTTAACAAACACTGCCATAAACATCATTGTAAGGAGTCCTGACCATGAGCGTTTCTTCCCGTCTTAACCACGCTTTCCTAAATGCTCCTCTGCTCCCTTTGTCAAACCGTTCCCGCTATATTCTCATGAGCGACTGCCACAGAGGTATGGGCAACTCTTCCGACAATTTTTTAAAAAACCAACATCTGTATTTTGCCGCACTGGAATACTATTACAGACAGGGATTTACCTATATCGAACTGGGAGATGGAGATGAACTATGGGAAAACAGAAACATGAAAAATATTCTGGATATCCACAGCGATGTTTTCTGGTTTTTCACGCAATTTTACAAGGAAAATCGACTGTATCTGCTCTATGGAAACCATGATATTGTCAAAAGAAAAAAGAGAGTGCACTCTCTCTTCCCCAATCTCACTTTTTATGAAAGTATCATTCTCACTACGGACCTGCTGCCTGGCAACAGGTCCCATATATCCTTATATCTTACACACGGACACCAGGCCAGTATGCTCAATTCCACATTCTGGCCCCTCTCCCGCTTCCTTGTCCGATATATCTGGCGCCCCCTGGAAAACATGGGTGTACTGGACCCCACCAGCGCCGCCAAAAACTATCACGTCAAAAATAAATGCGAGGTCCGTCTAAACCAGTGGGCTGAAGATAATCACCATATCCTGATTACCGGCCACACTCACCGACCTATCCTGCCTGCTGAACCTGCCTGCTACTATAACACAGGAAGCTGTGTCCACCCCCGCTGCATCACCTGCATCGAGATTGAACGCCAGACCATGACCTTAGTCAAATGGAGTATGAGTGCCAGAGCAGACAGTACGCTCTATGTGGCCAGAGAAATAATTTCAGGACCGATCCCCCTGTCTAACCCGCCGGCACTCTAATAAACATACATTTATACAATCTGTACCTTAATCATGTTCGTTGTCCCGGAGCATCCAATCGGCACACCTGAAGTGATGACTGTCAGATCTCCCTTTTTTAAAAATCCCTTCTTCTCAGCAGCCATAATCGCCTTATCAAATAGTGCGTAAGCGTCCTTCTCTTCTTTGATCACAAGCGGCGTCACTCCCCACGCCAGAGACAATTGTCTGCACACCTTCTCCGTGGTGGCACAGCTTATAATATCACTCTTCGGCCGATAGCTGGACACCATTCTTGCCGATCTGCCGGATTTGGTGACTGTCACAATAGCAGTTGCATTTAAATCCAATGCTGTGGTGCAGGTAGCATGACAGATCGCATCCGTGATATCCGGATTCGCCTCTCTTTCAAACAGGAAAAACCGCTTGCGGTAATCCACGTCCTGCTCCGTGCGCTCCGCAATCCTTACCATTGTCTTGACAGCCTCCACCGGATAAGACCCTGCCGCCGTTTCTCCGGAGAGCATGATAGCGCTGGTACCATCATAAACTGCATTGGCAACATCCGTAGTCTCCGCCCTGGTCGGCCTGGGATTCTTGATCATAGATTCCAGCATCTGCGTGGCAGTAATGACCTGTTTGCCTGCACGATATACTTTCTTAATAATCTTCTTCTGAATCACAGGCACTTCCTCATAAGGAATCTCCACCCCCATATCACCGCGGGCTACCATAATACCATCCGACACTTCCACAATATCATCAATATTGGCTACACCCTGCGCATTCTCTATCTTGGAAATAATCTTGATATCCTCACCGCCATTCTTTTCAAGCAGCTTACGAAGCTGCAGGATATCCTCCTTCTTCTGTACGAAAGATGCTGCAATGAAATCTACATCCTGTTCTATACCAAACAGGATATCCTCTCTGTCTTTATCGCTGATATACGGCATGGAAAGATCCACATCCGGCACATTGACACCTTTATGATTGGAGACAACGCCGCCATTGATAACCCGGCAGACAATATCGTTTTTTTCCACTTTCTCTACTTTCATCTCAATCAGTCCGTCATCGATCAGCACTCGCATACCCACCTCAAGATCCTCATAGAGACGGTTGTAAGTCACACTTACCTTATCCTTTGTTCCCTCCACTTCATCGGCCGTCAGTGTAAAAAGCTGCCCCTCTTCCAGGATTACTTTTCCTTCCTTAAAATTCTTTACACGAACCTCAGGTCCCTTCGTATCAAGCAGGATTGCCACCGGTCTGCCCACTTCTTTCCGAAGTTTTTTGACCATATCCATCCTCTTCTTATGATCTTCATAAGTGCCGTGGGAAAAATTACATCTTGCCACATTCATCCCTTCCAGCATCATCTGTCTTAATACTTCCTCATTGTCTGTGGAAGGTCCCAGTGTACATACAATCTTTGTTTTGCGCATCCTTACCTCCGTTCTCCGGTCTTTCACCGGGCTATATCCACCCTGTTATGCGGGCCAAAAGAATCACCCAGGACAAATTCTTTGGCCAACACAAAAATGTGGAAATTTACTATATTATACTGTATAATAAATGCGGTTAAAAGGAAAAAATCTTTCTACACTAATAAAGACAGAAAAAAGAGGTCAAGGAATTGTTTCACAGGATCTGTGGTTTTCACTAAAAGATTTCTGGTATATTCCCCTTGTCTGCGGTGTATTTGCAACGACTGCCGCAGCCCTGTTTGGATACTTCCTAAAAGGAAAACTCCTTAAAATTTATACGGCTGTTATTTTTGGCGCTGGAATCTGTATTTATATACAGGGGACGACTCATCCTGGACGCACTCTTTTGGATTATCATAATCTGTACATGTATCGTATTATGTCTCCGGAATGGTAAATATATTCAGAAAATCATAACCGGTGTATCGCTGTTTTTGATGCCGAAAGCGAAAACAATAAAAAGCGATACTATTATAAGACGATAAAAGTTGCAACAGAAATCACCGGAAAATCCACAGAAAAAATGTTTGAATATGAAGTAGATCCCGCAGGCATCTCTCTGGAAAATTTTCATTTGACCGGCGTAGAGTATGACGCAAACGGCAAGATAGAGAATGAATAGTAAATAAAACAGGTGGCAGATCAGAAAATCTGCCACCATTTCTTATCTGTGATCACACAACAAGCAACCCGCAAAGCTTATCTTAGATTCCACAAAACGTAAATCCAAACTCCAATTTCTTACTGACATCAATATGATACTCCGGGTGCACCGGCGCGCCCCAGCTGTTATCTCCACCCACACCCATCTGCTGTGCAGCGACACGCACTACCGTATAATGTACCTTTGGCAGTTCATAAGGATGCTTCGCGTTTTCTATCTCATGCGGCGTATAAGGAAGAACTGAGAAGTTCAGGTTTTCCCCGGTAAACAACATGCCCCGTCCCTGTCTGTCGGTCACCTTGGCATAGCGCACATCCGTCTTATTGCCGCACTCCTGCGGTACCAGATAAGCCGCCATGTTATCAGCCACTCTATTGTGGTAGATACCAAGTTTTGCGCCCTGTTTACGATCCTCATAGGTCTCCTCCGGGCCATTGCCGTACCACTCCACACAGTCATAATCCGCATTGAATTTGAACAACACGCCAAACTCCGGCATGTCCGGCAGACCTTCCACCGGATCATAGGATAATGTTGTCCGGATACGGCCATCCCCATACACCTCATAGGACAACTGGCAAGATGCGGCCGGTGTGGTCTGCAGATCATAGAGATAAGTCACGCTGACATAATCTGACTCTTCCCGGACAATGGGATTCTCCCAAGCCCTTCCCGGTACATCCAGTTCCTTACCCACACCCTTACAGGTAGCATACATGCTGGCCAATTTCCACTGCCCCTGCCTTCCTGCCATGTTATTTCCTTTATCATTGTCTGTAGGCGCCCGCCAGAAATTCGGTCTGGGTATCTCCTCAATCAACTCTTTGCCCGCATAGCGGTAAGACACCAGTCCACCTAATGGCTCTGAGAACAGTACGTCAAAATTCACGCCGCGCACGCCGAAATTATCAATGCCGCGAATCAGCGTATAAGGTTTTGCCTTGGCTTTAGACTCTTCCTCAATCTTTGCGATCACTGCCTGACCGAAAGCAACTTCATGCCCGGCCCCGGCCCAGCATGTATCCTGTTTTAAGCGGAAAGAAATCGTGACCACATACTCTCCGGGTTCCTCTGGTACCGCAAAAGGCATCGGGAAACTGAGCCTGCTCTCAGGCGCCACACTGATGCCGGCCAGTTCTTTTTCTTCTATAACAATGCCGTCACGCAAAAGCTGTGCCGCACATTTGAAAGCATCTGTAGAGACAAACAGGTTCTTATTCCACACCTCAAAGTTTCCTGCCTCCACCTTTACGGCAATATTCTGATAATTATACTTAACTTCCTGCATCTTGGGGGATGCCTCACGCGCACCGCCGTAAGCGATACCATTCCCACTGAAATTATAATCTGTGGGCCGTTCACCGAAATCGCCGCCATAAGCCTGGAACCACTCTCCGTATCGATCTTTCTTATAAATGGACTGATCGATATAATCCCAGATAAAACCGCCCTGATAGCCGGAATTTTCCTGATCAGCCAATTCCGTATATTTGTGCATCGCACCGCAGGAATTACCCATGGCATGTGTGTATTCACAACAGATAAAAGGCTTCACATCCCCGCCCGCAAGGTATTCCTCAATAGCCGCCACAGTGGCATACATCCGGCTTTCCATATCTGAGGAATCATTATAACTTCTGTCTTCAAAAACGCCCTCGTAATGCACCAGCCTGGTATCGTCCAGCCTGCGAAACATCTCAGACATCTCATACAATACGGAACCGCCAAAGGACTCATTGCCCAATGACCAGATCACTATGGCAGGATGATTCTTGTCCCTCTGATAGCTGGAATTGATGCGGTCAAACAGCATCTCCTTCCACTCCTGTCTGTCTTTGGGAACAACAAAAGACAAATCCTTCTTTCCTTTTATATAGCCGTCCCATGTACCGTGAGACTCCAGGTTGCTCTCCGCAATCATATAAAGGCCATAGCGGTCACAAAGTTCATAAAGCCTTTCGTCATCCGGATAGTGACTGGTACGGATTGCATTAATATTGTTACACTTCATGGTCACCACATCTTTTTCCATCTCTTCCAGGGAAACGTGCCTGCCCGAAACAGAACTGAAATCATGTCTGTTGGCGCCCTTAAATACAATACGTTTGCCATTTAACAACATTCTGTTGTTTTTCATTTCAAACTTCCGAAAACCTGTCGGCTGTATGAGATATTCACACTGACCGCCTTCCTGATCCAGTGTCTCTATCTCCAATTCATACAGATAAGGATCCTCCGCACTCCAAAGCCTCGGATTGTCAACCATTCTGCCAAACTCCATGGAATCATCCGCCGGCCTCTCCTCCTCCCAGAGGACTTTATCCTGCTCTTTCAGCCGAATCCTTACGGTGCCGCTGCCGGAAACCCTGCACTTTACAGAAAGTTGTGCATGTTCAAAATGATCCTCCGTAAACAATGTCCTGACACAGAGATCTTCCACATACACACTCGGAACCGCATACAGATAGACGTCCCTGTAGATGCCGGAAAAGCGGAAGAAATCCTGATCCTCACACCAGCTTGAAGATGTCCACTTAAATACCTGCACTGCCAGTTTATTCTCCCCTTCGCACAGATAAGGGGTCAGTTCAAACTCAGAAGGTGTAAAACTGTCTTCACTGTATCCCACATAAGTTCCATTGAGCCAGAGTGCCATACCACTCTCCACACCTTCAAAAACGATACGGATTTCCTTACCCTTCATAGAATCCGGTACCTCAAAATATTTCACGTAACTTGCCACCGGATTAAATCTTTCGGGAATCTCTCCTGGTGCAAGGTCTTCTCTGCCATCCCAGGGATACTGGGTATTGACGTACTGTGGAATGTCATATCCCTCCATCTGAATATGCGCCGGCACACGGATGTCTGCCCAGCATTTACAATCATAAACATCCTTCTCAAAACCTTTTACCGCCGAATCCATATTGATGGCATAAGAAAACTTCCAGATTCCATTCAATGATTGCACCAGGGAACTTTTCTTACGCATATATTCCCCTTTATCTTTATAAATTTGGTGCGCCGAATGTGCCGGAAGCACATTCTCCTTAAAAAACTGTGGATCCTTTACTTTGTTATAATCAAACTGCATCATATACTGGCAACGCTCCTTTCCTGCACTTTAAATTTTGCCGCCAACATAGGTACAATAAAGGTGCCAAAAACATCCTTGTAAATCCAGACGCCCCTGACACCTTCCTGTCAACAAATCGTTACACCGATCTGTTATGTTTCATCAGAATCTCTGTTATTTCACAGCACCTGTGATACCTTCTGCGAAAGCATTCTGCAGACAGAAGAATACGATCGCGGTGGGCAGTGTACAGATTAGCACTGCTAACATCAGCATGCCATAATCAGTCACATAACCCTCTGTCAGATTGGCCACCACCATAGGCATCGTCTGACTCGTAGTATCCGTCATGATAACCTTCGGCCACAGATAACTGTTCCAGGCATTCATAAAGGTGATCGTCATAGCCGCTGCGTAAGTGGAACGCATGGTCGGCATGAACATCTGGAAAAAGATTCGAATCTCAGATAGACCGTCAATCCTGGCCGCCTCCATAATATCATGCGGGAAAGATCTTGCACTCTGTCTAAACATCATGATCAGGAATGGAGTCGATACTGTCGGCAGGATAAAACCGATCGTAGTATTGAGCCAGCCAAACTTGGAAACCATCTGGAACAAAGGTATCATAGTGGCCACAAAAGGCACCATCATTGCCAGAAGGATAATATTCATGACCATATCTTTTCCTCTGTCATGATAAATCTCAAAACCATAACCTGCCAGCGAACAGACCACCAAGGATACCAGTGTCAGGATAGCTGCATATTTAAAAGAGTTGCCAAACGCTCTCCCCACATTCTGTGTCGCCAGAAGGTTGTTCAGGTTCTCCATAAAATACGCGCCGGGAACCAGCCGCCCGGAAATGACTTCTGCGCTTTTATTCGTTGCCGCACTCACCATCCAGTACAGCGGAAAAACAGAAATAAATGACACTATGCACAAAAACAGATACATACCGAATTTTTTCAATTTAATCACGCTTATCACCTACTTTCATCTGTAGGAATGCCAGGATGGCAACCAGAATTAAAATAAAGAAGGACATTGCTGCCGAGTAGCCAAAGTTTGGTACATATTTAAATGACATATCATATATGTAATGCGACATGGTAATCGAAGTATTCGCCGGGCCTCCATTGGTCAGGTTCACAGACTCATCAAACAGCTGCAATGTACCATTGGTGGACATGATGGCCGTCAACAGAATCGTTGGCTTCAAGAGCGGCACTGTAATCCGGAAGAATGTCTGCACAGCCGATGCACCATCAATCTTAGCCGCCTCATAAATTGAATACTCGATGTTTTGCAGACCAGACAGGTAGAACACCATATTATACCCCGTCCACCGCCATAAGAGTGCAATGATGATAACGATTCTTGCACTGAACGTATTGGTCAGGAAAGCATAGGGCTGATCCAGAATCCCAAGCTTTACAAACAGCAGATTGATAAGGCCGTTGTTCGCAAACAGGGAACGGAAAATGATCGCATATGCTACCAGAGATGTCGCACAGGGTAAGAAGATCATTGTACGGAAAAGTCCTTTGAACTTCAAATCCTTATTATTTAGTATAGATGCCAAAATCAATGCAAAGATCAGCATGATCGGCACCTGAATGATCAAATAGAAAAATGTATTTTTAACGGACTGGAGAAACACCTTATCCTGGAACATTCGCGTGTAATTCAAAATACCGCAGGGCTTCATATTCGCCCCTACACCCGTCTGAAAAGATAAAAGGAGCGCTCTTATCATCGGTATGAAACTCATGACTAAAATCAACAATGCACCCGGTGCCAGAAACGCCCACCCCGTCAGATTATGTTTTCTGCTAAGCGTCATTTTTTTTGGCTTGCTCAAGAAACTCCCTCCTTCTCTGTCTTTGGAGAAAATAGGGGAACAGCCCGTTAAAACCATTCCCCTATTTTTGCTTAAATTATATTACAATCCTCTTGATCGAGCGAAACTCAATCTATTATTGTCCCATATTAAAGTTAATGGTAGATTCTGCTGTCTCTAACTCAGTTGCAAGATCACTGCCGTTGATATAGTTTGTGATCGCTGTTGCTACAGCATTACGAGCCTCATAGTAGTAAACGCCTGTAATATTGGACGGAACCTTGGTAGAGAAGTCAACGATCTTAGCAGATACTGCATCACCGCCGAAGAAATCGCTGGGTGCGCCATACGCATCGGAATCACCTGCCGGAGCCCATGTTGCCAGAGCGCCGCTCGGAAGGATATTGTCATACAGTTCTGTGCTGCCTGCAAAGGTGCTGCCCAGGAAATCTGCTGCCAATGCCTGATTCTTGCAGCTTGTGGTAACTGCCCAAGAAGAACCGCCGTTGTTGGAGTAGTTAGTTGCATTAGATACGCCTACCAGGCTGGGCATATTTGTGATCGCCCAGTTACCAGCCTGATCTTCTGCTGTCTGAACGGAAGCCATGATCCAGCAGCCGTTGATTGTGCCTGCTACTTCACCGCTAACGATAGAACCTACATACTCATCCCAGCTGTTAACCTCAGCCAACACACCAGTATCCTTCAGGTTCTTATAGGTCTCCATAACTGCTTTCAATGTATCATTGTTTACAATGTTAGCTGTGCCGTCTTCATTGAATAAGGATGCGCCTGCGGACTGCATCATCATCATGATCAGGTCGCACTCACCTGCCTGCATTGTGATGAGGGGCTTGCCTGTCGCTTCAAGAACCTTCTTACCATTCTCAATATACTGGTCAAATGTGATATCTGTGAAGTCATCGACTGTCAGGCCTGCCTGCTCCAGTAAGTCTGTACGATAACATGCAACTACAGCGCCGTTATCGAAAGGAACACCATAATTCTTACCGTCAACTACAGAGTATGCTGTCTTACCTGCTGCAAACTGTGAAAAATCAATGCCGCTGCCTGTCAGATCCGCACATACATCCGGGAAGCTGATAACATTCTTCTGGAATGCATTGTCCTGCATCAGGAAGATATCGGGCAATGTGCTCAGGTCACCGGAAGTCGCTGCTGTTGTAATCTTTGTCTGGATATCATCCCAAGGTGTCTCTACTACATTTAACTTGAAGTTCGGATGGTCTTTCTGATAAACCTTCTCTGCCTCATACATTGCGTTTAAGTTAAACGCCGGATCCCAACACCAAACAGTCAGTGTCTCTTCGCCGCCTGCCGCATCTGCAGCCGGAGCCTCTGTCCCTGCGTCTGCCGCTCCTGCATCCGCAGCGGGTGCCTCTGTTGTTGCTCCCCCATTGTCTGCAGCAGGTGCCTGTGTTCCAGAACCGCCGCAGCCTGCCAATGAAAGAATCATTGCAGATGCCAATAAAGTTGCTAAAATCTTTCTTTTCATCTTTCTTCCTCCCATTTTCCCTTTTTTGTGCATATTGTGCACTGTGCCAGTTGGCTTTTCTTCAGTTTTCATAGGCATTCCGTCATTTTGTATACTATAATGCCTTTTCCAACTGTTCGTATATGCATTATAACTCTTTATTTTTTCCATGTGCTATCATCAAAAAGCAAAAAAGATGCAAATTCGACCATCAACTTGCATCTTAAACGTTTACGTTATTGAATCTACCATTATTTTGTCAAGCAGTATATCTACAAATTTCATTAATATCCATACTTTACCACCCCTTATAGGCAGAGATTTTATATCCCAGAAGCTTTGCCTCATAATTCTCCGGATGGATCTTCCACTGATAGGGCGTGATATTCAATACCTTCTTAAAATTTCTGTTGAATGTTGACACCGATTGGAATCCGCACCGTTCAGCCACCAGTTCCATGCCGTCCGTATGTTTCTTCATATATTCACAGGCCATCTGCACCCGCACCAGATTCAGATACTCGGAGGGCGTCATATTCATAGTTTTCTGGAACACCCTCCTGAAATGCGTCTCCGACATATTGCTGATCTGCGCCAGGTCTCCGATCGTCAGTTCTTCCGCATAATGTACGCCTATATAATGCAGCGCAAAAGACACTTGAGAAACACCCCTGCTCTGTTTTCTGACTTCTCCCACCTTTCCATGATTCATCCGTGCAATATTGATCAGCAGCGACAATAAAAGTCCCCTGACACTATCCACGTAAAATTCCTTTTTATAACGCATCTCATCCATGATACTCTTAATCAACGCTGCCAATTCCGGATATTTAGATGTATCTTCCGCCCAGGCCCTGTTATTGATTACCATACTCAGATTATCCGTATAGAGGGAATCATCCCCGTACATCTCCCGCAAAAACGCTTCCACATCAATAAACAGATATTCCCAGCGGCTTAAACTAAAATTATCACTGTTTGTATTATGAGGAAAATTCCTGGGAATCACAGTAAACATATCAGGCCTATAGGGAACTGTCTGCTCGTCCAGTTCCATCACTCCATGACCGTCATAGCAAAACCCGACTTCCATATAATTATGAAAATGCAGACAATCTATAGCCTCCCCATAGGGCCGTATCCACGCTTCCCCCAGGAGCGCCATACATGGCTCATTCTGGGGAATCTCATAATAACGAAACTCAATTTCCTGCTTTTTTCTTGCCGCCATAGACGCCCTTCCCTTCTCTCATCTAATCCAGAAGTTTTCCTTATCGCTCTTTTGTTTCTCGTGATAACCTGCTATTCTTCCCAATAATCCCATATGCTCGCCTGATCTCCCAGCCAAATATTGTCCTGTTTATCCTTACAGCGCAGTACCTCTCCTGTACTCTCCGATTTGTCATATCTATTCCAGAACATGGACTCTCTCCTGTAAGGTGCGATCTCTTCAGGCGTAAGTTCCGTATAAAAGGTGCTGTTGGACGGATCACTGCCAGAGATTCCCGCCACCTTGGGATCCAAAGATACCCCTATCACAAAATTCCCCTCTTTTGTCACATAGAAAAAGGGTACAAATTCATAGTACGGCTCCAACTCTTTGTCCGCGCAGTTAAACCAGTCCACAAAAATGATCTCATCCGCCGGTGCGATCATCTCTTCTCCCAGTTTTTCGTTAAACTTATCCGCCCATAACGCGACAAAATCCTCATCCAGCCGCAATACATCTTTCAGGACATAACTCTCTCCCGTCAAAAGATCCACCGTCATGGCCCGCTGGGTGATATAAACATACCAGACCGGACTGATCGGCGCATAGATTTCCTTATAACTGGCACTCACAAGATACTGGCTGTGGTATGTCACATTACACTCCACATCACTGCAAAAAATACTGTAATCCTCCTGCAGATGCTTCACCTCATCATCAGGCTTTAAATGCCAGTAATTTATCCGATCCATAGCTATATCATAGAGTTTGGCATTGATCTGCTCCAGATGCTCAATCGGCTCTTCGTCTGTCCCGGTCAGGATAGGGTATTCCACCGTCAACACATCCCAATAAGGATATTCATCTGAATATTCCACATAATACTGCTGTTTCTGCACTGTATAATCATGATATCCCTTAGGCCCTGCGCGGCCTACCAGATAGGCCGCAGCTGCACCCACCGCCACTGCCAGGATAACAACCGCTGCGAATACCAGCAGCCATCGATGGCTTTCTGCGAATGGCTGTTCCTGTTCTGGCGCGCAGGTATTCCTTTTAAAGTATTTTAAGATTATATTCTTAATACCATATTGATTTCTTCTGTATTCTGCTATGTACTCATTATACTCCGTCCCGATTCCTTCCATAATTTATTACGCTCCCTCAGCCTTATTTAATCATATCGTATTTTGTCGTCAAATACAACATGGTGTTCTCTGGCCGCACTCCTTCCTCACCCGGATTCTGTCGTATCTTCCATATATATATTAAGAATACAAATGCCATGCATCAAAGTATCATCATTTTTGCATCATAGTTGCATCATTTTCTATAAGGAACCTTTTACGAATCTTGAGAAACAGAAAACTTTCCCCTACACCGAAAACGAACTCCCCGGCGGTGGAGCGCCGGGGAATCCGTTTTCATAAATATATACAAACTAAGGGATATAGGTAAACGCTTATTCAACATCCTGCAATGCTGCAAAATCTTCTTCGCCTGTGCGGATCTTAACTACCTTATCCACATTGTAGACAAAAATCTTGCCATCTCCGATATGACCTGTGTAGAGCGCCTTTTTGGCAGCTTCCACTACAGTATCTACCGGAATCTTGCTGACTACCACTTCCACTTTAACCTTCGGCAGAAGGGTTGCATCCATCTCAACGCCGCGGTACTTATCGCCCGCACCTTTCTGGATGCCGCAGCCCATGACCTGTGTCACCGTCATGCCGGTCACGCCCAGATCATTCATGGCCTTGCGGAGTTTATCATATCTGGAAAGTCTGGCGATGATAGACACCTTATAGATGCCTGTTGCAGCCGCCATCGGTACCTGTGCGACTTTGACAGCCGCCTCCTTAAGTGTCTGGGATGCCTCATCATAATCTTCCACGCCAAGACTCGTATTTTCATTTACCTCCATGGACATGGTATTCGAAACATCCATGATGCTGAAACCTGAGTATGCAGAAGCCAGACCGTGTTCCATGCTGTCCAGACCAATGATTTCTTCCTCCTGAGAAGCTCGAAGGCCGATCACTGCCTTGATGATCAAAAATACGATCGTGATCGTTACGGCCGTCCACGCTGCCACCGATACAAAACCGATCAGCTGCAGACCAAGAAGTTCAAACCCGCCGCCATAAAACAGACCCACTAGTTCCTGCCCGGAAGCATTGGTGATAGAATATCCTGGCGCTGTGTTGGTGGCAAAGAATCCTACCGAGACAGTGCCCCAGATACCATTCATCATATGTACCCCCACTGCACCCACCGGATCATCTATGCGCAGCTTATAATCCAATAACCAGACGCCAAACACCACCAGAAGTCCCGCTGCCGCACCGATCACAATCGCGCCAAAAGCATCTGTCACATCGCAGGGCGCCGTGATAGCCACCAGCCCGGCCAGAGATGCATTTAAACACATGGACACATCCGGTTTCCCATACTTAATCCAGGTAAAGATCATACATACTACAGTGGCTACCGCAGGAGCGATGGTGGTCGTCACAAAAATGGATCCCAGTTGTTCCACAGTCGTTGCCGCCGCCCCGTTAAAACCATACCAGCCGAGCCAGAGGATAAATACGCCCAGTGCGCCAATCGGCAGGTTATGACCCGGAAAAGCATTGACCTTTGTAATCTTGCCACTCTTATCCTTCGTAAACTTACCGATACGTGGGCCCAAAATCTTCGCGCCTACCAACGCGGAAATACCTCCCACCATATGAATCGCACAAGAACCCGCAAAATCATGGAATCCCATCTGTGCAAGCCAGCCGCCGCCCCAGATCCAGTGCGCTTCGATCGGATAAATCAGCGCTGAGATCACCGCAGAATATACACAATAACTCAAAAACTTCGTTCTCTCCGCCATGGCGCCGGATACAATGGTCGCCGTGGTGGCACAAAAGACCAGATTAAACACAAAGTTGGACCAATCAAAACTTTCATACGCCGTAAAGATATCAAATCCCGGTTTACCGATCAGTCCCATCATATCCTCGCCCAGCAGCAAACTGAAACCGATCACAATAAATACTACAGTACCGATGCAAAAGTCCATCAGATTCTTCATAATAATATTGCCCGCATTCTTCGCCCTGGTAAATCCCGTCTCCACCATGGCGAAACCAGCCTGCATCCAGAACACCAATGCCGCACCGATCAAAAACCAAACGCCGAATATCTGTCCGTTCATGACTTCCATAATCTCATTTGTCATAATATTCCCTCCTCATTATCGATACGTGTGTAAGCGGGCCCGAATAGCTTATACGCACAAAAGAAAAAGCGCCTTGAGTTTCCTCAAAGCGCCTTTGCTTTTATGAGTTGCATTGTAGCACCATCATATTGTCATGTCAAGTGCCAATATTTCATTTTTCACAAATTTGAACAATTATTTTTGTCTCATTTTCCCAAATTACTTCTCAGATTTCTTTCTAAAACCCCGCCACACACTCTGTAACTCCCCTAAATTCACCTGCGCAAACAGCACCGCCGCAAACACTAGAACACATCCCAGAACCTCCCTTCCGGTCATGGTCTCATGCAAGATCAACATGCCCGCCAATACAGAAAATACTGACTCCAGGCTCATCAACAAAGATGCGATTGCCGGATTAATCCCATCCTGCCCGATAATCTGTAGTGTATAGCCTACACCACAGGACATAACCCCTGCATACAGGATTGGAATCCACACATCCCAGCCTATGAACATCTGCATCCAGCCCTGAATGCCTCCCGGTGCATGTAATATCTCCACAGCAATCATCGGAACAAGGCCCAGCACACCACAGACCAAAAACTGGATACAGGACATACGCACCCCATTCACCAATGGCGAAAAATGATCTATTACCATAATATGAACGGAAAAGCATACTGCGCAAAAGAGCAGCAAAACATCGCTCATATAAAACGAAAATCCTTCCGTCAGACATAGAAAATAAAGTCCCACGACTGCCACCAGGATACTCACCCACACATTCCATCGGCACTTTTTCCCAAGAAAGATTCCCAATACCGGCACCAGAAGAATATAACAAGCCGTCAAGAATCCCGCCTTGCCGGCAGTAGTGCCGTAATACATGCCCATTTGCTGAAAAGTGCTTGCCACAAAAAGCACCGCTCCGCACAGACTGCCGCCAATCCATAATCTGCGTTTATCCTGTATAGTCTGCGGTTCATGGCTTTCACTGCGGCCATCTAACAGGCGGATGACTGGTAAAAGCACCGCCGCACCGAGAAAAGACCTGATACAGTTAAACGTATATGGACCCGCCGCAGCGCCGCCCTGCCTTTGCGCCACGAAGGCAATACCCCAAACAAGGGCTGTTAAGATAAGGAGCAATGAATTTCTAATTTCTTTTTTCATAAGTAAACCTTTCTGTCCAGATGATTGACTGCGATTTTTTATTATAGCTATTCCAACCGGATTTGTAAAGTACGGGCATTTGTCCAACGCAAGCCCTAGCACGACATTCCATTCCAGGCAATCCTATTCGCACTGAATTGCCATGATTACAATAAAAACCATTGACGCATTCATTCTATTTCCATTATAATGTATTGAGCAAAAATCTTAAATAAAATAGAAAAGGAGACGCAGCAATATGCAGCAATTTTTTGGAAAGAGCAAGAGCGGAAATCTTTCAGAAGCAGTAAGCGGCCTGAAAAACCCTAAATTTATTATGCTGTTTTCCAATAACAGCCAATTTGAGGCCCACGTTCAAGCATTAGAAAAATTATATCCCAAGGTTCCAAGCATTGGCTGTATTGGTATGGGTTACAGCACTGAAGTCATAGAAAACGGCGTCTGTGTTGTCGCTTTTTGCGGCGGGATCACCGCAACGGCTAATGTGTTGGAACAGGTTTCTGTCATGCCTGTAAAATACATTCATCGTCTGGAAGAGGATCTTTTGAAGATAAATGCCTCCCACCAAGATACCGTATGCATTGACTTTTGTACCGGAAATGATGCATTGGTCTTAACAACAATCAATACTGCACTAAAGCGAAACAATGTCTCTTTGATGGGCGGAACCGTTGACGCCGGAAAAACTTCCGCCAATGGTAAGGTCTATGAAGATGCCGTTGCCTATGCACTTATAAAGAATCAAAACGGTCGGGTAAAGACTTACAAAGAAAATATCTACCACCAGTGTGGCAATTATCGCTTTATTGCCTCCAATACAGATAGAGCCAACTACATAATCGGTTCCTTAAACGGCAAACCGGCCAAGCAGGTATATCAAGAAATCCTCCATGTAACAGACCAACAGATCCTGACACAGACATTTCAGAATCCATTTGGTAAAATCAATGGAAATGATACCTGTATCATTTCCATCAAAGAAGTTGCCGGCAATGCTCTGGCATGCTATCGTCAGGTCAATGATTCTGATGTGCTGATACTTCTCGAACTGGGAGACTATAAAGCTATAACAAGGCAGACCATTGAGACTATCTGCCGGGAATTCCCCAAGCGTTCCGCTGTCTTCTCGGTGAACTGCCTGTTCCGTTACAAGCTGTTTACCGAAAAAAATTATATGCAGAACTATCTTCAGGAAATGTCCACACTTGGCAATCATATCGGTTTTGTAGGATATGGGGAACATTACAATAACCGTTTTGTCAATCAGTCCATGACTTGTGTGGTATTCGAATAAAGGAGGAAGAACATGTTATTTGCAAAAAAGAAGAAGTCAGGACAACTATTACATAATGACAAAAGCCTTTATCCCGTGTTATATGTAACAGATCACTTAAAAGATTATAAGGACGAGCTGATCCAAAAAGAAGTGGAATCTCTTTGGGAACTAAATCTTGTCAATAAATCTTTTTCCGGTGTGCTGGAGAAAGCAGATAACTTTCAGGAACAGCTTATGGATTTTGGCCAGTCCTTTTCCAGCATCAACAATACGGCCGGCGGGTTCTCACAAGTACAGGAATCTATCGGACAGACCGTAACCAAAACACAGGCCAAAGTAGAAGACCTGAAAAATACCTCCATGGCAATCGAGCAGTCTTATGTTGAGATGGAGCAGACCTTCGGACAGCTTCAGGCTGCTGTAACCAGTATCTGCAAATGCATCAACAAGATCGTATCCATTGCCGATGAGACTAACATCCTCGCAATCAATGCATCCATAGAAGCATCCAGGGCCGGTGAAAGCGGCAAAGGCTTTGCTGTAGTCGCCTCTAAGGTGAAAGAACTGGCGGAAGAGATCAAATCCCTTGCCAACGAGGCTGAGTCTGATATTCATAATGTGGAAACCGGCACCAACCAGCTGAATCAGAGCATTACTGATTCTGCACAGAAACTCGGACAGGGAACCGGTATTGTAAACGCCACCTATGATTCCTTCCACGAGATCACACAGGCCGCTGACGAAGCCTCTACCGTACAGACAGAAATCTCAACCGTGATCAGTTCATCGCAAAGCAGACTGCAGACACTCTACCAGTTCTTTGACGAAATAAAGCTGCAATATCAAGAGGTTATGAAACATATCAGCAAGGCCAGTGTCCTCGGCACTACCAAAAGCGCCATGTTTGAAGATATCGATAACATGCTTTCACAAATCCCTCCGGTCATCAAAGATACGGATCCGGAATGATAGATATTAAAATCATTAACAAAAGCCCCGCATAAACGGGGCTTTTGTTGACCACAATATAACGGCCTTCATTCACACACTGTCAGAATGGTAAAGGTTTTTTACCCATGCCATATACATCTCCCCATCCAGCCTGGCGCGCTCACCGCTTTCTAAAAACCCCAATTTTTGACACAGCATCTCCGATCTATGATTTCCCTCCATCACCAGAGCCTGCACTCTTTCCATACCAAGCTCTTCTTTTGCATAATCGAGAATGGCGCTGCACACCTCATACGCATACCCCTGCCTCTGCCAGGGCACTCCAATCACAAACCCAAGTTCCGGCAGATCAAAGCCTTCCCGCCAGCTGACGCCCGCCCTGCCGATCACCTGTCCAGTCTCTTTCTCAAGGACTGTCCACATACCATACCCATAAAACCCATATACCCGTTCAATATAATCCTTCGTGTATGCGATCTCTTCCTCCGGATCCTCAAACAAATTTTCCATATATTCTGTGATAGATCTTTCCGCATAAATCTGATAAAAGGCCTCCACATCCTCCACTGTCGTCTCCCTTATGACACAGCGCCCGGTCTCTAATATTTCCCAGGGAATCCCCGCCTGACGCCGGTAAGCCATATCCACCGTTTCATAATCCGCCTCTGCAATCTGCTCCAGCACATACAAAGCGCCTGTAAAATCCGCCTCTGCATTTTCTCCATGCCGATACGGCAGTACATACCGGCCTTCCTGCTGCAGCCTGCAATACTCTGCTTCCGAATCCGTGATGTATAATGTATTTTCCATATCTTCCGCAGACAGTTCTCCCCCTGCCCCAATGATGGTCTCCACACCTCGTTCCCGCAGATCATCCAACAGTGTGCTTTCTTTGCAGAGAATATTTTGCAGCAAAATTTTTTCTTCAACTATTATAACTATTTTTTTAAGCATAATATATCCTCGACTTCCAGCAATTATCGTCTGCCCTCTTGCGTTATCCGTCCCTTTCTATATATAATGATAACATATTGCGAGTCAAACCGTCTCGGCAATAAAAACATTTAATATGGAGGAACTTATGTCACAGAATACACAGAATCCAATCGTAACCTTTACCATGACAAACGGCGATGTAATCAAGGCAGAATTATATCCTGATGTGGCGCCTATATCCGTCAATAATTTTATCAGCCTGATCAATGCAAAATTCTATGACGGCTTGATTTTCCACAGGGTCATCAAAGGATTTATGATCCAGGGCGGTGATCCGGAAGGCACCGGCATGGGCGGTCCTGACTATTCCATCCGCGGTGAATTTAAACAGAACGGCTTTAACAATGACCTGAAGCACACGGAGGGCGTCCTTTCCATGGCGCGCAGCATGCATCCCGATTCTGCCGGCAGTCAGTTCTTTATCATGCACAAGACAAGCCCGCATTTAGACGGCGCTTATGCGGCGTTTGGGAAGGTGATAGAGGGGATGGATGTGGTGAACCGTATCGCTGAAACAGCGACCGATTATTCCGACAGACCCCTGGAAGATCAGGTTATGCAGACGGTTACCGTAGATACCTTCGGAGTGGATTATCCGGAGCCGGAGAAGATGTAAGATTGTAAAGTCATTCTTGATATGCTAAAATGCTTTTATATGATAAATGGGAATAGTATGTCCATTTATAGAAGGAGCACACCGTATGTTGTCGTGGAAAAAAGATGCAATAGGTAAGAGAATCATTTATGTCGTTTTATTTATGATCAGTTCGTTTATTTTACTGATCGGAACTGGTTTTGTATTAGGCCAGGATCGGACGCCCGCTGGAATCATCAAATTTATTTATGATTATTATGGAATGTACACATATGCCATTTTTGCATTGGCGGCCAGTCAGACCATATCTATCTTTGTAAATAAAGAAAAATCCACCCTGTGGAATACAATATGCCAGATGATAGTGTATATAGCGTCCTTCGTACTTGCATTTGGATTCTACTACATTCAATACTCAGAAGAAGGTCCCGATATAAAGACCGTAATCGGATATATTATCATCATTATAACGGCCTTAATTACAACACTCCTGATCTGCAAGGTATTTCAGTATAAAGAAAAGTTTCTGCATCCTTTTCAAGAAAAAAATTATGAGCTCATATTTTTTTCTTTCTTTTTGATTCGATTTATTTTAAATTATCCGGGCATCATTAATCAATGGACCACCATATGGTATGCCATGGATTATAACAGTGCAGGTTTTGGGTCAAGGCTTCTTATGGGAAGCATCCTTCATGTATTGCTCGGCGGAAGATTTGTCAGTAAAGAAGTAATATATCTCTATGCCATACTGTGTCTTCTGTCCATCATTGTCCTGACGTCATGCCTTCTCGGTAAGTTCATCAGGAAATATACGCCTACCCACAAGGAAGCAGCCTGGTTCTTTACTCTCTGCTATCTTGTATCGCCTTTTAGTATAGAGCAATTTTGGACCGGGGAAATGGGCCGTCTGGAAAGTTTTCTTGTTCTCTTCCTGCTCCTATTTGTCATTGGTTTTCATAAAATCAAAAATATACATGCAAAGTATCTGCTGGCATGTATTGTATCCGTAATATGTATCGCCTGCTATCAGGGGTATGTGTTTATGTATTTTCCAGTTCTATTTACTGTAATCGTCTTAGAGATAGAAAGTAATAAGGCAAACCGGAAATCCTGTATCATATGGAATTCAATCGTATGCCTTGTCAATGTTGTTGTGTCCATGATCTTTCAATTCCAAACAGACCTTCGATACCAGAACGCTGATGAGTTGTTTGCAAAGTTAGAAGCTCACACGGATATCGACATGACGGTAGGCACGCTCGACTGCGAATATTTTATGGATATTCGTCAGCGCTGGGAAACTTTCACGTATCAGTTTATATTTCTGAGTAATGAACATCCCAGAGAAAAGATGCTCCTTTTAACTTTGATCTTATTCCCGCTGATCATTATGTTTATATGTCTTTGGAAAAAGATATATGACAGCGAAATCCACCGTGCCGTTTTTTGGGTTTTACTATCCGATCTGGCGATTCTTCCCATGTTTATTTTTAATATGGATTGGGGAAGATGGCTCGCCGCATTTGGATGCGTACAGTTTTTCCAGATATTCTATCTGATATATACACAGCCTGCAGGCGCCCAAAAAGCGATGAACTCCTTGACCGTGTTCGTTAAAAAACACGGCCTGCTATGCATACTGTTTTTGATCTATCTTATGCCATTGGGTAAGATCAACGGCTTTAAATTTCCGGCAGAAGCAGATACACTAATGGATATAATACGAATGGTAAGCAGAAGAACCTTTCAGTTTATTTGGAAATAAAACACGTGAAGAAATACGTATGCCATATTGGCATAAATTATGAGGTGATAGAAAATGAGAATTGGGATTATTGGTCTTGGTTATGTCGGACTGACATTGGCGGTCGCTGCTGCAGCAAAAGGAATCGATGTTTATGGTATTGAAATTAATCAGCATATAAAAGATTGCCTGAAGGAAAACAAGGCACACTTTTTTGAGCCAGGGCTGGATAATCTGATCAAGAGAAATAACAACAAAACACTTCATGTCGTGGAGGAGTTTCCTGCAGATATTTCGTTTGACGCCTTTATTATTACCGTAGGAACACCGTTAAAAAGCGGGGCCAAGGAGCCGAATTTTGAGTATATCAAATCGGCTCTTATGTCCGTCCAAAAGGTATATGACGGTTCCCAGTTAATGATCCTAAGAAGTACTGTCTCCGTGGGAACGACAAGGCGGGTAATCCTCCCCTTCTTATCGCAGATGTGCGGAAAAGAGGAAAGCGATATCCTCATTTCCATGTGTCCGGAAAGAACCCTGGAGGGAAAGGCTGTTGATGAACTCACCCATTTACCGCAGATTATCAGCGGTAACAATCAGGCGTCTGTTGAAATCGCGCAGAAACTTTTCAGAATGATAACACCCTGTGTAATTGAGGCCAACAGTCTTGAGGAGGCAGAACTTATCAAACTTTACTGCAATACGTATAGAGATATGACATTTGCAATCGGCAATGCATTTTGTATGGCTGCTCAAGAATTTGGCGTTGACGGTATGGATGCCATTGAACATGCCAATTACGGTTATGCCAGAAGCAATATTGCAAAACCCGGATTTGTAGCCGGACCGTGTCTTGAAAAGGATGCTTATATTCTGATCAACAATATGCCGGATTGTGACAGTAAGAATTTTATCTTATCTGCAAGAAGATTTAACGAATCATTGGAAGATATGGTAGTGCGCTGGGTAAAATCTAAAGTTGGGGAACCTTCAGACAGTAAAATAATCGCACTCAGCGGTATGGCGTTCAAAGGTCAGCCGGAAACCTCCGATTTAAGAGGATCCAGTTCCGTATATATCGCGAACAAACTAAAGGCTGCCGGATATAAGATGAATCTTCATGATTTTGTGGCATTACCGGAGGAGTTAAAGGCATTAAACCTGGGCACAGTATATAATGACCTTCACGATGCCTGTGCAAACGCAAAAGCATTACTTGTATTAAATAACCACAAAAAATATGCTTCCATTATGGACGACCAGGTTTTCCACTTTTCGAAGGATGGATTTGAAATCTTTGACTCGTGGGGCGTTTGTACCGAACTCTATTATTGCGAAGACATAAAGATTTCCACACTGGGAAATATGTTTAATTAAATTTGTATTGACGGAGGAAGAGAATATGAAAATTTTGGTAACAGGATCAGCCGGATTTGTCGCAGGATATTTAGTGGACGAGCTTCTTAGGGCAGGGCATGAGGTGGTCGGAATCGATAATTACAGCAAATACGGACCGATTCAGAAAAGTTATGATAACCATCCCAAGTATCACTTTGTGGAGGGAGACTGTAAAAATACAGATCTTATGAAAGAACTTATCGAAGACTGCGACCAGGTCATCGCCATTGCTGCTATGATCGGTGGCATAACATACTTCCATACGTATGCCTACGATCTGCTTGCAGAAAACGAGCGCATAATCGCATCCACATTTGATGCCGCAATCTGGGCCCATGAACATAAACACCTGGAGAAGATCAATGTACTCTCATCTTCCATGGTATTTGAATGCTGCCACGAATATCCAAGTAAGGAAGGCTTTGAGCTTCAATGCCCGCCTCCCCTTTCCACATATGGCTTCCAAAAGCTGGCTTGCGAATATTTCGCCAAAGGCGGCTGGGAGCAGTACAAACTCCCCTATACGATCATTCGTCCCTTTAACTGTGTCGGCACCGGCGAACAACGTGCCAAAAACGAAAAGGAAATCATGTCCGGAAACGTGAAACTTGCCATGAGCCATGTGGTTCCGGACCTTGTTCAGAAAGTATATAAGGGACAAGATCCGCTCCATATTCTTGGAAACGGTGAACAGATTCGTCATTATACATATGGCGGCGATTTGGCAACAGGCATCCGCTTATGTGTGGAAAAGGAAGCCGCCATCAATGAAGACTTTAATCTGTCAATCGCAGATTCAACCACTGTAAAGGAACTGGCGACTTTGATCTGGAAAAAGATTCAGGGAGACAAACCTCTGACATTTGTGTCCGATCCTGCATATGAATATGACGTGCAGAAAAGGGTGCCCTCAGTGCAAAAAGCCAAAGATCTTTTGGGTTTTGAAGCAAAAACAGATCTGAGCACAACATTAGATGAAGTAATTCCTTGGATCTGTAAGCAGATTGATTTGGGAAATATTTAAAGCAAGTTAACGAAAGCAGGTGGAAAATGCTGGATATTGTAATTCCTGTATATAACGAAGACCAGGGCATCTTGAAATTATTTCGTGAGATACAGGAAGAAATAAAAACGCCCAAAAGGCTGTTAGTCGTATATGATTTTGATGAAGATACAACTGTACCGGTTATTAAGGATAATAAAGACAACTTTCCGTTTGAAATCTGTCTGGTGAAAAATAACATTGGCAGAGGCGCACTCAACGCAATCAAGGTGGGGATGCGAACCGCCGCCAATGAAATGGTGTTGGTAATGATGGCCGATTCATCAGATAAACTGGACGTTGTCGATACCATGTGTCAAAAAATGGAAGAAGGGTATGATCTGGTCTGTGGTTCCCGCTATATGCGGGGCGGTGTACAAAGCGGCGCTCCCTTCCTGAAAAGCCTGCTTTCACGTACAGCCGGCATATCATTACATTTCCTGACACGGATTCCCACCCATGATGTAACAAACAGTTTTAAATTATATCGGAGGGAAATGCTAAGCAATATCAAAATGGAAAGTACCGGCGGTTTTGAGATCGGACTGGAAATTACAGTAAAGGCATTTCTATCAGGATATAAGATAACGGAAGTCCCGTCAAAATGGTTTGAACGCGAAGAGGGAAAATCAAATTTTCATATGTGGAAATGGATGCCGCATTATCTGCACTGGTATCTCTTATGTATTAAGCAAAGCTGGTTTTCCCGCCGGAAATAAATGGCCGATCAAAAACGCTGCGACAGACAAGCAATGATAGACCGATAAGCATGCCGATAAAGGAGAAGATATAAATATGGCTTCAGATGTACAGAAATTATATGACAACAGGTTTAAAGACAAAGACAAGCAACGCAAAAGGGCAATGTGGCGAGAAATATGTAAATATTTTGCCTCAATCACAAATGGAGAATATAAGACTGTAGTGGATGTTGCCGCAGGGTATTGTGATTTTATCAACAACATAGATTTTGATTGCAAAAAGTATGCGATAGATGTTAATCCCGATGTCAAAAAATATGCAGATGAAGACGTAACAGCATTTACCGATAATATCGAAAATCTTTCTAGCCATTTTAAGGAAGGGAGCGTATCGCTCTTTTTTATGAGCAATTTTCTGGAACATATACCCAAGGACACTATTACCCGACTGTTGGAAACAGAGTACTCCTTACTTGAGAAAGGCGGGGAAGTATGGATTCTGACGCCCAATATCAGATATGTAGGCGGAAAATATTGGGATTTTTATGATCATATTACACCCATTACGGATAAAGCGCTGATTGAAGCAGCCGAATTAATCGGATATCAGGTCAAGAAATGCATTCCTAAGCTCTTGCCATATACAACAAAAAGCGCACTGCCGCAGGCCGCCTGGATTGTAGGCTTATATTTAAAACTGATGCCGTTCAGCGGAATGGTATTTGGTGAGCAAAGTTTCCTGGTATTGGCAAAATCGGGGGGGGGGTAAGACTGTCCTGTTCATAAATTGTTCATATATAATTTTAAAAAACTTCACTTCCCTAACATCTTTTAGACATTTCTGCCACGTATACTAATATCATAAGATACAACACAAAAACGATTACATCAAAGTTAGCTGATAAATTTAAAACTTTTTCATAATAATGCCAAGTAAAGGAAACTTTACTTGGCATCCTCCCTTTTTATGGGAGGTTTTTATTTTATCACTTATACCATATCCTTTTTAATCCATTTATAATAATAATGTTTTCAGATATCCATGTATACAATTTATACTTGCCATGCACGTGATTCAGTGGTATACTTGGAAACTGGAAGCGCATCTTATATCGTTTCTTATGATTGTCAACGTAGACATTCTTTTTCAATGTCTGCGCTTTTTTGTCTCATGGGCAAATGCGTCTGCTCCATATATGGTGAGTAGCAGTAACTCTGCCGCAGCAGTCGCTTGGTTTGCTGCCCGTAGAAATAGAGCACATGAATTGACAAAGGATACAAAAAGGAGGAGATAGGAATGGTAGAAATGATTAGTAACGTAAACAATGCCGTCAACAGTTTTGTCTGGGGCCTTCCCATGCTTGTACTGCTGATCGGCACCGGCATCCTGATGACTATCCTGACTAAGTTCTTTCAGTTGTCCCACATCAGGCACTGGTTTAAGAACACGATTGGCGGTATTTTTAAGGACAAACACATCACAAAGCATACGGACAAGGACGATCAGTCCATTTCCCAGTTCCAGTCCCTGTGCACAGCGCTTGCAGCCACCATCGGCACAGGTAATATCGTGGGAGTAGCCAGCGCATTGGTTGCGGGCGGTCCGGGCGCCATCTTCTGGATGTGGATTGTAGCGTTCTTTGGCATGATGACCAACTATTCTGAGAATGTACTTGGTATATACTACCGGCGTAAAAACGAAAAGAATGAGTGGTGCGGTGGTGCCATGTATTATCTGAAAGATGGTCTCGGCGCTTATAAAGGCTGTAAACGGGTCGGCGCTATATTGGCAGTGTTGTTTTCCATCTTCTGTCTGCTGGCATCCTTCGGGATCGGCAATATGAGCCAGGTAAATTCCATCTCCATCAATATGAATTCTGCTTTCGGAATCCCTGCAATGGTAGTCGGCATCGTACTGGCAGTACTGGCTGCGCTGGTCATTTTGGGCGGTCTTAAGAGAATTGCCTCTGTTACGGAAAAGCTGGTTCCTTTTATGGCTATCCTCTACATAATCGGTGCGCTGATCATTTTCATCATGAATATTGGGCAGTGCGGCGCCATTTTTTCCGCTATCTTTAAGGGTGCTTTCGGGCTGCGGGCTGTGGGCGGCGGCATCGTTGGTTCCGGTATCAAACTTGCCATTACCTGGGGTATGAAGCGTGGTGTATTCTCCAATGAAGCTGGTCTTGGTTCCTCTGTCATGGTTCACTCCAATTCTAATGTCAAGGAACCTGTTCGGCAGGGGATGTGGGGTATCTTCGAGGTATTTGCAGACACCATCGTGGTCTGTACCCTGACTGCTTTTGCAGTGCTCTCTTCCGGCCTGGTGGATCTGGAAACCGGCGCTGTGTTGAGCACTTCGGAAGGTTCCGCCCTGGTGGGAGAGGCATTCTCCACCGTGTTTGGCAAGGCCGGCCCGGCTTTCATCGCCCTGGCAATCCTGTTATTTGCCTTTTCGACAGTGCTCGGTTGGAGCCATTATGGTTCTAAGGCATGGGAATATCTGCTTAACACGAAATCCGTTATTATTTATAAGATTGTATTCATTGTGATGATCTATGAGGGCGCAGTCATGAAACAGAATCTTGCCTGGGATCTCTCAGACACTTTTAATGGTCTGATGGCGATTCCCAACCTGATCGGTGTCTTAAGCCTTTCTCCGGTGGTTATAAAGATTACAAGAAACTATGTGGCGCGTAACATTAAGAACGAGGATGTAAAACCAATCCTTTCAGTTTTCCCGGATATCGAGGAGACACAGATTAAAGAATTAAGAGAAATGCAGGAAAATTAATCAAGGACATAAAAAAGGAGCTGGCGCATAAGCGCAGCTCCTTTTAATTTCTTATGCCTTACCGTCAGAACCAAGTACATTGACGATCTTATGAGCAACCATCTCTTTAACAGCCTGACGTGCAGGTTTGAGATACTGACGGGGATCAAAGTGATCCGGATGCTCTGCGAAGTATTTACGCATAACACCTGTCATAGCAAGACGAATATCAGAGTCAATATTGATCTTACATACGGCAAGCTTTGCTGCCTTACGAAGCTGCTCTTCCGGAATACCTACTGCATCAGGCATGTTACCGCCGTACTGGTTAACCATCTTTACGAACTCCTGCGGAACAGAAGAAGAACCGTGCAGAACGATCGGGAAGCCGGGCAGTCTCTTAATGCACTCCTCCAATACATCGAAGCGAAGCGGAGGCGGAACAAGAATGCCTTCTTCATTTCTGGTACACTGTGCAGCCGTGAACTTATATGCGCCATGGGAAGTACCGATTGCGATAGCCAAGGAGTCACAGCCTGTCTTATCAACAAACTCCTCAACTTCTTCCGGACGTGTATAGGACTCTTTACCAGCCTCTACTACTACTTCGTCCTCAACACCTGCCAGAGTACCAAGCTCAGCCTCAACCACAACGCCCTTATCATGCGCGTACTCAACTACCTGCTTGGTCAACGCGATATTATCCTCGAAAGACTTGGAAGAAGCATCGATCATAACAGAAGTAAAGCCACCGTCAATACAGGATTTGCACAGTTCGAATGTGTCACCATGATCCAAGTGGAGAGCGATCGGAATCTGCGGATTCTCTGCTACTGCTGCCTCTACTAACTTCACCAGATATGTGTGGTTCGCATAAGCACGCGCGCCCTTAGATACCTGAAGGATAACAGGGCTGTTCAGTTCGCCTGCTGCCTCTGTGATACCCTGAACGATCTCCATGTTGTTTACGTTGAAAGCGCCGACTGCATAGCCGCCATCGTATGCCTTCTTAAACATTTCGGTTGTTGTAACTAATGCCATACTATTTTCTTCCTTTCTATTTGTTATTTTATGCTTTCCATTTGCTGGAACCTAACTCTTATTTTAACAGCCATGTCCATGAAAAGCAATGTATTTTAAGGGATTTATTACGCAGAATTATTCTAAAGGATCATTCTGCCGGAATACGGATTTGTAACACTCTGTGGCAATTCTGAACCTGCGCCACAAGATGCTCCCCGCCAAACTCTCCGTCAAGAGTCCATGCCACAGGTTCTTCAGATTCCACTTTCACACTCTCAGCCGCATACGTATGGATATGTTCCGATTTCACCCGCTTGTCTACCAGTGCCAGGATGATATTGTTGATATCCAGCGGATTGGACGGCCTGCGGATCAGTGTCACCTCGAATAGTCCGTCATCCAATGCTACGTTCTGCCCCGTGATTCCCCGGAATCCTCCTACAGAATGAGAATTTGTGATCATGCCATAGATAAAATCTCCCTCAATGATTTCACCATTGCAGGTGATCTTAAGGGGATAAGCCCGCACCGATGGCAGTCGCCTCACACCCTCTAGCAGATAAGCGGCATGACCAAGCACATTCTTGACGTCTTGTTTCGTCTGATAGGAAACATCCGTAAAGATGCCAAAAGCCGCCACATAAATAAATACATCTTTATTAAAAGTTCCTATATCACAGTCAAAATCCCTGCCGTTCACCACCACATCTGCGGCCTGGCGCATATTCTTGGGAATCCTTAAGCTATTGGCAAAGTCATTGGTGCTGCCCGCTGGCACATATCCGATCGGAAGCCTTATATCAGACTTCATCATTCCGGTCACCACCTCATCCAGTGTGCCATCACCGCCGCTGCATACTACCATATCATAGCCCGCATGCCTTTCCCTTACGGCTCGGACTGCATCCCCTGGCGCCTGTGTGGGATATGCCGTTACCTCATAACCGGCTTTGGTAAAAATGTCAATAATATCTAAAAGGTTACTTTTAATCTGTGCCTTACCCGCTTTGGGATTATAAATAAAAAGCATTTTTTTATCCATCATAACCTCCCTGCCGCCTTTATTGTAATCATATCAATTTACGGTGATAATCTCATCGCATTTATCATATCAAAAAAGAGGAAAAAAGAAAAGACGGTCTACCCGTCTTCTCCAATTTCTTTATATTATGCCTGATCAAATGTCACTTGTGCCGGTTATTTTCTTACTTCGCGCTCAGGAACTTCTCAATCTCGGCAACAGCCGCTTCCTCATCGCTCCCCTCAGCGATCACTGTCACTTCCGCGCCACTCTCAAGCCCCATGCTCATCATACCCATAATACTCTTTGCGTTTACTTTTCTGTTCTCTGAGTTGATGTACACTGTGCTCTCAAACTGACTTGCCACCTGCACAAGCATTGCCACCGGTCTTGCTTCCAGACCAGTTTCCAGTTTGATCTGGATAGACTTTTGAATCATAACATTCTCCTCCTTTATGATCTGATTTTATCAGCGATTTCACTCAGTCTGCGTAACCTATGATTTACCCCCGACTTTCCCACCGGCGGTTCCAAATATTCACCCAGCTCTTTTAACGCCGCATCCGGATACTCCAGACGAATCTCTGCCATCTGCCGCAGATTATCCGGCAGATTCTCAAATCCATATTTATCCCTGATCAGCAGGATGTCCTCTATCTGCTTGGATGCCGCCGTCACCGTCTTGGAGATATTAGCTGTCTCGCAGTTGACCCTCCTGTTGACAGAATTGCGCATCTCTTTCACGATTCGAAGATTCTCCAGATTCATTAAAGATACATGCGCTCCCATAACATTCAGCAGATCCACGATGCCGGAACCTTCTTTTAAATAGACCACATTGTATTTCTTACGCCTGATAATCTTGCCTTCTATCTGAAATTCCTGCAGGATTGCCTGTAACTGCAGTGCCTGCACCTTCTCATTGCAGACAAATTCCAGATGATAACTCTTCTGCGGATCACTCATAGAACCAATACTAAGAAAAGCGCCTCTCAGATATGCTCTGGCACAACAGGAATTTTTGATCAGCAGAGAATTGACTGATGCAGTCAAGTCCAATTCCCCATTCTCCATCCTGCCAAGATGTAAGGCCTGTATTACCTTACTTTCCAGCGCATCATCAGGGACCAGTCTTTCTTTTCCCTGCATAACAGTATCTATATTAAACGTTTTGCGAAGTAATGTAAAGCATTTTCTCACAACTGCTTCATTTTCTGTGTCAAGCCTCAGGTGCATATTCCCTTCGCAGGTGCCTGCACTGAAAAGCAGAAGCGATGCCAATTCTGCCAACTGGCAATGTCTGGCTGAACTAATGTACGCCGCCAATTCTTCTTTGACATTTCCGGAAAAAGACATCCTTACACTCCTCTAATCCACATCCCGATGGTAGAGCTTCATGCCATAGGTTCCATGATCTTTCATCTGGGCATAAAGTTCGTTGGCAAGCGTCACACTCCTGTGCTTCCCTCCGGTACATCCGATCGCTACCACAAGCTGGTGTTTACCTTCCTTCACATAATTGGGAATCAGGAAATCCAGCATGTCCACCAGCTTTTTCAAAAAAGCTGAAGCCTCCGGAAATTCCATCACGTAGTCCTGTACCTCTTTATCATTACCAGTTTTATGTTTGAGTTCATCGATATAGAACGGGTTCGGAAGAAATCTGACATCAAAAACCAGATCGGCATCCGCCGGAATGCCATTCTTAAAACCAAAAGATAAAATGCTCACAATCAGGGAATTATATTCCTTATTGTGTATAAAAATATTGTCAATCTCTACCTTCAATTCCCGCGTCAGGAGATTAGATGTATCAAAGATATAATCCGCCATCTTCCGAATCTCTTTTAAGGTCTCCCGTTCCTTGTTCACTCCTTCTATCACCCGGCCTTCCGGGGAAAGCGGATGCAGTCTCCTGGTCTCCTTATATCGTTTCAGAAGAGCGGTATCCGAGGCCTCCATAAAAAGAATCTCAAACAGATATCCGTTCTCTTTAAGCGTTTCTAAAATCCTGCATACCCCGTCAAAGGACTGATCGGCTCGCACATCTATTCCCAGCGCCACCTTATTAACTTCGCTGTTGGGCATCGCGATCAGTTCCACAAATTTTTCAATCAACGCTACCGGCAGATTATCCACACAGTAAAATCCAACATCTTCCAACATTTTCATGGCGGTTCTTTTGCCCGAACCGCTCATTCCTGTCACTATCACAAATCTCATACGTATCCCCCATGCCTTTATCGAAAACCGTATTAAAAATCACCCAGAAAAATCACCTCTGGTTCCAACGTCACATGGAATTTATCTTTCACCTTCTCCTGCACTTCCTCAATGACTTCACGGATATCCGCCGCCGCCGCATTGCCCGTATTGACCACAAACCCACAATGCTTGTTGGACACCTGTGCCCCGCCGATCCGGTAACCCCGAAGGCCGGCATCCATAATCAGCTTGCCGGCATAATTACCCTCCGGCCGCTTAAAGGTACTTCCTGCGCTGGGATATTCAAGAGGCTGTTTGCTTTTTCTAAGGCGTGCCAGCTCTTCCATCCTCGCACCAATCTGCGCCTCATCTCCCTCAGACAGCTGCAACGTTACATCCAGCACAATAAATGGTCTGTTTTTGATAATACTGGTACGATATCCGAACTCCATTGTATCATTATCAAGCGTCATGATCTGACCCTCACGATCCATCACCCGCACCAGTTGCACAATCTGCTTCATCTCTCCATCGTAAGCGCCTGCGTTCATGACGATCGCTCCGCCGATACTTCCCGGAATCCCAGCAGCAAATTCCATACCGGTAAGACTGTTCGCCCGCGCTGCCGCTGCAACCTTCGATAATAAGGCTCCTGCTCTGGCCACAACACGACAGCCTTCCACATGTACTTCCTCCATTGGGCCTCCCAATTTCACAATGACTCCCCGGTAGCCCTTATCCCCCACCAGCAGATTACTACCATTCCCCAGGATAAAATACTCCTGCTCCACCTGGTTCAGATAAGGAATCAATTTAGCAAGTTCTTCCTCTGTCTGGACAACAACGATACACTCCGCCTCTCCGCCTACACGGAAAGTGGTATATCTGCTCATGGGTTCGTGAAATAAAAGCCTCTCATCAGGGACGATCGTCCGGATATATTCATACATCGATGTATTCAATCTCTAACCTCTGCTTCTTAAGCTTCCTGTTCTATCTATATTCCTTCTTAGCATGTTCTGTTCCGCATAAATTATGTACAAGGCACGTGCTATCCCTAACAAGTGCCCTGTCTGTAAATGCTGTTTACTTTAATCTAAGATCATCCGGGCTGCGCCATAAATGCCTGCATCATTGCCAAGCGTAGCAAGTGCAAACTTCGTATCACTGCATCCATGGAATACCGTCCTCTCAAAAGGCGGTTTGATATAATCAAACAATATCTCCCCCGCCTTGGACACACCGCCGCCGATTACAAAGATTTCCGGGTTGATCACACCTGCAATAACGCCCAGTCCTTTTCCAAGATACTCTCCAAAAGCACATGCTACCTCGATTGCCAGCCCGTCTCCCGCCTTTACGGCGTCAAATACCGCCTTGGCAGACACTTCACCCGTCCGCAGGACGCTGTCCTTATCACTGGCCTTTAAAGCCCTGTTAGCCAGTCTGGTGATACCCGTAGCGGAAGCATACTCTTCCAGGCATCCAAAATTACCGCAGTTGCAGGCTTCTGTCTCATTATCCTCCACATGAATATGGCCAATCTCACCGCCTGCTCCTGTGGAGCCAGTCATAATCTCACCATTTATGATGATACCGCCACCCACACCAGTTCCCAGCGTGACAGCCACCAGATTCTTATGTCCCTGGCCGCCGCCTTTCCACATTTCACCCAGCGCCGCCACATTGGCATCATTACCGCACTCCACTCTCATACCACCCAGAAGCGTGGTGAGATTCTCCTTGAGGTTAAACATGTTCCAGCCAAGATTAACCGCCCGGTGTACGATACCATAACTGTCTACGGGTCCCGGCACACCTACACCCACGCCTGCCACATCTTCTTTGGTAATGGATTTCTCCGCCATCTTAGCCTTGACACTTTGTGCAATGTCAGGAAGAATCATCTCCCCGCTATTTTCTGTCCGTGTAGGGATTTCCCACTTATCGACCACCATGCCGTTCAACTCAAACAGCCCCAGCTTAACAGTAGTGCCGCCCACATCTATCCCAAATACATACTTTGCCATCTCCAATACCCCTCTCCTTTATTTAATCAACTTTAATCAATTCTTATCAATGCCTGTCTTCCGATACAACTCTTCTTAGCAGCATCTCAATCCGGCACTATTCGTCATCTTCTCGTCCCCGCGCCAGGGAATTCTGTACCCGTTTATACAGTTCCTGCGCCGCATTATACCCCATCTTTTTCTGGCGATGGTTGACCGCTGCGGATTCACAGATGATCGCCAGATTACGCCCCGGCCTGATAGGAATATTATGACAGACTACCTTGTTGCCCAGATACTCTGTGTACTCTTCCTCCAAACCAAGACGGTCATACTCTTTATCCTTATCCCAGTCCTCCAGCCGGATGACCAGATCAATATTCTGTGTATCTCTCACACTGGAAGCACCAAACAAAGCTTTCACATCCACAATACCGATACCGCGCAGTTCAATAAAATGCTTCGTGATATCCGGGGCAGAACCGATCAATGTATCCTCACTCACTCTCCTGAGTTCCACCACATCATCCGTCACCAGACGGTGTCCCCTCTTAATCAGTTCAAGGGCCGCCTCAGATTTACCGATGCCGCTCTCACCCGTGATCAACACACCCTCACCATATACATCCACCAACACACCGTGCACTGAGATACAGGGCGCAAGCTTTACATTCAGCCAACGGATAACCTCCGCCATACATGCAGAAGTAGCCTTCTTACTCATCAGAAGCGGTACTCCGTATTTGACTGCAATTTCCCGAAACAGATCGTTGGGATACAGTTCCCGACAAAATAAAATACCCGGAATGGGGTTGTTTAACAATTTCTCGTAAATCTCTCTCTGCCTGTCCTCATCCAGACCATTCATATACGAATATTCCACAAACCCCACAATCTGCAGACGCGTTGTCTCAAAATGCTCAAAATATCCCGCCATCTGCAAAGCCGGTCTGTTGATATCCGGCTGTGTTACCTTAATCTTGGAAATATCAATCTCCGGTGTCAGATTCTCCCACTTGAATTTCTCGATTACTTTTGTCAGATTAATGCTCGCCATTTCCTTCTCCTTGTGATCGGTGTGATAATATTTACGAACCTGCGTCTATTGTATCATATTAAAAAAGGGGGCGCAATATAGGACTGTTGCCCTGTTGCGCACCCCTGTCTCGGCCTTCATGATACCAAGACTTTGCAGGATTGTCACATGCTTTACCTCTGTAAGAGCTAATTAGTACAACCTATCTACTTATTTTAACTTTGTTGTATCGTTTCAACAGCAGTATAGTCACAAAATATACTATTAATAAATTTATTGCGAGTCTAAATCCATTTATATGTATTGTCGAGAAAAGATTAGCATGAATGATTGGTTTGTCATAAACCGTCAAAAATGGCAAAGGAAAACCAACTTGATATTCATATTCATCAACCTTAAAAGGCATAAAATATGATATTAGTATTTCAAAATAAACTGAGAAATTTAACACCTTCCAATTAATTTGTTTGATAATCCAATCTATACTTTTCATTGTGTCCATTCTCCCGATAATTGCAATAGTGATGGATAGTATTTATACACCAACACTACCCTCATTTCCCTTTTCTTCCCTCCGGAAAAACTCATAAATCTGCTTCCCGATATGCTCTGGAATCTCCGGCACCTCGCACAACCGTTCCACCGATGCCTCTTTAATCTCGTTAATGGAACCAAAATGCCGCATCAGCGCCTTTCGTCTGGCAGGCCCCACCCCAGGAATCTCATCCAGCACGGATTTTACCTGGGCTTTGGAGCGCAGTGACCTGTGGTACTCGATAGCGAAACGGTGGGCCTCGTCCTGAATCCTGGTGATCAGCTTAAAGCCTTCCGAATGGGTATCGATGGGAATCTCCACATTCTGATAATACAGACCCCTGGTACGATGGTTATCGTCTTTTACCATCCCGCACACTGGGATATCCAGATGCAGCTCCGCCAGCACTTGCAATGCGATATTGACCTGTCCCCTGCCGCCGTCCATCAATAACAGGTTCGGAAACTTGGTAAAGCTGCCAAAAGCATGGTCCACCTCTTTGCGGGTTAAATCTTCTTTCTCCTCCATGCCGTGTACAAACCGTCTGGTGAGTACCTCTCTCATGCAGGCGTAATCATCCGGCCCGGACACAGATTGAATCCGGAACTTCCGATAGTCGCTGCGCTTGGCCTTTCCTTTTTCAAAAACCACCATGGAACCCACATTGGCAAACCCGCTGATATTGGAAATATCATAAGCCTCCATCCGGCTCACGTCCTCTAATTTAAGAAGCGCCGCAATCTCTTTCATGGCGCCGATCGTCCGCCCCTCTTCCCGGCGGATGCGCTCCTTATCCTGACTCAAAATAAGGTTCGCATTCTGCGCCGCCAGTTCCACCAGTTTCTCCTTGGCTCCTTTTCTAGGCACCCTGAGATATACCCGATTTCCCTTTCTGGCGGAAAGCCATTTTTCCAAAATCTCTAAGTCTTCTATCTCCTCCTGCAGCATCAGTTCTTTGGGGATATAGGGCGTTCCCGCATAGAACTGTTTGACGAAATCCAGAAGGATCTGTGCCGTATCATGACCTTCCACATGTGTCATGTAAAAATGTTCCCTGCCGATCAGTTTCCCGTCCCGGACGAAAAATACCTGCACCACCGCATCATGCTCGTCCTTCGCCAGGGCAATGATATCCTTATCCTCCCCATCGCTGTCCGTAATCTTCTGCTTCTGGGCTACACTCTTGACGCTGTTATATAAGTCTCTGAATCTGGCTGCCTCCTCAAATTCCATATTTTCTGACGCTAATGTCATTTTTTCTTCTAAATCCTTCAAAATAGGCCTGTAATTACCGTTCAAAAAATCCAGCGCCTGTTCCACCTTTTCCCGATATTCTTCCTTACTGATGTATCCCTGACAGGGTGCCGCGCACTGTTTAATATGATAATTCAGACAGGGCCGTTCCAAGCCGATATCCCTCGGCAATTTGCGGTTGCAAGTCTTAAGCTGGTACAGCTTATTCATCAGATCGATGGTATCTTTCACCGCTGCCGCGCCGGTATAGGGACCGAAGTATTTCGACCGGTCCTTCTTCATTTCTCTGGAAAAAAGAATCCGTGGAAACTCCTCACCCATGGTAACCTTAATATAAGGATAGGTCTTATCGTCCTTGAGCATGGTGTTATATTTGGGGCTGTATTCTTTAATAAGGTTATTCTCTAAGACCAGCGCCTCTAACTCTGAGTCCGTCACAATATACTCAAACCGCGCGATCTGTTCCACCATCTTGTCAATCTGGGGACCTCTTCCCACAATCTTACGGAAATAAGAACGGACACGATTGTGCAGGTTTACGGCCTTGCCCACATAGATGATAGTATCATTCCCGTCATGCATCAGATAGACGCCCGGTGAGTTAGGGAGCTTTTTCAGTTCCTCTTCAAAATCAAACATCTTATTTTCCTTCTGTCAGTTATGATCTTTCTCTTATCTATCATAAATTGTACTGGAACAAACAGGGCAAAGTCAATCATAGACTTTGCCCTGTATTATGGTTTGTCATTTATCCTCTTCAGATGTCCTGTCCGGTGCCTGAGAAAACAGTCCTCGGTTTCCGGAAGGAGCCTGCTGGTTACCTATTGGCTGATCGGCTGGCGTGTACTGCATCTGTGGTGTTTCCCCCGGTGTCTGCCCCTCCGGCTGTGCACCACCCATCATCTGACCTTCGGACTGTAGGTTCCCTGCCGACTGACCATTTGAAGTATATCCCGCCGGCGGCACACCGTCCGCTATCTGATCTCCGGATTGCAGATTCCCTGTCGGCTGACCGTCTGCCGGTTGACCCGTTGCTGTCTGGTCTGCCGTATCCCCGGATTTCTCCACAGCTTTCTCTTCCTTCTTATCCTTAAACCTCTCGGTCTCTTCCTCCACCGGTTCCGGAATCCCTTTTTCCTTCCGGAAAATCTTCATGAATTCCTTACCTGTAATAGTCTCTTTCTCTATCAAATACGCCGCAAGTTTATCCATGATCTCACGGTTTTCTTTCAGAAGTTTCCTAGCCTTCTTATAGCTGTCATGCAGCAGCTTCATGACTTCCGTATCGATATCCGCCGCCGTCACATCCGAACAGGTCAGTGACGCCCTGCCATCCAGATATTGACTCTCCACCGTTGCCAATCCCATCAGGCCGAATTTCTTACTCATACCAAAACGTGTTATCATGTTGCGCGCGATGCTGGTTGCCTGTTCGATATCGTTGGCCGCCCCAGTGGTCACTGTGTCAAACACGATTTCCTCCGCCGCACGTCCGCCTAAGAGTCCCACCAGCCTATCCCGCAGTTCCGCCTCGGTATCCAGGTATTTCTCTTCCTCAGGTACATGCATGACATAGCCAAGCGCACCCATCGTCCGGGGCACAATGGTAATCTTCTGTACCGGCTCCGCATTCTTTTGCAGAGCACTCACCAGCGCATGTCCCACTTCATGATAGGAGACAATCTTACGCTCCTCCTTGCTCATGATGCGGTCTTTCTTCTCTTTACCCACCAGCACCTGCTCTACTGCGTCAAACAGATCCTTCTGGCTCACATACTCTCTGCCCATCTTCACGGCATTGATGGCCGCCTCGTTGATCATATTGGCCAGGTCAGAACCTACGGCGCCGGAAGTTGCCAGTGCGATTTCATTTAAATCCACCGTATCGTCCATCAGCACATCCTTGGAATGCACTTTAAGAATCTCCACACGACCCTTCAAATCCGGCTTATCCACGATGATACGCCTGTCAAAACGTCCCGGACGCAGAAGCGCTTTATCCAGAATCTCCGGCCTGTTGGTAGCCGCCAGAATAATGATACCCTTCTTACCGTCAAAACCGTCCATCTCAGAAAGAAGCTGGTTCAGAGTCTGCTCCCGCTCCTCATTGCCGCCGCCATACTTGGTATCACGGCTTCTGCCGATGGCATCAATCTCATCGATGAATACGATACAAGGCGCATTTTTCTCAGCTTCCTTGAACAGATCACGGACACGGGATGCACCTACACCCACATACAACTCAATAAAGTCTGAACCTGACAGGGAAAAGAACGGCACATGCGCCTCGCCCGCCACCGCTTTGGCAAGCAGCGTCTTACCGGTACCGGGAGGGCCTACCAACAGCGCTCCTTTCGGCAGTCTTGCGCCAATCTTGGAATATTTCCCCGGATTATGCAGGAAATCTACCACTTCCACAAGAGATTCCTTGGCTTCGTCTTCACCTGCTACATCTTTAAAGGTAATACCTGTCTCTTTCTGTACATAGGCCTTCGCCGTGCTCTTACCCACACCCATGGGCCCGCCTTTGCCGCCCATTCGCCTAAACAGCAGACTCAAAAGTCCCCACATCAAAAGAACCGGGAGAATATAATAAAGCAGTACCGTCATGATCACACTGGAACTGTCAGAAACCTCTTTATGCATCTCCACATTATGTTCCAGCAGTCGTTTAGCCAGCGTAGCATCATCTTCCATCTTACCAGTATAGTAGGTGATGCTGTTCATACCGTATCCGTAAGAAAATGGGGATTTCGTCTGCGCCGACTTCGGGTAAATCTCAATCCGGTCGGAACCCACCGAAACCTTCTCCACATTTCCTTCTTCCACCATCTTTACAAACTCATTGTAAGTAATCTCCTGATTGGTCGCACCCGTCAGCATTTTCATAAACAGACTGATACATAACAGGGTAACTAATGCCGCCACCACCAGCATGATCAAACTCTGTTTACGGGGATCACTGCCATTCCCATTGCGGTTTCCATTCCCATTAGGCCCGCCTGAGCCGCCCGAACCGCCATTATTGCCGGGACCGCCCGCGCCTGGGCCGCCGCCGTTATCATATTGGTTCATATTATCTTCCATGAGGAATCCTCACTTTCTTATTATCCTGATATCTGTATACTCTATATCCTCTGCTGTCACAGTTTTATGCGCAAATTCTCATTTCTGTTCCAACTACACTATTTACTATTATAGGGAAGGAAAAATCATAAATCAATAAGAGAATTATGAATTTGTGAACACAAGTATAAAAGTATTATAAAGTTTTTTACAAAAATTATGTTTTAGTCTGGATTTTCCCCAAATTATTTTCTATAATGTTATAAGATATTGCTTTTTATTGGATTCGGAAACTTCTCGAAAGGCATGGACAAGCAGATGGCAGTAAAATACGTATTTGTAACAGGCGGCGTTGTATCCGGTCTCGGTAAGGGGATCACGGCCGCATCACTGGGAAGATTATTAAAAGCGCGTGGTTACAAGGTGACCATGCAGAAATTTGACCCCTATATCAATATTGATCCGGGTACCATGAACCCAATCCAACACGGTGAAGTGTTTGTCACAGAGGATGGAACCGAGACCGATCTGGATTTGGGACATTATGAGCGCTTTATTGATGAGAATCTGGACAAGAACTCCAATGTAACTACCGGTAAAGTATACTGGTCAGTGTTACAAAAGGAACGCCGGGGCGACTATGGCGGCGGTACCGTGCAAGTCATTCCCCATATTACCAATGAGATTAAGAGCCGGTTCTACCGCAACTTTACGGATCAGGATACCCGCATCGCTATCATCGAAGTGGGCGGTACGGTAGGTGACATCGAGAGCCAGCCCTTTTTAGAGTCCATTAGACAGTTCCAGCATGAGGTCGGCCATGAAAATGCGATTCTAATTCATGTGACTCTGATTCCCTATTTAAGCGCTTCCCAGGAACTTAAGACCAAGCCCACTCAGGCCAGCGTCAAGGATCTTCAGGGAATGGGTATCCAGCCGGATATCATTGTATGCCGCAGCGAACACCCCCTGGATCAGGGAATCAAGGATAAGATTGCACTGTTTTGTAATGTACCAAATAACCGCGTTTTGCAGAATCTGGACGTGGAGCACCTCTATGAGGCACCCCTTGCCATGGAGAAAGAACATCTGGCACAGGTGGCCTGCGAGTGCCTGAATCTGGACTGTCCGGAACCCGATCTGGCAGACTGGAAAGCTATGGTGGAATCTCTGCGGACTCCTATCGGAGAGGTGACGATTGCTTTAGTAGGCAAGTATACACAGCTTCATGACGCTTATATCAGCGTAGTGGAAGCGTTAAAACATGGCGGTATTTCCAACCGTTGTGTGGTTGATATTCGATGGGTAGATTCCGAAACCGTCACCAAAGAGAATGTTGCTCAACTGCTGAATGGCGTAGACGGAATCTTAGTTCCCGGTGGTTTTGGCGACAGAGGAATCGAGGGCAAGATTAATGCGATCACTTATGCAAGGCAAAATAGGATTCCCTTCTTGGGACTCTGCCTCGGTATGCAGCTTGCCATTGTGGAATTTGCCAGAAACGTGATCGGATATAACGATGCCCACAGTATCGAGCTTGATCCTTCCACCACCCATCCCGTGATCGCGCTGATGCCTGATCAGAACGGTGTGGAAGATATCGGCGGCACACTGCGCCTTGGCTCCTATCCCTGTGTGCTGGACAAGGACTCCAAAGCATACGCCCTTTATGGGGAGGAGACCATCCATGAAAGACACAGACACCGTTATGAAGTCAATAACGATTATCGGGCTGTCCTCACGGAAAAAGGTATGCGTCTTATAGGCCTGTCACCTGACGGCCGTATCGTGGAAATGTGTGAATTGCCTGAGCATCCGTTCTTCGTAGCCACACAGGCACATCCAGAATTAAAATCCAGACCCAACAGGCCTCATCCGCTGTTCAAAGGATTTGTGGAAGCGGCGCTGGCACAGAAACAGTCTTAAACAGAAACAGTCTTAAATAAAACAGGGCGAAATTTTATCAATCCATTTCGCCCTGTTTTTTGATACTATCTTATTCTGCCGCTTTATCCAGATTTAACTTAATGCCAACATAAAGCAAATCCGGATCTTCTCCAATTGCTGCTTGATTAGTCTTATAAATCTGTCCCCAATACATACCCTCGCCAAGTTCCTGTTCTGCTATGCTCCACAGACAGTCGCCCTTTTTGACAATATAATCCTCTTTTTCGCTTTCGGCGGATTCTTTGTATTCCCTTTTTGCATACATCTCAGACAAAACTTCTGTCTGGGCATCCGAAACCTCCTGAACCCACTGCGCTGCCTCAGAATGCTCCGCAATAATATCATTATATTTAACCGCCACTTCACAATTCCTGTCTGTCATCTCATCAGAATACACAATCTCATATATTTCCTGAATGAGATCCTGTTCCAGATCGTCTGATGAATTATCGTCCATATAGAGATTTCCATCCTTGTCCCTGCCTACCAGAAATGTTCTTGCACCCGGCAGAGTGACATCCAGATCTTCAACTATCATCTCAGATTTCACAAAGATCAGCCAATACGTATCGTATGACAAAGGATATACAACTACATCTGTCACATCATGTCTGACAAATCCATATTCCAGAAGTACCTTTTTGCAAAGCATTTCCTCATCTAGTGCCTCCTCATCTGTAATATAATCTTCTAACGATGTGAGACTGTCTTTTGAGAGCGACCTGTAATATTCTCTGATAAATCTTTCGACTTCCTTTTCCTCCTGATTTTCTCTGGCCTCACACACGGACATCCCTTCACTTTGCGAAAATCCCTGAAATGCAACGGCTCCGATTATCAAGACTGCAGCAACTTTCAAAATACCTGTTATATTATATTGAAATTTCATGACTCTCCTTTTACTGCCGCATCATCATTCAGCATGTTCAACTTATCCACGATTGCCTGAATATCCGCCATGCTCACTTTGCCGCCAAAGCTGACTGCACTCCGAAGCGGCGCAAATCTCGCCATCGCCTCGCTCATTTCATTCGTGATTGCCTCACTGGCCATACTGCTCTCCTCTCCAGCCGCCGAGAAAATATCGCTCCTGAGAAGATCCTTCACGATCTCTCTGGCTCTTGGATCCTTCAGCACATCACCCATAGTCGTATCTGTGGTATATACAAAAGGAAGCACAACGGTGGATTCGACATAAACTTCTTTGGTCAGCACAATATCCCTGGAAGATTTCCCAATCATAATATCGAACGCACCGGTCTCCACATGCCAGTCATGAATCCTCACACTGTAATAAGCAAACGCCCGCTTGTCCAATGTAAAAGTCACTGTCTTTGTCTCGCCGGGAGCCAGTTCCACCTTGGCAAAATCCCGCAGTTCCTTAACCGGCCGAATCACAGTGCTTTCCCGATCCGCCACATAAAGCTGTACCACTTCTTTACCCGCCATCTTACCGGTGTTGGTCACGTCCACGAAAACCTTCATGGTATCTGTATCCTTCATCTGATCCTTATCCGTCCTCAGATTGGTATACGCAAAAGTAGTATAGGAAAGTCCATGGCCAAACGGGAAAAGAACATCCATTTTCTTCTTATCGTAATAGCGGTATCCCACAAAAATACCTTCCCGGTATTCTACCATATCGCCTTCACCGATATAGGAAAGATAAGACGGATTATCTTCCAGTCTCAAAGGAAAAGTCTCCGGCAGTTTCGCACTGGGATTCACTTTGCCAAACAGAATATCACAGACTGCGCCTCCCACTGCCTGTCCACCAAGATAAGCCTCCAAGATACCCTTCACCTGTCCAACCCAGGGCATTTCCACCGGAGAACCATTGTGCAGCACCACCACGGTATTCGGCTGTACCTGCGCCACCTGCCGAATCAATTCATTCTGGCACGTGGGCATCGCCATATGCTCCCTATCAAATCCCTCCGACTCAAAGGCATCCGGAAGCCCCGCAAAGATAACCGCTGCCTTCGCCTTCTTCGCTGCCTCCACAGCCTCCGCAAGCAGTTTCACATCTGTTTTATCTTCTTTGTCATCAAATCCCTGCGCATAAGTGACATTCCCCATATCCTTTGCCACATCCCACGCCGATGTAACCTTATGACTGTTAATATGGGAACTGCCGCCTCCCTGATAACGCGGTGATTTCGCATATTTACCGATGAAAACAACCTCATCCTTCTCAGATAGAGGAAGCACCCCTTCATTTTTCAAAAGAACGATTGTCTCCTCCGCCACCCTGCGCGCCATCTCATGATCCTTGTCCCTGTCAAACACAGCATTTTGGTTCCTGTTCTCCTCATAATAAAACACAATGTTCAAAATCCGTTCCACTGCCGTATCCAAAACACTCTCTTCGAGTTCTCCGCTCTGCACTGCGCCCACGATCAGTCGGTCATTGACTCCCATAGAAGATGGCATCTCCAGATCAAGCCCCGCCTTTAAATCTTCCACACGGCTGTTGACCGCACCCCAGTCGCTCATCACATAACCGTCAAATCCCCACTCATCCCGCAGGACTTCCGTCAGATACTTGTGATTCTGAGCCGCATAGGTTCCATTAATCTTATTGTAAGAACACATCACCGTCCAAGGCTTTTCCTTTTTTACTGCACCCTCAAAAGCTGCCAGATAAATCTCCCGCAGTGTCCGCTCATCAACCCTGGAATCTGAAGACATTCTTCTGGTCTCCTGATTATTGGCCAAAAAATGTTTGATACTGGTACCTACCTGCTTACTCTGCACCCCATGGATCAAGGCTCCCGCCATCTCACTGGCAACAAGCGGATCCTCAGAATAGTATTCAAAATTACGTCCGCATAAGGGAGAGCGCTTGATATTGACCGCCGGGCCGAGAATCACGCTCACACCCTCTGCCTGGCACTCCTCACCTAGGGTCTCCCCCATCTGCACCAGAAGTTCCCTGTTAAAAGAAGCCGCCGTGCCACATCCCGCCGGAAAACAAACCGCCTTGATACTGTCATTGACTCCTAAATGATCGCCCTCCTGATCCTGCTTACGCAGTCCGTGAGGCCCATCGGACACCATACTTGCAGGAATCCCCAGACGCTCCACCGCCTCCGTGTGCCAAAAATCCGCACCGGAACACATCGAAGCCTTCTCCTCCAGCGTCATCTTCGATATGATCTCCCTGATCTTGTCTGCTGTCATGTTATAACCCTCCTGTCTGCTCATCGCGCAGCCATATTCATATACTTGGCATTGCTGCCTTTCTAGTATGAACCGGCCGCTCTCTTTATAACCATAGTGTAACATGACTGACCATATCTTCCTATATCTATGTTGATTATTTTTAAATCAATATTACCTCATGGAAATGTGTTCCGTGAGTAAACACTATGTAAAATTTTGACACAGTTTATACTATTAAATAGCACCAATGATATATTTATGGTCAAGAAAGTGGTCAGAAAGGAGATTTATACATGTCCAGAAGAGGCGATAATATCAGGAAACGAACAGACGGAAGGTGGGAAGGAAGATATCAGACGCTATCGGCAAATGGTGAAAAGAAATATCATTCGGTTTATGGAAAGTCCTATAGCGAGGTTAAAGAAAAACTTTCCAACAAGATGTATATGTTAAAGAATCCCGCATTATGCCGTATGAGTGAGTCTGCCGCAAACGCTAAAATATCATGTGACGGCATCAGGTTTTGTACCGTTGTGGAAGAATGGCTTAATAAAGTAGAAGAAACCAGAAAATACTCTACATATATCAAATACAAAAACATTTATCAGTGCCATATCCGGTCTTTGTTTTCTGATGATTATCTTACCCAGATAACAAATGATTCTATTCAAGACAAAATTGCTGTGCTGAATATTTCTGATTCTACCAGACATAGTGTACTGGCGGTCATTCGTCAGACACTTCGATATGTGGAAGACAGATATGGTTATTCGATAACGATCATATCAGACAAATCCATCCGCAAAAAACCCTGTTTCGTAGAAATTATGAACCGCACAGAACAAGCCAGGCTCATGCAGTTTTTACACCGGGATATGAATATTTCCAAAGCAGGCATATTTCTTTGTTTGTCTACCGGGCTTCGATTGGGTGAAGTGTGTGCCTTAAAATGGACGGATATCGATGCAGAACAAAAATTGCTCCATGTGAACAGAACTGTACAGAGAATCGAGAGTAAGGACGGGTTTAAGAAAACAATCCTTTTAGAGTCATCTCCTAAAAGTATCTTCTCTAATCGAGAAATTCCCATGCCGGACAATTTGCTGCCGCTCCTTATGGCGTTTAAAAGAGCAGGACAGAAATATGTTCTTTGCATGGATAAGCCCATGGAACCGAGGACATACCAGAATCATTTCAAAAAATATCTGAAAATCATAAACGCACCTAACTATAATTTCCATACATTGCGGCATACCTTTGCTACAAATTGTGTTGATAGCGGTATGGATATTAAGAGTCTTAGTGAAATCCTGGGACATTCTGACGTACAAATCACATTAAACAGATATGTTCATCCAAGTATGGATACAAAAAGAAAATATATGAATGCCCTTTCCGCAGATTATGGTCAGTTATGTGGTCATGCAGAGTAAATCTCCCGCATTTATAAACATAAACAATAAACCCTTCTCAGAATATCGAATTCTGTGAAGGGTTTTTGTCTAAGAAACCGCCATACAGGGATTCCCTGCATGACGGCAAAATCTGATTTACAAGTTCTTGCATCTTACATCATAAAATTGTATATTTTGCATATTTTATCAAATAAACTGCCAAAATCTGCTGCGTCCTCACCTAACATATCAACTTCAATTCATCCTCTCCCGGCGAATCTCCATCAGACAATAACTCCCGCCTTCCTCACAGTTTCCAAACCGAATCTTCCCTCCATGTGCCAGGATAATCTTCTTCACAATCTGCAGTCCATGAATATCATTCCCTGGTGTACCTTTCTTCCTACTGCACAGTCTGTGCAAGATCTCTTCGGAATAACCCACACCATTATCTGCATATCGGATACGGCACTTTCTCGTTTCTTCCCACATGGATATCTGTATCCTCACGGTGTCATTTTGACCGCCATGTTTGAGGCTGTTGTTAATAAGGTTGCGAAACATACGCATGAAAAGCTGTCTGTCTGCCTTCACGCACATACTCTCCGCACCCTGCGCGATCCATATGTCGATTTCCAACTGTTCCGGTAAGGAATCATTCAGAAACTCTGCTGCTATCGTTCTGATAATTTCAACCGGACGGATTTTTTCCCGTCTGAGCGTCTGCATGGAATATTCCAGCTGGGACGTAAGGTTCAAATCCGCAATCAATTCCTTCATCACCAGGCTCTGATGCCGGATCATGGACGCCTGCTGCCTTGCCTCTGCCGGCAGCTCTTCACCATGCTCCAATGTATCCGCATAGCCCATCACCACAGATAAGGGTGTACGGATATCATGGGAAACACCCGCAATCCACTCAATCCTCGCCTTTTCTCTTTTCCTGGTGTAACGTCTGGTAAAGAAGAAAGCCAGCACCACGATCCAGGCAAAATTGACCAAAAAGTAAGACCACCAGATTCTCTTGATAAAATCCATCCAGGAAATCGGAAACTCCAGATTATATTTCCAGACAGCATCCTTTTGCAGACCTACCACCATAATCCGGTCTTCCCACACTCTAAGCTGCACAGGATATCCTTTCAGGTAATAGCGTGTCATGCGGGCAATATCCGCCTGTGTGTAAGAGTCTTGCAGTTCTTCCGGTTTTCGGATGCTCCATACCACCTGTCCGCTTTCATCTAAAAGCATCGCCCATTGATCCTGTTTTACAAACTCCTGCTTCATTTCTTCCGCAAGCTCATAACCGTTTTCGGTAAGCGTAAGAGCCTCCATAACGGTTCCGCCATAAATATAACTTATATCCATATTTCTATATGCAAAAGCCGCCACCAGCAAAAATACAATGTTTAATGCCCCTACCAGCAAAATGATCATGACCAGAATGGCCACCCCATATAGAAATAATCTGACAGCTTTTTTATAATTATACTTCTGGCTCATTTGTCTTTTCCTCTCACTGCACTCCATGTTAAAGCCTTAAATTGTCAATTGGGAATTAAATGTTCTTCTCAAATCAATCGATACCCCAATCCTCTCACAGTCAGAAGGTATTTCGGATGAGAAGGGTCCTCCTCTATCTTTTCCCTCAGTCTGCGGATATGGACGATCAGGGTGTTCTCATAGCCATAATTTTCTTCCCGCCAGACCGCATCACACAGGGCATCGATGGTCACAATCCGCCCTCTTTCCTGCGCCAGTTTTTGTAAGATGGCATACTCTTTTGCCGTGAGGGTAACTTCCGCATCCGTTTCTTTTATATCAAAGTTCTCTTCCCTGTGCCAATATACTACCCCGCTTCCCATATCCACTCGACACGCACCCAGTGCGACTATCTCTTCCTCCCGCATATCCTTCGCCCGATATACACGCTTCAACACGGCCTTTACCCGCAGGATCAGTTCCTCTGGCAGAAAAGGCTTTGTGATATAATCATCCGCGCCAAGCCCCAGGCCCCGCAGCCTGTTCTCATCTTCATCCCGTGCTGAAAGAAAGATGACCGGTACTTCCGAATTTTTTTGCAGCTCTTCAAAAAGAGAGAACCCATCTCCGTCCGGCAGCATCACATCCAGAAGAACCAAGTGGGGCGCTTCTTTATGAAACCATTCTCTGGCCTGCCTGCAGTCCGCGGCTGTGATCACCTTGTAGAAACCTGCCCGCTGTAAAAAACTGCATACCATTTCCCGCAGTGTCTTCTCATCATCTACCAATAAGATTTTATATTCATTTATATGCATCCGAAATTTTCCCGCCTTTCTGTCATGAAAAAGGATCAGGCTATGCTATTTTCAATTTGCAGTCCTCTTTCATCTACTATTATATTACTTACCAGTTTTCGGGAAAAGATATGCGGCTGCTTCTTAAGGTAAATGTAATGATGACGTTACTTTTCACACCCATGCCAATATGCCAGCCTGAACAGATAGAAAATCCTTGGCTAACGTGTAAAAAAGTAACATGATGACAAAAACAGCACCTCAAACGGTGCTATTTTCTCGTCAGATACTTATCCAATACATTTAAAATATTACTTTGACAGAATCCGGAACCTTCTTTCCCCAAAAGACCTCCTCCACGTCATGACAAAACCATATCAAATCATAATCATTTCCCTTACAAAATTGTTGAATATCATTAAGTTCTTTGGCATGTTTACTATTCTTCTCATACTCATCTGTATCAATGCAATAAATGACCTTGGTCTCCAAACACAATATCATTTGTATTGCCATACTCTGCTACTCCACCAGATAATTGGTACTCATCATCACATTTTGAAAAATTTTCACAGCTGTTATAAGCGCAGATTTTCCGGAACCATTTTCACCATAGATGGCTTTTACCCTGTATTTCTCCGGATTAAAATTCTTGTCAATCGTTTTATTATAAAAATCCAGACGCACGTCCTCTTTAATGCATTTCACTCCGGAAATCGTGAGATTTAATAGATAAAGTTGATCTGTCATCTTTATACCTCATTTTTAGTAATATGATTTCCAATTTCTATAAAAATTACAAAATGTAATATTTTAATTTTACCTGTATTATTTAGATTTTTAATTCAAAAGGCAATGAAAATCCAAAATATTTCTTAAGGTAACTGTAATCCCCTCTTCATCGCTGCGTAAGTAATCTCCCGTATCCTGAATATATCAAGGCTTCGGCAACACCCGGCGGCAGACATAAGACTTACGAGCATGTAAATGGCAGTCCACAGAAACATCCTCAGACAGGCTTATACGATTTGCCGCTCCGGGAAATTAACACAAGAAAGGATGATACACCATGTCAACACAAAATCTGGTAGAAACCCATAATCTCACAAAACAGTACGGCAGATTCCGCTGTGTCAATGCCGTCAACATGCAGGTAACGTCCGGCGCCATCTACGGTTTCTTAGGCCCCAACGGCGCCGGCAAATCCACCACGCTAAAGATGATTCTCGGTCTGGCCAGACCTACCGAGGGGGATATTACGCTCTTTGGCATCCCAGTCAATGAGAAGAACCGCATCAAACTTCTCTCGCAGACCGGCTCACTGATTGAATCCCCCAGCTACTACGGGCATCTGAGCGGAGAGGAAAATCTGCGTATTATCCAGACTCTCAAAGGCTGTTCCAAGAAAGATGTCGATGAGGTATTAAAAATTGTCCGTCTGGACAGTGCCCGTCATAAACTCGTCAACCACTATTCTCTTGGTATGAAACAGCGCCTTGGTCTGGCATCCGCCCTGTTGGGCTTTCCCAGACTTTTGATTCTGGACGAACCCACGAACGGTCTGGATCCCGCCGGCATCCAGGAGATGCGGGAACTGATCTGCTCTCTGCCGTCTGCCTATGGTATGACCGTCCTGGTCTCCTCCCATCTGCTCAGTGAGATCGATCAGATGGCAGACCACGTAGGGATTATCCGCAAGGGCGAGTTGGTCTATCAAAACACCTTGGAATCCCTTCATGCCCATGCCAGATCCCAAATTGCACTGCGTGTCAGCCATGCGGCTGTCGCTGCCGACCTGCTTCGCCAGGACGGGATTGACACATCACAGGAAGAGGATTATCTGTTGTTTCCCATGATGGAGGATTCTTATGTAGCTAATCTGTGCAGGCGGCTTATCGCCCAGAATATATCTCTCTACCGCGTAGAAAAGCGAGAAACAAGTCTGGAAGATATTTTCTTATCCCTGACTGGAAAGGAGAGTAGTTTATGATCACACTTCGAACAGAATTTCAAAAGATTAAGAGAAGAAGAGTCGGCCTGACCATGTCCGTCCTGATCAGTGTACAGTTTGCATGGTTTCTCTGGGCTACGAAAAGTCCTGGTGAAAAAGAACTTGCCCAAGGCTGGATAGAACTGCTCCAAATCCTGCCGTTACTCAATGTCATTATGATGCCTACCTTTATGTCGGTACTGGCCTCCCGCCTCAGTGACCTGGAGCACAAGGGCAATACTTACAAGCAGCTTAAGACGCTGCGCCGACCGGGCATCCTTTTTGACGCCAAGGTAATCTGCGGCCTGCTTTTCGTAGCCGCTATCTCCATCGGGCAGATAGCCTTTTTACTGGTTTTAGGATTCTGCCGTCACTATTTGGGAAGTCCGGATATGCACTATTATGCGCTGGCCCTGGTCTTTAACTTTGCCTGCTGCCTTTCCCTGTATTTACTGCAGCTGAATCTATCCCTGCTTTTCTTTAACCAGATGATTCCTCTGGTAGTGGGACTATGCGGCTCACTTCTGGGATTGATACTGATGTACATCAAAATGTATTCTTTTCTGCCCTGGGGCGGCTTTCTATCCTGCGCACTGGCGGGGATGGACTGGAACATCGAGACCCGGATCGTGACGTATTTTTACAGGGAACATTCTGCGATAGAATATTGCGCCATCGGAATGGTCTTTATATGGATTATTGTATTTTATGTGACAGGCAGAATCGCATTTACACGCAAAGAAGTCTGATGAAATAAATGAGTATGAAGCAATGAGGAGGAAACGTACATGAAGATATCTTATCAAAGGGCCGTTAAGGCCGAACAATTGAAACTAAAGCGAAGCCCGGTATGGCTGGCTTTCTTTGCACTGCCAATTATTTCCGCTTTCTTTGGAACCGTCAATTATAGAATAAATATCAGCATCCTGAAGTCGGAATGGTACAGTCTGTGGAGTCAGCATTCCCTCTTTTTATGTTACTTTTTTATGCCTGCGCTGATTGGCACCTACTGCTCCTATCTTTGGCGCTTGGAGCACACGCATCACAACTGGAACAGTTTCCTGACTGCGCCTGTACCGATTGTCAGTCTCTATCTGGGGAAATTGACACAAGCTGTGTTTATGGCGATACTGGGGAATGCATGGATTTTTTTGCTATTCTATGTATGCGGCAGATTTGCCGGTATCAATGCCGCCTTCCCCTCAGAGGCTTTGGAGTGGTTTCTCTGCGGTCTCTTGGGTACAGTCGTCATCTGTTGTGTGCAGCTTTTGTTTTCCCTGATCATCCGCTCTTTCGCCATTCCCATTGGTATTGCCCTCTTAGGCGGGGTCCTGGGACTCATGATGACTAACCAGGATCACGGGCTGGACTATCCTTATTCTATCTATTGTATGGGCATGCGCGCCAACAATCCCGGCATGGAAGTGGATGTAGCGACTCTTATGATCAATTCCCTTGGTTATATTATCACCTTTGCCGTCCTGACAATCCTATATTTGCGCAGGCGGGAGATCTCTGCCAATTAGTAACCCCAAAGTCACATTCCAAGAAACAGGTCATGGCTGATTAAGGGAAAGGAGACAGGAGAAGCACAATCCAAACAAAGCTAAGATAATCAGCAATGCCGTCCGGAAATATTTGTGAGTTAACGGGAATCCTGATATAATGAACCTGGATTCAGCAATCTGCAAACATGGATTTAACCCTTTGAACGGTTATAAAATTTATAAAGACAGATGCATGCAATGAGATTAACACTTATGAAAAGCGACATCGGCAAATAGCTAGTGTCGCTATTTCACTTGAGAAAGTAAAGGGCAGCAAACCAAGATAAATTACAATCCAGCTCCTTTCCTGTCACAAAGACATGGGAACGTTGTCTAATTAAATAGGGAGGTATAATTTATGCACAGACAAACGAATGAAGAATTACAGGTTTTAATTGACAAAGCCACATCAGGGGATAAAAAAGCCCTTGAAACACTTATTGTGGGTGTGCAGGATATTGTCTTCAATTTATCTTTGCGGATGCTCGGTACATTTGCAGATGCGGAAGATGCCACGCAGGATATTCTGCTAAAGATGATTACTCACCTTTCTTCTTTTAGAGGTGACAGTTCATTTACCACATGGGTATTTCGCATTGCGTCCAATCACCTAAAGAATTACAAAAAGCATATGTTCGCCCATTATCCATTGAGTTTTGAATACTATGGGAATGACATAGAAAACGGAGAAATCCGAGATGTGCCAGACCTAACACAAAATGTAGAAAGAGATATTTTAGCCGAAGAGTTGAAAATGTCCTGTACCAATGTGATGTTGCAATGTCTTGATGTGGAGAGCAGGTGCATTTTCATATTGGGTACAATGTTTAAGATTGACAGCCGGATTGCGGGAGATATTCTGGACATAACCCCGGAAACATATCGCAAGCGGCTTTCACGGATACGTAAGAAAATGGCAGACTTTTTAAGTGCATACTGTGGAGAATATGGTGGTGGCAAATGTAAATGCAAAGACCGAGTGAATTATGCGATACAAAACCACCGGCTGAACCCGTTGCAGCTGGATTATATGACTGCTGCGGAAATTCCTGTTCAGACTATGATCGATGTTAAAAACGCCATGGAAGAGATTGACGCTTTATCGCAGGACTTTACATTCTGCAAAGCCTACCAATCTTCCGAACACATAAAGTCTTTTATACAGGAATTTTTAGATTCCACACAGTTTTCTATTGTCCGGAAATCATAAAGGAGATGACAGACTATGAATACACAATTAATTTTTGACTATTTATCATTGCTAAGCGTTAATAATAACCGTGAATGGTATCACGCCAACAAGAATGATTACAAAAAGGCAAACGCTGAATTTGAAGATTTATTGCAGACATTGATTCTGGAAATCGGAAAATTTGACAACAGCGTTCTACATAACAATCCAAAAGACCTTACGTTTAAGATTGTAAGGGACACCCGTTTTAGCCATGACAAATCACCATATAATCCTGCGTTCCGTGCCCATATCTCCTCCAAAGGGAAACTGCCAATTCCTGTCGGCTATTATCTTATGTTAAAACCGGGCAATCAATCTTTTATAGGCGGCGGATTGTTCGCAGATATGTTTAAGGATGCAACGATGATGATACGGGATTATATCGTCCGGAATAGCAAGGAATGGGAAAAGATTATCCACCAGCCGGATTTTGCAAAATATTTTACTGTAAAGGGATCGACTCTAAAAAATGTTCCTGCAGGATATGAGAAGGAACATCCTCAGGCAGACTACCTGAAATTTAAAAGCTGGTATCTGGAATACCCGCTAAAAGATGAAGAAGTGAAAAATGCAGAAATATTTCTTGCTAAGGCAGTAGAACTTTTCCAAATCATGAAGCCTTTTAACGATTATCTGAACAAAGCGCTTGTTGACTTTCAAATGCCTGCAAGATAAGAAATAGCTTGAACAGATTGGCTTACGATATGTATGCCAATCTGTTATCAATAACTGTTAAAGTTCTATTTCTGCCTGTCTAACAGCTCCTTCAGCGCCTCATCACCCACACTCACCCAGGCATCCTCCTCTTCCTCGTTGAGCCCAAGGTATTCCCGCAGGGTCACCGGTACTTCACTGAATCCCCAGTCCTGACTGTAATCGTCAATCGCTTCAAACTCTATCTCTCCCGCCAGGTATTTCTCTTTGAATTTTCTCTCTGTATTTTCTGCCATTTTTCCTCCTATTTTAACCCGTCTTCCCGCGCCTTTTTCTCCACCATCTCATAGGTAGGTGTCGGCACACCGTATTTCCTGCCCATCCGCACCACTTCATAGATCAGTCCATCGATCTCAGAAGGTTTTCCTGCATAAATATCCCTTTGCATGGACGTACTTGCCGTAGGATTCAGGGAATCCAGAATCTGCAGATTGGTGGTCACGATATCTATCAGGAAGGGAACATCCATCGCCACTGCCAGTGCATCCACCTCTTTCATCAGCTTCACAAACGTATCCCTGGGATCTCCGGTCTTTTGAACCTCGCCAGCAGAGACATGATAATAGAGACCACAGGCCGCCATGGGCGATACATAGGCAAATTTCTGCAGAGCATCCCGCCTGATGTTATCTGACAGTACACCCTCAATGCCGCTCTCCTTTAAATCTTTGGCCACTTCAAACAATTCCGGCCTGAGTTCTTCCTTATCCCTCACGCCATACACAATGCGGAAGATATCTCCATTCTGCCAGATCGTACCCGGTTCCTTAATCTGTGCTGCCACATAGATGCATCCATCCGTCACCAGCAGTTCCGGCAATTCCTTCTGTAACCTGCTTCCGGTACCATAGATATTCAAAATCGGAATGACGATTGTTGTCTCCTTCGCCACTCGCCTGATAAAAGGTACCACCTCTTCCAGGGAATATCCTTTCACACACACAAAGATAATGTCAGGCTGTTCATCATAATGCATCATATCCACAGCCTTCACCGGAGAAACGGTATAGTTCCCCTTTTTAGTGGTCTCCATCCTGAGACCTTCTTCCTGCATCTTCTTTAAATGTTCTCCCCTTGCAATGAGGGTTACATCTTTGCCTGCCTCTGTCATATAGGCGCCGATGCTGCCGCCTGTACCGCCCGCACCGATTACTAAGTATTTCATAGAATCCTCCTGCTGCCTTTCATCCTATAATCTATATACCTCCGGCAGACAACACGGCACTGCACTCCGTATCCATAATGCCTGCCGCCACATTCACATTTTATCTAATTCTCCCATGAATGGCAAGTATTAACGATTTGTCTGTCTCTTTAACACGTTTCTTTTTATACCCAAGGCTTTATCCATATGAAATCAAGTGTCTTCATAAATTAATAGCTGCTTCTTGACACTTCTATAAAATAGGTACATAATAGCTACGGTTACTAATACCTCTTTTTAATAGGAAGAAACTTTTTCGGAGGAAGATTTCATGTTTATACTTTTTTTCCTTATCTGGGTTGTTTTTAATGGCCAGTTTACCCTCGAAATCGCCCTCTTCGGCGTTGCTATTGCCGGGGCAATGTACTGGTTTATCTGTAAATTCCTGAATTATAAGTTTCGTTATGATCTTTTTTTCTTTCAAAAGGCTCCCCTTCTAATCCACTATCTGATAACGCTTATCCTTGAGATCTTAAAGGCGAACGGCGCTGTCTTTAAGATGATCTATAGTGCCAAATATGAACTGGAACCGACTGTCGTTCATTTTAAAACGAATCTGCGCACTACTTTTGCACGGGTGATTCTGGCCAATTCCATCACCCTGACACCGGGCACGATTACGGTTTCCCTGGAGGATGACATTTACACGGTACATTGTCTCGATAAAGAACTTGCCCAGGGGATTGATTCCTCTATTTTTGTACAACTTCTGGAAAGAATAGAAAGGAAGGACTGACATGGTATACCACACGATCTATATTACAATGTTGATCTTATTATCTTTCATGCTTTTAGCCTGTCTGATCCGTGCCGTAAAGGGACCGCGGATTGCCGACCGATTAATGGCCGTCAACATGATGGGTACCATGGTCATGGTCATGATTGCCGTTCTCGCACTGATGCTGAAGCAGGGGTATCTTGTAGATATCTGTCTGATCTATGCCATGATCAGCTTCCTGGCTGTTGTTGTCCTTTCCAAGGTATATATTGGCATCTATGAAGAAAGACAACGGGAAAAGAAAGCTTCACAGGAAAAGGAACATAAGGGGGGGCTGTTTGATGGAAACGCTTGAATGGATCAAAATTATTGTTGGCAGCGCCTTTTTGCTCTGCGGGATCGTCATTTTTTTTACAGAATTATTTGGTGTTTTTCACTTTAAATATGTACTCAACAGAATGCACGCCGCCGCCATGGGCGATACGCTGGGGATCACTTCCTGCCTGATCGGGCTGATGATCTTTTCCGGCTTCAACTATACTACCTTAAAGATTTTATTGATCATCATCTTTTTATGGTGTGCTTCTCCGGTCTCTTCTCATGTGCTTGCGAGGCTGGAAACTGCCACCAATGAAAATCTGGCCGAACATTGTGAAATTTACAAAGATCTCAGTATTCTGGAACAGGAACTTGACCACCGCAAAATGAGTGAGGACGAAAAGGAGGACATGCCATGACAGTTTTTCAAATTATATTGATGGGACTTTTAATCATCTGTGCAGTCTCTGTCAGTTTTTCCAAAAATCTGTTGAACTCCGTGCTGATCTATATGTCCTTCAGTCTGGTCATGTCCTTATTATGGATTTGTCTGGAATCTCCGGATCTTGCCATCACGGAAGCAGCGGTCGGTGCGGGTATCACCAGCGTCCTGTTTTTTGTGACGCTCAAGAAAATACATGCCATAAACATAGCAGAAAAAACGGAAGAACAGACGACTTCTCAGTGTCCTGCACCTGAGAAAGGAGGCAGCGATGAGTAAGAGAAAACCTGCAGAGGAATATCATAAGACATTTGCTTTTCATTTTTTCAGCTGGCTTCAGGGAGAAAAGGATCCTTATCTGGGTAATGTGGAGATGAAGCCGCAAGAAGAATATGTGACCGATCCTGAAATGCAGCTTCGTCATGAAAAGGAACACGATGCCATTCTGGATAAAGTCTATGACATGGAGCACAACCGGGAACTAAAACTCTTTCACCGCTTATACCAGGCTACGAGTATTCTCTTCTGCCTGTTTCTGATGGCGCTGCTTTTGGTGACCATCTCTCATCTGCCTGCTACCGGTGCAGCCGTAAAACCTGTCAACAATGAAGTATCCGCACGTTATATCGAGAGCGGGCTGGAAGAGACCGGCGCTGTTAATATCGTAGCCGGCATGATTCTGGATTACAGGGCTTTTGATACCCTGGGGGAGTCCCATGTCCTATTTGTGGCTACGATCACGGTTTTAATCATGCTTCGTCTGGATAAAAACAAGAAGGGCGAGCCCAATCCACTGACCAAGGACATGAACCCAAATGACCGTATCTACGAACCCAAAAATGACGCTATTTTACAGTTGGTGGCAACTTTTTTGGTTCCGATCATCATCATTTTTGGCATTTATATCATATTAAATGGACACCTTGGCCCCGGCGGCGGGTTTTCCGGCGGCGCTGTCATCGGCGCAGGGCTGATATTATACCTGAACGCCTTTGGTTTCAGCAAGACTGAGCGGTTCTTTACGGAAAAGACTTATAAATGGATCTGTTTCTTTTCCCTCTCCTTCTATTGCCTGGCCAAAAGTTACTCCTTTTATACAGGCGCCAACCATCTGCACAGCATGATTCCCAAGGGAACGCCCGGCGCGATTCTCTCGAGCGGACTGATCCTGCCCCTCAACATTGCTGTAGGGTTGGTGGTCGCCTGTACTATGTATGCATTTTATGCCATGTTCCGCAAAGGAGGATTTTAAGATGGGTCCGAATCTTTGGATAAATTATGGGGAGGCTGTGGCCGCAATCCTATTCTGCATCGGTTTCACCAACCTCCTCCTACAGACCAACCTGATCAAAAAGATTATCGGTTTAAATATTATGGACAGCGCAATCTATCTCTTCCTGGCTGAAAAAGGATATATTGCCGGCAGGACTGCACCTATTGTCACAGGCGGCGTGACCAGCGTGGAAGCCTATATCAACCCGATTCCCAGCGGACTGGTGCTGACCGGTATTGTGGTATCGGTATCGGTGTCTGCGCTCATGCTGTCTTTGACCATACGTCTCTATATCAGATATCATTCTCTGGATTTGGATGAGATTGCCGCGCAGCTCAAAAAGGAGGGAAGATAAATGGATTTTGTCTGTAACTTTCCGTTTTTTTCCATCCTGATAAGTCTCTTTTCAGGCACCATATGTTCAGTGCTTCCTGAAAAGGCCGCCAAAGCGGTTAACCGGATAGTCATCGCGGCAGTAGCTGTCATGTCCGGAATACTTCTGCTGTATCTGCTTGGTACGGGCGAAAGTTTCGTCTATTGGATGGGACATTTTCCCGCACCCTGGGGCAATGAGATTCGGGCCGGTATCCTGGAAGCGGGCATGGCGCTGTTTTTTTGTATTATCATGTACTTATCCATGGCCGGGGGCGCGCACAAACTCTTTGACGAGGTGGAGGAGAGCAAACATAATCTGTACTACATCCTGATTAATCTGCTCTTAAGTTCCCTGCTGGCGCTGGTCTATACCAATGATATGTTTACGGCGTATGTCTTCGTAGAGATCAATACGATCTCTGCCTGCGGTCTGATCATGATCCGTCAGGTAGGGCGTACGATTGAAGCCGCCGTACGCTATATGATCATGAGTCTGCTTGGCTCCGGACTTTTCCTATTTGGTCTGTGTATCATGTACGATCTGACTGGACATCTTCTGATGAGCAATATCAAAGAGGCCGTGGCTCTTCTGATCCAAAACGGTGAATACCAGATTCCCCTGATCGTATCCGTTGCCTTGATGTGTATAGGTCTGTGTATTAAGAGCGCCCTGTTTCCTTTTCATGCCTGGCTGCCGGATGCTTATGGATATTCCACAGTATCCTCAGCAGCAATCCTGTCAAGCCTGGTATCCAAGGGATATATTTTCCTGCTGATCAAAATCATTTACCGCGTCATCGGCTTTGAGATTTTTAACAACACTCGAATCATCGATGTGCTGTTCGTATTCGGACTGCTGGGAATGATCTTTGGTTCCCTGAGCGCCATTAAGGAAAATGACATCCGCAGGATGATCGCCTTTTCATCCGTGGCACAGATTGGCTATATCTACATGGGTTTTGGCATGGGTACACAGGCCGGCATGGTAGCCAGTGTTTTCCATATACTCTCCCATGCCGCTACCAAATCCCTGTTATTTATCGCCGCTATCGGTCTGACGGAGGTGTCCGGCGGCAGCCGCAGGTTTATCGACCTGACCGGCGCCGGATACCGTAATAAATGGGCTGGTGTGGCTTTCACTGCCGGCTCCCTGTCGATGGTAGGCGTGCCGCTGTTCTCCGGTTTTATCAGCAAACTGCTGTTTGCCCAGGCCGCTGTTCAAGTGGAGGGCAAGATGCTGGCAGCGCTGATCGTATTAGGCATCAGTACCGTCCTGAACGCTATCTATTTTATGAAGACTGTAATCTGTATCTATGCCACAACGGGTGATACTTGGTACCCTTGTATCACTTTTAAAAATATGAAAGTCCATGCGATAGTGCTGCTATTCTTTATCGGATTGAATATAATTCTGGGCGTCAGCTCCCAGCCGATTGTGAATATGATCGAGCAGGGACTTGCCATGTTTGCATAAGGAGGTGACGGCATGTATCTGATTCTTTTACCCATACTTTTTCCGATCCTCGCCGGGTTCTGTCTTCTGGTCTATAGAAAAGAACCGGAAAGAAAGCTGCTCACAGCAGTCACAGGAATCTGTCTTGTCATTACCAGCGCACTGGTGGTGTCCGTACTAATACTGGCAAAACAGAGCCTTACCCTGTTTTATCTGACCAGGACAATGCCGATTTATTTTCGGATTGATGAAGTGAGCGTGTTCTTTTCTCTATTGACAGTGATCGTCTTTGTCTGTGCAGGCCTTTTTGCCTTTGTCTATATGAAACATGAACAGAAGGAAAAACGTTACTATGGTTTTTATTTGATGTTGTTTGGTGTATTAAATGCGCTCTGCTTTGCGGGAAATCTGATCACCTTTTATCTGTTCTTTGAATTGTTGACCCTTTCCTCGCTTCCTCTGGTACTGCACACAGGCACTAAGGAAGCAATCATGGCCGGGTTAAAATATTTATTTTACTCCCTGTGCGGCGCTTACGCCTCCCTGTTTGGCATTTATTTTCTCTATCATAACTGCGAAACCCTGACTTTCACGGCAGGCGGCGTTTTACAGGTTTCTCCTGCATCGCAGGAAGGACGTTTCCTGTTGCTGATTGCCTTTGTGATGATTCTGGGTTTCGGTGTAAAAGCCGGTATGTTTCCCATGCACGCCTGGCTGCCCACCGCCCATCCTGCGGCGCCTGCACCGGCATCCGCCGCTCTTTCCGCCGTCATTGTCAAGGCCGGCGTGCTGGCTCTGATCCGAGTAATCTACTATATATTCGGTGCGGATTTTCTGCGGGGAAGCTGGGTACAGACCGCATGGCTGACTCTGGCGCTCATCACAGTCTTTATGGGTTCCATGCTGGCCTATCGGGAGCCTGTGCTGAAGAAACGACTTGCCTACTCCACAGTTAGCCAGCTTTCCTACATCCTTTTCGGACTGGCAGTGATGCATCCGGATGCCTTCACCGGCGGCCTCCTGCATGTACTGGCTCACGGCTTGATCAAAGGCTCTCTCTTTCTGATAGCCGGCGCGATCATCTACACCACCGGCAAAACTAAAGTGGATGAACTGCGCGGCATTGGTAAGGAAATGCCCCTCACCATGTGGTGTTATACCATTGTATCCCTGGGGCTGATCGGCATCCCTCCCACGGGCGGCTTTGTCAGCAAATGGTATCTGGCTATCGGCGGACTGGCAGGCGATATCGGTATCTTCCGCTATATAGGCCCGATTGTCCTGCTTATCAGCGCACTGCTCACCGCAGGCTACCTGCTGCCGCTTACAATCCGGGGATTTTTTCCGGGCGCAGACTTTGATTACAAGACATTACAGAAGCGGGAACCTGCGCGGCTTATGACAATACCGATTTTGTTTATGACAATACTGTCAGTTATAATCGGTCTGTTTCCCAATATCATCACCGATTACCTGACGAAATTTGTCAGCACCCTATTATAAGAAAGGAGAAGCCGTTATGATCATTTGCATTATTTTACTGCCCTTTATTGCCGGGATTCTGGTTCCATTGCTTCCCTTTCGCCAAAGATGCCACAAAGAAATTTTTCTGGAAGGCGCCGTTATCTTAAACAGTATTCTGGTATGGTATCTGCTATTACACCATTCCGAGAGCACCTTCCTGCTTGCCCACTTTACCGGCGACTTAAATATCAGTTTCCGGGTGGATGGCATGAGTATGGTCTTTGCCGGCCTGGTCTCCGGACTTTGGCCTTTTGCCACCCTCTATGCCTTTGAATATATGACAAAGGAAAATCATGAGAACACCTTTTTTCTCTTTTATACCATGACCTATGGCGTGACGCTCGGTATTGCTTTTGCCGCTAATCTGCTGACCATGTATTTCTTCTACGAACTGCTGACTTTGGTCACCGTTCCCCTCGTCATGCACACACTGACCAGGGAAGCCGTCCTTGCCAGCAGAAAATACCTGTACTATTCTTTGGGCGGCGCCGCTTTTGCCTTCATCGGCCTGATCATGGTCATTGTATACGGAAGTACCACAGACTTTATCCTGGGCGGTGTATTGGATCTGGCAAAGATAGGAGACAGAACTAACATCCTGCTGCTGATCTATGTCATGGCTTTTATGGGCTTCGGCGTCAAAGCTGCTGTCTGCCCCTTTAACTCCTGGCTTCCCAAGGCGGGTGTTGCCCCTACTCCTGTTACGGCGCTGCTGCATGCGGTAGCTGTGGTCAAATCAGGCGCTTTTGCCATTATCCGGCTGACCTATTACAGTTTTGGCACAGAATTTCTGCGAGGCACCTGGGCCCAGACCATCGTCATGATCGTGGTGATGTTTACCATCGTATACGGCTGCAGCCGCGCGCTAAAGGAAACCCACATCAAACGCAGGCTGGCATATTCCACCATAAGCAATCTGTCCTACATCCTTTTGGGGGCAGTTATCATGACCCCGCTTGGGCTGGCAGGCGCCATTACCCATCTGGTATTTCATGCCGTAATGAAGATTTCCTCCTTCTTCTGCGCCGGTGCCATCATGCACCAGACAGACAAACGTTATGTGCATGAATTAAACGGACTGGGTTATAAAATGCCCTGTGTATTTGGAATCTTTACGGTTTCCGCCCTTGCCCTCATGGGTGTGCCGGGACTGGCTGGCTTTATCAGTAAGTGGAACCTGGCCCAGGCAGCAGTGAACAGTAACAACCCTCTGGCCTATGCAGGCATTGCCTGTCTGCTGCTATCAGCATTGTTAACGGCAATCTATATGCTCTCCATTGTGGTGCGCGCTTTCTTTCCCGGGAGGGATTTTGATGACAGTTCCATACAGGATGCGCACGATCCCAACTGGAAAATGCTTTTACCGCTTTTTGTATTTATAGCGTTTATCGTTTTATTCGGCGTCCATTCACAGCCAATCGTGGATTTCTTTTATGATGTGGCCGCCGGAATCTATTAAACCATGGAAGTGAGGAAACTATGAGTATATTACTTTACAGTGCAATTTTTCTGCCCATGGCGGCGGCAATTCCATGCTATGCCGTAGGGCGCTCACATAAAGCCGCAAGAGACTATCTGGCCGATATCGTAACCGGCATCACCTTTATCGTATGCCTTTGTCTGGCCATACAGACAATTACAAACCGCGATGTCTCCGGGATTCTTGTAGAGATACCTTATATCTGCGGTATGGGACTGCATTTTACCCTGGACGGTTTCCGAGGCTTATATGGTGCGGTCGCCGCCTTTATGTGGTTTATGAGCACCCTCTTTTCCAGAGAATATTTTGAACATTACCGCAACCGCAATCGGTATTACCTGTTCCTGCTCCTGACTCTGGGCGCTACGGAAGGCGTATTTTTCTCAGCGGATTTCTTCACTACTTTTATCTTCTTTGAGATGATGTCCTTTACCTCTTATGTCTGGGTGGCTCATGATGAGAAGAAAGACTCCCTGCGGGCTGCCGGCACCTATCTGGCCGTGGCAGTAATCGGTGGATTAGTGATGTTGATGGGCATCTTCCTTCTGTATGATGTGACAGGCACCTTATACTTCCACAACCTGACAGGGATTTCCGGTCTCCTTATGAACGATCATGCCAACCTTACGCAGCTTTGGACAGCCGGCCTGTGTCTGCTGTTTGGTTTCGGCGCCAAAGCCGGCGCCTTCCCCCTGCATATCTGGCTGCCCAAGGCTCATCCTGTGGCGCCCGCTCCGGCATCCGCCCTTTTGTCCGGTATTCTGACCAAAGCAGGTATGTACGGCATCCTCATTCTAACAGCCTGCCTTTTCCTGGGCTCTTTCCTCTGGGGCGGCCTGATTTTAGTCATTGGTATATGTACCATGGTAATTGGCGCCCTGCTGGCAGTACTGTCCGTGGATTTAAAAAGAACACTGGCCTGCTCCTCGGTCTCCCAGATTGGCTTTATCCTGACAGGCGTTGGTATGTCCGGCCTTCTTGGCACAGAGAATGCCATGGCTATGCGCGGCAGTCTGCTGCATATGGTGAATCATTCTCTGATCAAACTGGTTCTCTTCATGGCTGCAGGCGTAGTCTTTATGAATGTGCACAAACTGGACTTAAATGAAATCCGCGGTTTTGGGCGCAAAAAACCGCTGCTCCACTATATTTTCCTGATGGGTGTTCTGGGTATTGGCGGTATTCCTCTATGGAATGGTTACGTCAGCAAAACTTTGATCCATGAAAGTATCGTAACCTATATCACCCTAATCCGCTCCGGTGCAGTCACAGGTCTTTTTCCCGCCTCTTTTATGAAAGGCGTGGAATGGATCTTCCTCGCAAGCGGTGGACTGACCATTGCCTATATGACGAAACTCTATGTCTGTCTCTTTCTGGAAGAAAACCGCGACCCGGCCATGCAGGAAAAGTACGACAGCATGAGCGGACACTATATGAACAAAACAAGTGCCGCTGTCCTGGCCATGAGTGCAACACTGCTGCCGCTCATGGGATTTTTCCCCGGCGTTATTATGAATGGTATTGCCGACATGGGACAGGGATTTTTGCAGATAACCTCTTTGCCGGAGGCGTTTTCATACTTCTCCCTTACAAACCTGAAGGGTGCCGCTGTATCTCTGATCATTGGCGTACTGTTTTACTTTGTAGTGGTGAGACTCTGGTTGATGAGACGGACTGATTCGGAAAACACTGCCCGCATATATGATAATCGCCTTCCTCATTGGATGGATCTGGAGGAATTATTTTACCGTCCCGTTCTACTAAGAATCCTGCCGTTTACCTTCGGCATGATCTGCCGGCTTTTAGACAGCCTTGTAGATACCATTGTGGTAGTGCTTCGCAAAACGCTTTTTCGGGACAGTAAACTGCCCCACGAATTACCCCAGGGCACGCCCCTTACTCATATGTTGGCTTGGATTGCCACGTGTATCCAATGGATCGGCAACCAGACCATCCATCGAAAGCGCCCCAAAAACCAAGATTATGATCATAAATTTGCCCTGTTCCATGAGGAACTCAGTGAAAACAGCATGATGATCGCCAGAAGCATGTCCTTTGGGCTGCTGCTCTTCTGCATAGGATTGATTCTGACAGTTGCCTATCTCTTTATTAAAGATGTGTTTGGAATGTGATAAAAAGGGTTGGGGTGTCACTCAATTATCATTAAAAATGATCGAGTGACACCCCTTGAAATCAGTCTTCCATATCCGGAACCAATCTTCTCTTCTTTTTCTTACCATGTCTGATCAAGAATATCACAATCAGGGCAATAACCGCCACTCCTCCAATTATGATATAGAGCAGATAATCCATAATGTTGCTTTGCACACTGCAGACCACGATCTCAGCCTCATTCCCATCGATGGTAAACAGGTGATATATCCCCATCATTTCCGGTTCGACCTTAGTCCATCCACTGCCACTCCTTAAATAAATTACTATTCCCTCAGTCTGACCCTGGGGCGCTTGATATCGGATTTGATGTTTCTCACCGCCATCCTCAGGAATAGCAACCTGCCAGCATTCTAATATCTCTTCCGATTCCATGCCTTCTATAACGATTCCTGCAGCATCACCCTTCGTATCTTCCAGTTGATCTCCTGCCTTGAAAGCGCCATCCACCAGAAGCGCTGACTGTCCATTATCCCGCATCTGGCTTCCTGCCAGCGTTGTCAGATAACGCACATATTCAACCGACACATCCTCGTCTGACCAAATTTTGTCAATTTCCTCGATATCCCAGTCAGCATAGAATCCTTCTTTTACCGGTATATTAGGATACTGCTCCGCCCGCAGACTGCTGCCATAAGGACAGTCCAACCTGTAAACTTCTTCCTCATCTGCATAAAAGGTAATACGCATCATGTGAAATCTTGCTGGCAGACCTTCTATCTCCAGCAGGTCTTTATATGTCAGAGGTTCCGCCTTACCGCTGTAACTGATTCTGTCAATACCGGCAATCTCTTCTGACACGAAGTAATTATTCAAAACATCTTCTTCGTCATTCACCTGGCCTGCGATCGCCCCAGAGAAGGCAGCCGCCTCTTTGACTCTCACCATGGCAATGCTATTCTCAATAGCGTTCCCATAGCCGGCAATGCCTGCTACATACTCTCCGCCGGATACCATACATTTGGCATAACCGTTGGTGATATGGGACAATGACTGCCCTGCGATACCACCCACATAGTCACCGGATTCACTTTCAATCCTGCCATAATTTTCACAGCGTAAAATCGTACCCATTTCCTGCAGACCGGCAATACCGCCTACATAACTTTTTTGTGCAGTGACGGTGCCGTCATTGACATTCTGCCTGAGAACACATTTCGTCAGGAAAGTGGAATTGGCTCTGGCATCCTCTATACCTGTCACATCGCCTTCCAGGTCAAAATCATATTCTATGGCCATCGTGCCGGCAATACCCGACACATTGATATCCGCCCTGACAATGCCGCCGTTCACACAGTCTGCAATAGTAGCATCGATGCTTTCCTCCGCATTTTCCTGAGAATTGTCCTCGTAGATACCGGAATAATCCATATCCAGAACGCCGTCCAGCGCATCCGTATACAACAACATAATCTCACTGAACTGGTCATTGATATCTGTCAGATCTTCACCCAACAAATCGCTGGAGGAGGACATCTCATCATTCAGGTAACCCATATTCTCTGAAATGCTCTTCAAATTAGAATTCAGACTGCCCGTGGCCGAGCGGTAATCACCTCCCAGCTGTGGAAACGCAATGTCTTCCTTTTCACTCAGCGATTGAAAAATATTTTTAACCTGACTGCCGGCCGTTTCCAAATTCTCCGTAGCATCTTTAGCTGAATCGATGGCATCTCCCAGACTCTTTCTGGCATCCTCCGTCATCTCATCGGTATGTCTTGTGGCGATATCAGAAATAGTCTCCAGATACCGTTCCATATCATCGCTATAATCACCGCCATATTGGTCTGCATACTGCTCATCGGCATAGTCAGAAGCTCCCTGCTCCGCATCAGACCTCTCCTCCTTCATCATCTGTGCCGCATCTTCCAGCAGTTTCTGATCCAGATTGCCTTGCTCACCTTCTCCGGGAAATGATGCCGTATCATCATTATCCATATCATCAGGAGCTCCCAACCAGTGTACCCACTCTGTAACTCCTATATAATCTTTAGGACTTCCCTTGGGGCCGGACCACTCCTTAGCCAAGCCGTCCGCCTCCACAATCGGCCGTAAATCCCGTTCGTTTAAGTCATCATTATCCCAATACTCACTCTCTACTCGTTTTGTATCAATACAATAATTCTTATACGCCTTCATATAATCGGCATAATCCTCGGCATGCCTTTCTGATGCCTCCTTCATCGCATCCTTCGCCGCATTGTATTCTTCCTGTTCCTCTGACGTCATATACTGGTAGATATCCATGGAATCCACCATATCTTCCAGTTCTTTGGCCGCATCCCTCACATTGCCGGCCGCATCCTTGCTCTGATCTATCACACCATCGTTTTTGGAAGTCTCTTCTATCACATAATCAAAACGGTTGATGGCCTCATTGACAGAATCCACCATCCCATCTGTCCACGCCACTGTCTTATCGGCAAGAAAATAAGTATCATCCAACGCTTTGTCTGCAAAATCCTGAATCACCGTCAGCCGGTTGGAGAGCGTATCGGATTCGTTCCCAGCATCATCCAGCATCTTACCGATCTGGTCATGCAGCACATCAATATGATCCGACAACTGCCTCACAATATCCTCTGACAGATCCACCGCAATATAAGGCTCCGCCTGCCCCACGATACCGCCCACATCCTTACGTCCATAGACAATACCCGTATTTTCACAGGCATATACATAACCCGACTGCCGGCCTGCAATACCACCTACATTATAGCCCACATGCTCATAGCCGATCGTACCGGTATTTTTACACCCCTGTATGATACCCGTGGAAAGTCCTGCAATGCCTCCCGTATCCACATTGCTCTGAACAGCCGATGCCTTCTCCGCTTTGTCGCTGTTATCCTCCGGATTTAAAAGTCCTGCCTTGTAGTCCTCCAGATTAATATCTTCCAGGGACTTCCCTTTATCCTGGTTAGAAGTGTTTACATCCGCCTGATTAAGGCAGCCCACAATATTACCTACATTATGTCCTGCAATACCGCCGCTGTAATGCGCCCCTGTAATAGTACCGCTCACTTTACACTCCATGAGGATGCCACTGAGTTCATTAATACCCACAATGCCGCCCACATAGTCGTTGCCCTCTACGATACCCTCATAGGCACAGTTTAATAGTATACCTCTGTTATCCCCTACAATACCGCCTACTACCATCTGTTTGCCAGCGGGCCTGACCGTCCCCTCCACTTTCAGATTGGCGATAACCGCTGCAGGCTGAGTATAGCAGAACAATCCCACATATGACACCGAATCCCGGATTGCCAGACCACTTATGGTATGTCCCTGTCCGTCAAAATATCCGCCAAAGGTCGGTATGGATACAAACTCACCGCCAGAGATGGCGATATCCTCTTCCAAATACACCTTTTTATTCTGGGACCAGGTATCCAGCCAGCAATTTCTGGAAAATGCCTGCAAACCCTCCAAATCCTTTATATGTATCTCTTCCCACTCTATCTCTTCATCATTATAAGAATCGATTGTCGCATTGGCATCCTCTACGCTGGTGACTTCTTCCTCCACGGTAGTCTCCTCTTCCTCCGCCCAGACATTCATCACCGGCAAGATCCCCAACAGCACCGCCAGCATAAAAGACGCCAGCCTCTTTTTATGATATAAGAAATTTTTAATCATATCCGAGTCCGCAAAGCGGATCTCACAATCGAACTTGTTCGATCTATTCATGGTCCGCCACCTCCCTGCTCGCTAATTCCGCAGACACCGTGTCTGCCATCTGTCTATATTCCTCCTCTGAAAGTTCCGTCACATCGCCGGCCTCCACATAGGCGCTTACATTACCTCTGACAATGGCCTTCATCGTACCGGTCACAACACCGTCAATCCTGCCGTGCACCAGACCATCCACTTTCATCAGCCCGGTCGCATTCTTCGTGCGGATTGGCATATTCATCACAAAGGCCGTCTTCTCTATAATCTTATCGCCCACCAGAAGAATCTGCGGCAGAACAAACATGGTTATTAGAATAGAGATCGAAGTCCCTCTTCCCAGCGACTTTCCAATGCCGAAAATCGCCGCATTGGAAGTCAGTTTTCCGATCAGGAACCCGGCCACCACCATCATGGTTCCGGACGTGATAATTGTCGGGAAAGCCTGATTCATGGCATCTATGATAGACTGCCTCCTGCCGTTCGTCTCACGCAGTTCCATGTATCGGCCCGCAATGACAATAGCATAATCGATATTGGCGCCCATCTGGATTGAACTGACGATCAAATAGGACATAAAGAAAATGTTATCATGCTGCAGCGCAGGCACCGAAAAGTTAAGCCAGATACAACCCTGAATTACCGCAATCAAAAGTACCGGCATTCCTGCGGATTTAAAGGTAAACAGCAGCACCACAAGCACAGTCAGGATGGACAGTATATTGGTCACCAGATTATCCCGTCCAAAGGTTTTCTGCAAATCATACTGGCTCACCGACTCTCCGCAGACCACCACCTTGCCGCTATAATAGTTACCCGCAATCTCATGCATTTTATCGAGGAAGGCAAAGGTCTGGGCACTCTCCTCCGGAAGCGTCAGATAGACCAGCATGCGGCTGTAATTCTCTCCCTGCAGCTGATTCTTGGCAAAATTCATCTGCCGGTAAGCGTCATCCAGCGTTTCCTGCAGTTCATCATCCAGCGTAACATACCCCTCTTCCACCTCTTCATAGACAAACATAAACATATCGATCAGAGACACTTTATATTCCGGAAGGCCGTTAACCACCTTCGCATAGTCTTCATCATTCACAGCATATGCCGCGTAGACCAGTTCCGCCACTTCATAATCCAGATCGATCAACTCTGAGAACTGTCTGGGTGTCAGCTTATCCGTCAGACAATAACCGTCCATTGCCTCTATATTGGTGAGCCCCATGGTATAATCCACTTCCGGACAAGCCTCCAGGTCTTCTAAGAGTTTCTTCTCTTTCTCATAGTCTCCTGCCGGTACGATGAGCGCCACCATATTGCTGGCGCCAAAATTATCTGTCTGCATCTCCTCTGTTTTCTGGATGCTGTTTTGAATCGGCGGCGTAATCGTTGTGTCGCCAAACACATACGGACAATCCTTTGAGACCATATAGGCTCCCACAATCACTACCACAAATAGCGGCGCCACAACATGCCTTGTAGCATAGTCCAGCTTGCCCACAAACGGTATATCCGGGATAAAGTTTTTATGTTTCGTACTGTCCATCCACTTGGAAAACAACATGATCACACCCGGCATCAGCAGGAACACGGATCCCAATGCCAGGAAAATAGATTTAATCAAACACATGGACAGATCCGGCCCCATCTTATACTGCATAAAGCCCATGGCTATCAGACCGCCTATGGTCGTCATCGAACTGCCGCAGATTTCCGGGATTGCTTTGCTTAAAGCAATAATGATGGCTTCCCTGGATTCCAGATTCGCATGCTCCTCCTTATACCTGTTCAGAAGAATAATCGCATAATCCACCGACAGCGCAAGCTGTAACACCACGGTAACCGAATTAGACACAAAGGAAATCGTCCCAAAAATAAAGTTGGTTCCCATCTGCAGAATCGCCGCCGCCACGAACGTGATCAGAAGCACCGGCACCTCCGCATAAGCCTGTGACGTAAGCAAAAGTACCGTCACCACTACAATAGCCACCAGCACAACTATGACATTCATTTCCTCCGCGATCAGTTCTGCCTCAATGTCCCCCAATGTCGTAGACAGATAATAATCATATCCATCAAGTTCTTCCTTGACACGAGCCAGCGCTTCCAGACACCGATCATCTTTCTCGTCATAGTCAAAAGTGACATTATAATAGGAGGAACCATTATAATAATGTTCCTCCGTATCATCATAATCCACCGAAAAGATTCCCGGCATAAATTCCAGATTGCGCCCAATTGTCTGTGCCTGTTCATACGACACATTGGCAACCATTACATTACAGGTCCCGTATGTAATAAATTCCTGCTCCATCAAATCCAGACCCTGCTTCGTCTCTGTAGAATCCGGCAGATAATGAGACATAGAATTCTCCACATTGACCCAGTTCCTGGAGATGGCTGAAAAAATGATCAAGATCCCAAACAACAGGAAAAACAGATTGCGCTTATCCACAATAAACCCGCAGATCTTGAGCATTGCCTGATTGCCGCCCTTTTTTGCCTTTTGTTCATTCATTGCTAAACACCTCTTTCATTTAGCAAGAAATATAGCACTGTGTTAAAACCCTGTCAATCACTGGAACGGCAAATCTATACATTCCTATGAAATTGTATAGTTTTAGTCATCCTTCCCGAATAACTTTCTCATCTTCTCCATCGTATTTCTCGCTGACAAATAAAAGAGGCTCCTAAATGCCCACTGACCGCAGCACAACATCAGCCCCGCCCAGTATAAAAAGAAGGTGTCATTTCTATCCGCATTGAATGCAAAAATCCCTTTTAACATACATCCCACAACTATTCCATGCCATATCACATAGCACACTGTCATATGCCAGCGCATCCTAAACACCAACGAGATGATGGATATTTTACCCCTTACTCCTACGTTTCCCGTTACAACCGGCAGGGCAGACAATTGAATATTATATTTCTTTTCGGGATGCACCAACTCAAATCCTGCTGTGCTGACCTTGCCCACAAACTCTGGCTTTTTCTTCCAAAAACGATATTCCCCCGGCGGAATCGTTATTGCACTAAGCGCTTCACAAATCTCATCCGGACTCATTTTCGATACAATAACTTCATCCCTCGAAGGAAACAGAATCATGGCGTTCTCCTTACAATGAAATCCACCCCTGTGACGTAAAAATTAAACTAAGACACTTCAAACAACTCCCGCAGTCTCGCAATCGCTTTCCTTGCCGGCCCGTAAAACCCGCCTCTTATCAAAAGCTGACCAAACAGCATCATTCCCGCTGACATACAAATTAACATTAAGGAAGAAGCATTCCTGTCAACACACGCAATGCATATTCCTATCAGAAGAAAAACGGCAACACCGGACAGCCAAATCACCGAAAAAACAGATGTTAAGGGATGCATCCTCATTTTTATGGCAATAATAGATCTATTCCCCTCTGTCCTGATACTTCCTGTTATAACTGGCAAGAACGAATTTCGGTGATGTATATTACTCATCACCTTAAATCCCGTCATATCGATCTCACCGACAAACTCACCCCGCATATCGGCAAAATAGTGCTCTCTTCGTGAAACCGTAATGGCTCCCATAATTTGGCTGATTTCTTCAGGTGACTTATCTGATTCAATTATCTCATCCAATGAAGGAAGCATGAACATAATATCTCCTTACAATGAAATCCACCCCAGTACATTAGCAATAGAACTGAGCAGTATAATAGCAATACAAATAGGCGCCAGATATTTCAGGAAAAAGTAATACAGCTTTTTCCTGTGAAATGCGGAAGAAATCTCCACTTCCTCCTCAATCTTTTTAAATCCAACCACACGTAAGATAAGGAAACACGTAGCCAGCGCCCCAATCGGCATCATGATCGAATTGGTCAGGAAATCAAAGAAATCCAAAAACTGCATACCCAGAATCCTGATTCCATCCCAGACTCCATAGCCAAGCGCCGAGGCAGAGCCTAAGACAAAGGTCACGATCACCATGATCAGACTACTTTTAAAACGGCTCAAATGCAGTTCGTCCTGCAAGGTAGCCACACTCGCTTCCATGATCGAAATAGCGCTTGTTAATGCCGCAAACAGAAACATCAGGAAAAAAGCGATCGCAATAATCGTCCCACCACCCATATTGGCAAATATTTTCGGCAGCGTGATAAAGGTAAGCGAAGGGCCCGCCTTCAAAGTAGCCATATCCCCGCCGGAAAAGGCAAAGACTGCCGGAATGATCATCAATCCGCCCACCATTGCAATACCCGTATCAAAAATCTCCACCTGTGAAGTACTCTTTTCTATATCCACATCCTTGCTGATATAAGAGCCATAAGTATAAAGCACGCCCATCGCAATCGACAGGGAATAGAACATCTGCCCCATGGCTGCCACTACCGTCATCCAGGAGAAATCCTTAAAGTTTGGAATCAGGAAATATTTGACACCATCCAGTGCACCGGGACGAGTCATGACATAAACTGCCACAAAGACAGCCAGAACAACCAGCACCGGCATCATTACCTTGGTCACTCGCTCAACACCCTGTTCCACACCCGCCAGAATTACGGCAAAGACAAAAAACGAAAATAATAAGAACCATAACTCAACACTGCCGGAAGATGCGATGAACTCAGGAAAATATCCATCCCCAGCCAGCATGTTCGCATTTCCAAGCAGATACTCAATCAAAAATTTGAGAACCCAGCCGCCAATAACACAATAATACGGAACGATGATCATGGGTACTACCGCGTTGATCCAGCCTCCAAAATGAAACGGCAGGCTCTTTCCAAAACAATGAAATGCACCCACAGGGCCTTTCTTCGTCATGCGCCCCAGAGCTGTCTCCGACACGATCAGCACATATCCAAATGTAACCGTCAAAAGCAGATAGACCAACAGAAACATACCACCGCCGTATTTCGCCGCCAAATAGGGGAACCGCCAGATATTGCCCAACCCTACAGCAGAACCTGCAACTGCCAGAACATAACCGATCCGTCCGGAAAATTTTCCTCTCATTCCAGCCTTTTTTTCTGATTTTTTATCAGATGCTGCTTCCCTCATAAGTACAACCTCCAAATTTTGATAATATTACGTTACATTATAACCTTATATTCCTGTGGCTGTCCATTGAAATGTGTTATTTTTCTAACCATAGAGCAGAATATGTCTCGAAATCTGGCAGGCATTTAAAAAAACGCCCGCTGCCATACACAACCATATAAACCGCTTTGCTGACACTGCCCATGCTTGTTTCTCCGTTTCCAACAGCGCCACAATGAGCAGAATCATCGCCATATACAAATAGATCATTGTCCGTAAAATAGAGGCAATGACTGTCGGCGTAAGACCCACTGCCATCTCCGGAAGACAGGCAAGCAGCAATATCACTGCCCCCGACAGTTTTTGATTATCCCTCCCCTTATGAAACAGTGTATAGAGCACAATAATAAACCAAATTATCACGGTCAGCAGTAAAAGTCCCTGCTCAAGCTTATCCGTCCATCTCTCCGGAAGCGGCACTGGCACTTGATAGGTAAGAGTACGCCATCCCAACAGATAGTTCACCATAAACCAACCCGTCCATACCACATCTGTGAGCAGGGGAATTGCAGCTATCACCCGCTTTCCTGCAGACTCCCCTTTCCATGACAAAAATATTACCACGTTCAAGATAAAAAATATCGGACTTGGAAGAGATACAAAATGCATGTAAGAAGAGAGAATACCCATACGCAGCTTGTCCAGAAAGTTAAGTTCAAAATACTCCGGCATCCAATCTTTCGCATCATTGATAGGGCGCAGACGATTCCCCGGACAGCATAAAATATAAATCATAAAAATAACTGTCAACCCCATGCAGATCCAGACTATCGCCGGACATCTCTCTTTATTTTTGAAACAATAGATCAACAGCCCTATTTCTATCAACAATAAAATCGCCGTCATCGATTCAAAACTCGCACAATAAAGAATAGCCAGCGCCGCACACAAAACCTCTCCTTTTGATACGGGTTCTTTCAATAATCCTGCCTTTAACATCTTGTTTATCGCATAAAGCCCCAGCGAAATTACCCACAGATAATTGGTGGTCGTGGCAATCCACCCGGTCTGAGCCATGATCGAAAATGGAAACGCACAGAGCAAAACCGCTGTCAGCAGATACATTCCCTTTTCCCGCAAACCGAACAGATACTCTAATATCCATACCAGATCACAGTATAGCAGGGCTATCATAAACAAATCCATAACTTTCCATACAAAGGCCGGCCAGGTTGTCAAAAAAGGCAGCGCCAGTTCGATTGTAATTCTGGATGACCAAGTGAGGTATCTGTCCAATGTGTATTGAAACAGATCATTCTGATACTGCCCCAGAATCTGCGCATAAGTTGCATCATCCCAATAAGTCGGAGAAAGGATTATATGAAATGGGATATAAAAGAGAATCAGTCCCAGTAATACTCTGTATTTTGTTGTTATATTCCTCCAATTCACATTCCGCATGTACGATATTTCCTTTCGCTTTTAATATGTTTTAAACCTTCAAATTTATCTTCTTTCCGCATAAATTTCTTCTTTCGTTTCCGGACACAAACACTCCAGACGGCCATTCTTATTCCAATGCTTTCCTTATATCAGGAATAAATTGCCTCCGCTGTTTTTCTTTTATCATACGTTAAGTCTTCATGCATTTCAATAAATTAATTTGCAGGCATTTTATTCTTGACAAAGCGACACGCGTGACGCATAATAGAAAGCGACACAGATGTTGCAAAATTATTTTTCCGCGCCAGGTCGTACCTGGACACACTACTAGCGGAAATAAAAGAGGTGACGGCCATGAGCCTAAAAGGAGATAAGACCAGACAGATCATTCGTGAGAAAGCATACCAACTATTTGCCCAAAAGGGCTTCAAAGAAGTGACCATGAAAGATATCTGCGAATTGACAGGACTTAGCCGCGGAGGATTATATCGCCATTATGAAAGTACGGAACAGATTTTTCTGGAAATCGTCAATGCTTTTTCCGATCAGCAGAAAGATGCAGTATTTGCTAAAATAGAACAGCACATCCCGGCTGCTGTGATATTAGAGGATCTTCTTACAAAATATGCGAAAGAAATGCTTGACTATGAAAACTCTTTCAGCCTTGCTATCTGCGAATTTTATAGTAATCCTGCGGTCTCTAAAAAGGATAATTCTATAAAGAAACAGTATGATACTTCAAAATCAGCTTGGGTAGAATTGATCAACTATGGAATAGGCACGAAAGAATTTAACCCGGTAAACCCGGAATCTGTCTTTCATATGATTTTATTTGCCTATCAGGGTGTCCGCATGTATAGCAGGTTAATGAATATGAATCCTGAAATTCCTATCCAAATCACAGATGAGATAAAAAAACTTTTACTGACAGAGGAGACACAACATGGAAAATAATATTGTTTTGGTAAGACCCACTATAGAACTGAAAGAAGAAGCGCTTGCCTATCGCAGCGAACATTTCCAATCCGGAGAAAACATTATCTATGGAAGTGAACTTTTGGACAAGACGGAAAACTATGAGGAATGGCTAAACTCTGTAACACTGAACACCGATCCCAAAACAGTTAATGAAAATTGGGTCGTCACGGACACCTTTTTTGCAATCCGAAAAAGTGACAACAAAATCATCGGCATCATTGATTTAAGACACACACTGAATGAATTCCTCAAAGACCTGGGGAACTGCGGATATAGTGTACGCCCTTCCGAAAGAAAAAGGGGGTATGCAACGGAGATGTTACATCAGCTTCTCCAAGCAGCGAAAAAGGCAAACATGAAAGACCTGCATATTTCTGTGGAAAAAACAAATGCCGCATCTATAAAAGTGATACAGAAAAACGGCGGTGTTTATGAGCGAAGTTTTTCCTTCGAAAACGAGACTGCGGATATTTATAAAATCGTCTTATAAGGTCTGTTTGTAAACATCAAACCGTACGCCCGGCAGATGATATGTATGAATCCGCTAAAAGACGAGCTGACTAAATTGTCGCAATATGCAGGAAGGGTTTATGCGGTGCGGATGGTGCAAGTGGACTGATGATATCCCAAAGTATGGGATATCCCACCCATTAAACGCCAATATTGCCTCTTTACAGCTTCAATTCCACTCGTATATCACTATTAAACGTTTCCAACGCCTCTCTAAAAGCCGGTCCATCAGAATCTTTCCCCACAATACTCCCATAATGTGTGGGAATCACAGCCTTCGGCTTTATCTGTGCCACATACTCCGCCGCCTGCTTCCAATCCATTGTATAAAATCCGCCGATGGGAAGCAGCGCCACATCGCATTGTACTTTCAGAATATCCTCATTTACATCCGTATCGCCGGACACATAATAGCGAGTGTCATCCAGCGTTACCACATATCCCAGCCACTTCTTTCCCTTCGTGTGAAAGGGCTTTAATTTATTGTAAGCCGGAACTGTCTCAATCAGAAGACCCTGATCCTCATGTCTCTCACCCGGCTGATAAAATACGCAGTTCTCCGAGGTAATGCCCGCCTCGGCAAGCGCCTTCTTTTTCATGGATTCCGGTGCAATAAGACGGGTGTCCGCCTTCTTTAATCTCGCGATGGATTCCGGTTCAAAGTGGTCATAATGTTCATGGGTGATAAAGATATAGTCTGCGTCATGGGCACCTGACTGAATCTGGTACGGGTCGAAATACAATATCTTCGAGCCTTCGATGCGGATACTGTTTTGGGTGTTGACGGTTATGTTGGTTAGGTTCATTTGGGTGTCCTCCTTCTTAAAGCTTGAAATATATAGTTTAAATCCATTGATTAATTCTTCATCAGATTACTCTCCTTTTCAAAAAAGGCTTTCTCTAATGCAAGATATTCTTCTTCTGAACATATCGTTTTACACCTCTTTTGATATTTCCTGGAACGCTCCAGCATATCTTCAATCTTATCACAGGGAAACTCTTTACATTGATTGCACTTGTCAACACCATGTCTGCTGGTACAATCAACCAATCCATATGTACAGTGTTTATGAGAGGAACAGCCTGTACAGGCGATTTCTTCATTCGATACCACCGTATCCCGCCAACCTGCCCTGTACCACAGTTTCGCCACTTTTCTCAATTCTGCCTCACTATGGGCATTGTATCTTGGACATTCTATGCAGTTGTCTCCACATAAAGTAATTAATTCTTTCATATACTCACCTGGTCCGATCCTTCACATAAAGTTTTCCCCCGGAGTTGCGGCTATTCAAACAGAATAACCCATAGCCCTCCACTTCGGTAATCTTTTCCATATTGGAATCATCCCTGACAGCAGAATCTTCCCATCCACTTTACCGTGATAATGATAATCGCCTTTTGTATGTATTTTCGGTTCCCGAAATGGAAGGCCTGCCGGAACCTCTATATTAAGAAATCTGGCACTCAATAAAATCGAACCGCCAAACAGGCCACCACTTAGGGATGCATCAGCTAACCTTAATCGACAATACCACCCAGCCGTCCTCTCCCAGATGATAAGGATTGCCACAGTATGGGCAAACACGTTGCCTTGTGGCGTCAAAACTCCCTCCGCAGCTGGCGCATTGTACCTTTTTAATGGAAAAGCCAAAATCTGCTGCCTTTTTGACAGACTTGCACACCACCATGCGGAACATGTCATCTTTCCGGCTCAACCTGCCTGTGTCATAAATATTGGACATATACACATCCAGATTCAGATAACAATATCCATCCTTAACCCAGCCCCTGTTCAGTCCCATACTTCCCTCATAGACAGATTCTACAATAGCGGAAAAATCAGGAATCTTTTCCTGCCCTTCATAGACCGGCGAGTTCTCCAGATCATCCGTAAAGAGTATTATCTTCAACAAATTCACTATTTCCCCGCAAAAATGCTCATAAGAAAAATTCGGGTCATAGGGCTTAAGCAGACTGTTAATCTTTTTCTTGGTTCCGGCCACATTAGGGAGCCTGACCACTTCGCCCGCCGCGGCTTTCAATAAGTGAACCAGCATGCCGAGGCTCATAGCTAAATACCCCAAAAAAGCTCCGGGTATGCAGCTGACAATTAAACTTACCAGCAAACCACCAAGGCCATATGCCTGAATGGCTGCGGGCATACTGATCAAAAAGATTGCAAGAATCCCCCCGAACACCCATTTAAACATCTTTCGCTTAAGTTCTTTAGTATTCATAAAAAAATTATGTTCAAAATAATAGTTCGTCACTTTCGGGAACAAATCCGATATTAGAAAATGGGTATGACAGTATGGACAGCTGCCTAAAAGTGTTTCTATAGAACTGACCGCCCCGCAGTTGGGACAGTTGTACATCTCCTCTGGCTTCTGCCGATCCATCCAAGTAATCGTTTGAAAAAAGCTCTGTGGATCCTCTTTTTCATACACCACCTCCCCATCTCGGGAAAAAATGGTGCTCTGCAAATAACTGGAACTGGTGAACCTGTTGGTGTAAATCTGATCTTTATAAGCCATGCTGTAGATATTGTCCAGATGCTCTCCCCGCAGCTTGAAACGATATTCCATCCGCAGGGAACGGCTGCGCAGGCGTTCCTTCTGCAATTCCAGATAATACCTGATATCCTGATTTCCCATGGAAGGAACTTTGTCCGTTCGGCTCCATTCTTCCAATTCTTTTGTAAAAGTTCTGTAGATTCTTTCTTCCTCTTTCATAAGATATTATCCCCCGATTTCACTGTCCGTATCTGCATTGCTTTTGCTAATTCCATCTTATAATTTGGTATATTTATAGACTATAATCTACCCACTGCCCATTTTTCAATATCTCAAATTGCCCCCATTGTGGATCACCCATGTTACAATACTTAAATAAAAGAACCTCTTTCTTTGTCTGGTATAGCATGATTTTGTAAATAAAATCCTTGTCATTACATTTGATTGGTTCCTTTAGAATTGCATATTTACGCATTGCTGAATGTCCTCAATTCTATTCCATCTTTACAGGCAGAACTTTCAGAGCATGCGCTGTTCCATAACAAATGACAGCTAAAGAATTTATCCGGAGTAAACGCCTTGAACTTTCGCTGCAGTTTATATTTAAATGCTCCTTTTAAATAATTAATTACTCTGACGCCTCGCATAACGTCTTTTCTACCTAATCTTCTACATTTTTATAAACTTCCCTTTCTCTCCCGAAAGGGTTAAAATCAGCCTCATCGGTATAGGTAAAATTAATCTGCTCTGGTATTCATTCGAGCGGTATAGGATTCATTTTAAGACATTGCAATATCCGTCCATGAAATAAACTCTTTTTGACATGGTTTGAACAGCCTTATCATGTTTATTATACCTTATACAATCATAATTAAAAAGAAACATCTTTCAATTTTCGGAACTATAGGAAATCATGCAAACCAATTTACATATGTTGCATATTCATGGTATAATTTTTATTATATTGTCCTCGTAAAAAAGGCGGATAAACAATTCAGATAAAGGCAGCGGAAATACACATACACTTCTGTTTTGAACCGTGATACAAATTAGAAAGAAAGGAAACATGATTTTTGGGCTTCCGAGAATATCATGCATGATAAATATGAGGGAAAATGATGGTAAAGTAATTATTTTTTTATACAATTTGTTTCTGTTGCTTTTATGCACGGTGGCGATATGTTTAGTAGGCGTATGGGTTTTGGAAGGTAATGTTCGCAGCAGACATATCAGGGCCCTGACGATTTCCGTTTATACGATTTTTCTACCGGAAGTTATTTTGGGGCTGAAATTGGAATTGAACGATACATTTGCCGGTCGTATCTTTACCATACTGTGCACCATGGCGGACGGATTGATTCTGCATAAATTATTTAACTATTTATATATAACAACGTCAACTGCACCTATCACCAATATCATAATGCACATTTTGATGGTATTTGGAATCATCTGGACTGTTGTGATTGAATTCAATGGAAATCTTCGGGATCATATTCTGTTATTCCCGCAGGCACAATGGTTGATCCCCAATGGAGAAGATGAAATGGAAAACAGATATTGGCATGGAATTTTTATAGGATTGGCATTGATTTCTCTTGTATTTGCAGTAAAGGCCAGATTTATAATGTAAACTGTCATCAGAAATGGGCTGTTTTGTAAAAAACTCTCCAGCAGCCCGTCCCCGACAGATACTTATACCTCTCTTTAATAATACATATTTTCTAATGGCGCAACGTATATAGTCGAAAGCAATATCTAAGTAGGTTCAGCAGTTGTTTTTTGCCAGGGCGTTGTGATATAATTTAATATGTAGTACAATAATTAGATTGGAGGTTTAGTGTTATGGGGAAAAAATTATTAAGTGTAATTGTAGCAATGAGTTTGATAATTGTAACAACAGCTTCTTATCCGTTGAAAAATGTTTATGCTAAAGAGGCGGTAGAAGAAGCTGTGGAAGAAGCTGTTAATGCAACCAGCATTGATGCCGAACAGTTGAAGAAGGCATTAGATGATATTACTATAGCTGGCGAGGCTTGGAAAAGTATCGGGTTCAGTTCAGAAGATATTGCTGAATTGACACAGTTGGAAAGAAAAAATGCCTCATTTTATGAGGGATATACTGAACAGATTGCTGCATTATCTGTAGTAAACGAACAGACAAAAAACTTGGAAAATGAACTTTTGAACCAATCCTATGCAGTTCCATATGCACAGGATGGAAATCCACCTGAAACACCGCAGGAACAGAATGAAAGATTTGCATATATCACCAATGTTGCATTAAGCAGGTATGGAAATGTAAATAATTTTGGTCAATATGTATTCTATCTGTATATGTCACATTACATAGACAATCCCAACTATACCAAAGCAAGTCCCGGATTTGATAATATATATGCCTATGTTATCACTGAAAATGATATCAGAGTATATGATATTTTTGTACAGCAAAGTAAAATGTCTATCTTTGCAAACAATGTGAGAAATCTATATAATGATATCGGTGATGCTATAGATAAGTTTGATAAATTGATAGAGGTCGCCAGCGAAGGTAAAAACATCTCCCTTAACACTGCAGATGCTATACTGGATTTAGCAGAATATGATCCCTCAGAAGCTATTGAACACGCTAAATTGATTAAAACTTCTTTAGTAAATCATTATGATACAGCGGAGTCAGCTGAGGAGTTACTAAATGCCATCTACGATGACCTGAAACCGGTAGATGTATCTCGTGAATATGTTGACACTTGCTTCAATGGAATTATGGGGTTATTAGCGGCCACCACTTCTGTATTTAGTTTTGGTTTATCAGTATCATTATGTTATTTTGATTTATATATGGATTTGTATGATCGTGCACGGCTTGTAGCATTGCATACTACATTATCAGGTAGAATTGCTGACCGGGTAGATTATTTGATATGGGGATAAAATACCCGTGTTGGCTGTTTTATAAATATTAGAGATAAGTATGAGGAAACATTACACGATGTTTCCTCAATTTGTCGGTTGACATCAATAAGTACAATATAATAAAGGTGTAGAAGAGGAGTAGTGTGCCAATGGTCAAGGTAATTATTGTGTTTATAATAGCTGATTTTGTCCTGTCATTCATACGTATGTATATGCCCATATTTACATGGAACGGTAAAAAATGGGCAGAGCAAAGTCATTTTCAGCGTTTTAGTAGTCGCTTTTTCCCGATTTTAATTGTATTTTTAATCTGCTTTTTTATAAACTATTATCAGGAAGTTAACAATCCGACCAGCTATGAACAAATGTTGATCGATGGCGATGCAGAATATCTCGTAGTATTTGGTGAAGAGTATGTTGGCGATGCGGATATAGCATTTGAGATCAAGCGGGGACAAAATCCCGAAAAAATTTGTAAGATCATTGCAAGAATCTGTAAAGAGGATTATGTATCTAAAGGCGGTAATGCCCTAAATGTATCTGTTGAAGGGGAAATGTATGTTATCATGGATGGTGATGTAAAGATAGGAATCGTCACTACCATTGATAGAAAATTTGGCGAGGTATTGAGATTTTATTGGACGTAGCGTTTGGTAATTGCGTTAAGAAAGATTAAGGAATAATTCTTAACTATGAAGGGAGATATTTTTATTTCAATTCTCCGTTTCGGTGATCCCAAGTGAGTCTGTGAAAGTTTTTCTGTAAATAGGTATTAGACAACAGGTCTTCTATGAT
>CAMXIF010000016.1 GCA_947243845.1 uncultured bacterium
CGCAAGATGAAAAAAGGCAGCAGGCTGAGAGTTTTTTCAGGTTGCGGATGCATAGCGGCCTCATAAAAGGCAAGAAGTAATCGGGGGATCAGCGAAACGTGGAAGTTATTGTAGATAGAGACAGAGATGGTGATATTGACAGCTGGAAAGAAGTGCAGCTGATTTATAATTCTGCCTTGAAGCAGATTTCAACAAAACTGGAAATCTTAAATGATGAGTTCCAGCATGTACATCGGTATAATCCAATCGAGCATATCAAGTGGCGCATTAAGACGCCGGAGAGTATCGTCAAGAAACTGAAGAAGCATGGTTATGAGTCTACGCTTGATAATATGGTGCGCTATGTCAATGACATTGCGGGTATCCGTGTCATCTGTTCCTTTTCATCGGATATTTATCAGATTGCGGAGATGATCAGTAACCAGAAAGACATCCGTGTGATTTCCGTGAAGGATTATATCGTAAATCCCAAATCCAGCGGATACAAGAGTTATCATATGCTGGTGACGGTTCCGGTCTATCTTTCCGACCGGATTGCAGATGCCAAGGTGGAGATTCAGATTCGGACAGTAGCGATGGATTTCTGGGCCAGCCTGGAGCATAAGATTCACTATAAGTTTGAAGGAAATGCGCCGGAACACATTAAGGAACAGCTTGTGGAGTGCGCGCAGATGGTGGCGGCGCTGGATGCAAGGATGATGTCCCTGAATGAGGAAATCCTGCATATAGAGCAGGAAGGCCAGGGGCAGAGAGAGTAAAAGACAGAGAAAAGGGAGGCACGCCGCCTCTCTTTTTTATTACCCTTATCTTTGTATAATCTACCCATAAATGAGGAGTGCCCAGGCACCTTGCGGCACCCGGGCTATTATGAAAAAATTTATCCATGTGTGTAATGATAACACTACATATTGTCTCGTTTGGTATGTTTAAAGTATACTTCCTAAATATGAATAAATTATGAACGAAGTGTAAAGTTATCGTTAATGTTTACAAATGGATAGAATTAGAAGTAAAAAAAATATGCAATATGCACAAATGGAAAGATGGCGATATCAGGAAAAGTCTTTTATTTGTTGTCATCGAGCCGGAAAAATGGTAATATGAAAAAATAATTGGGTACAATGTCTAAAGATGAGATGGAGGCATAGAATGGATACTTTTATTGATAAACTGGCACAGAAAAGAAATGCGCAGGAAATGATCCGTGCCAATTCCGCGGCGGAGGCAGCCAGACTGGAACAGATGCAGAATCAGATGAAGGCCTATGATGAAATCATGCAGGAAGTCCGTAAAGTGAATTTAAAGACAGCCGAGAATGTGGCGGAAGTGAAAAAGGTATTGGAAGAGTGCATAGCCAGGCTGGAGTCCATAGAGACAAGCAGTGTACAGACGGCCGACACGGAACAGACACTTACGCAGATCAAGGCGCTTATAGAGGAGCGTTTTAAGCAGTCAGAGGATTTTGCACACAAGGAGAATGTGAAAGTTTACCGCAATGTGCAGGCTGCATTTACAGAAGAATTGGGTAAACAGACGAAAGAAGTCAAAGGCAGCAAGGCGCTTTTGCCGGTCTGTGTCCTGATACTGATCGGGGTGATCGCTGATATCGTGATCAATCTACTCCCCATCATCAATGGATTTGTAAGATGAAAATAATCAGCAGACATTATAAAAAAATGAAAATTGCATATATTAAGGTTGCGGTGCTTGCAATCATCGCAGCCGCCTTTTGTCTGCCCTATATGCAGCGGCTGGAGAGTACCGGTGACAATATCTTTACAGTGTATTTAAACGGTATGGTGGTGGGCGTGATGGGCGACATCGAAGAGGCTGACAACTATCTGATCGCGGCCAGAAAAAAGCTGGCAGGCAGCAGTGATGAGATGGTGCTTGCGGAGAGCGAACTGACCTATGAGGGTGAGGAAGTACTCTGGGGCACAGTAGATGACGATAGTGTCATAATTTCTAACATGGTTACTGCGCTGCGGGGAAGCGTGAAAGAGACGTTGAACCGTTCCTACACGGTGAAAATTAACGAGTATACGGTAAATCTGGCGAGTACACAGGAAGTGCTGGCGCTTCTGCAGGCATCCATTCAAAAATATGACAGTGAAAACGCTTACTATGTGGATTTGGTGCTGGATTCAGAGAGAGAATTGAATGTGCTCACCACGCAGATTTATTCATCGGAGGAACACAAGGAGGAAGAGGAAGCCGAGGAGGTTATGACCAGTGCAGGTATCAATGCGGTCATAGACGAAATGTTTGAGGATATAGAGCCGGCGGCGGAAAAGGATTTTTCTGATTATGAACTGGGGCTTTTGTCTCTGGAATTTGGGGATACTGTGGAAGTGGTGGAATCCTATCTGCAAGATTATGAGTTAACACCTCTTTCCATAGCTATTGAAGAGGTGACAAAGGATCAGGAGAAAGAACAGATATATGAGGTGGTATCGGGCGATACGCTTTCTCAGATTGCAGAGAAAAACGAGATTCCGCTGGCAGATTTGATCGCCATGAATGAGACCATAGAGAATGAAAATTCTATGATCCGCGTGGGCGATGAACTGATCGTGACTGTGCCGGAACCGGAACTTTCCGTAGAACGCATAGAGCAGATGTATTATGAAGAGGACTATGAGGCGGAAATTATCTATGTGGACAATGACGACTGGTATACGAACCAGACGCAGACTCTGCAGGAGCCTTCAGCAGGGCACCGTAAGGTAGTGGCAGATGTGTCTTACCGTAATAAGGAGGAAGTCAGCAGGGAGATTTTGAAAGAAGAGATCACCTATGAAGCTGTGCCTAAGATTGTGGAGCGGGGCACTAAGATTCCGCCTACGTATATCAAACCGATTTCCGGCGGCAGACAGTCTTCCGGTTTTGGCAGACGTAAAGCGCCCACCAGAGGAGCAAGCACCTATCATAAAGGCATAGACTGGGCGACACCGGTCGGCACAGCGGTTATGGCATCTTCCACGGGTACGGTGGCGAAGGCTGGCTGGGGCAGTGGTTATGGTTATGTGGTTTATATCAATCACGCGGACGGCAGGCAGACCAGATATGGACATCTGAGTAAGGTTTTGGTGTCTCAGGGTCAGACGGTAACCCAGGGTCAGAAGATTGCCTTAAGCGGCAATACGGGTGTGAGTACGGGGCCGCATTTACACTTTGAGATCCTGCTAAACGGCAGCCAGGTGAACCCTCTGCAATACCTGAATTAATCTGCCCATTTACAAATGGGCAAATTATGGTATACTGTTAGTTATATGTTTGGCATTTTTGTGTGAGAAAGGCAGTAAACATAAATGGAACAATATGCGATTAAAGGTGGAAATCCGTTAGTCGGTGAGGTTGAGATTGGCGGCGCGAAGAATGCGGCGCTGGCAATCCTGGCAGCTGCTATTATGACGGATGAGACCGTATTGATAGAAAATGTGCCTGATGTCAGAGATACTAATGTGATGATGCAGGCGATGGAAAGTATTGGCGTGGTCATTAACCGCATTGACAGACATACAGTGAAAGTCAATGCCTCACAGGTTCACGATTTGGTAATAGAGGACGATTATATCAAAAAGATCAGGGCTTCCTATTATCTGTTAGGAGCGCTGCTCGGTAAATACAGTAAGGCAGAAGTGGCGCTTCCGGGTGGATGCAACATAGGGCTGCGCCCGATTGACCAGCATATCAAGGGCTTTCGTGCACTGGGCGCTAATGTCAGGATTGAGCACGGTCTGATCATCACAGAGACCGATAAATTGAAAGGAAATCACATTTACATGGATGTGGTGACAGTGGGCGCTACCATGAACGTAATGATGGCGGCTGTCATGGCGGAGGGTCAGACTGTGATCGAAAACGCAGCCAAGGAGCCGCATGTGGTGGATTTGGCGAATTTTTTGAACAGTATGGGCGCTAATATTAAGGGTGCGGGTACGGATGTGATCCGTATCAGGGGCGTGTCCAAACTGCATGGTACGGAGTATGGTATCATTCCCGATCAGATTGAGGCAGGCACCTTTATGTTTGCCGCGGCGGTGACCAAAGGGGATGTGACGGTAAAGAACGTGATTCCCAAGCATCTGGAATCCATCAGCGCCAAACTTCTGGAGATTGGCTGTGAGATTGAGGAGTCCGATGATGCGGTGCGCGTGGTGGCATCCAAACCGCTTGCACATACCCATGTTAAGACATTGCCTTATCCCGGTTTCCCTACGGATATGCAGCCGCAGATTACCGTGGCGTTAGGTCTTTCTGCAGGGACAAGCATTGTGACGGAGAGTATCTTCGAGAATCGTTTTAAATATGTGGACGAGCTCACCTGTATGGGTGCTAATATCAAAGTGGAGAGCAATACCGCAATTATTGATGGTGTGCCCAAGTATACAGGAGCAAATATTACAGCGCCCGACCTGCGTGCCGGCGCAGCACTGGTGATTGCCGGTCTTGCGGCGGATGGGATTACTACGGTGGATGATATCAAATATATTGAACGTGGGTATGAAGATTTCCATTTGAAACTGCAGAGCCTGGGGGCGCAGATTGATCTGGTGACCACAGAGCGGGATATGCAGAAGTTTAAGTTGAAAGTTGGATGATCGGTTGAGACAGAAGCATCGGGACTGAAAGGCTGCATGCGAAACACCGAGAATTTTATATATTGACAGAAATCCTGTCAGGGTGTATTGTAAGTACAGATATGAAAATTCCATATTGTAAGTTTTCTCTTATTCAGAGTGGTGGAGATACATAGGATCTATGAAGCCACGGCAACCCCCAAGAGGAAGGTGCCAACCTGAGCGAAATGCTGTCACAGACAGATCGAACAATAAGAGGATTTGATTATCGACTGTCGGGTCCGCTTATTTCGTGAGAAATCAGCGGATTTTTATTCTGCGAAGCAAGTTTTTGGTTGTATCCGAGGCTGTGGAGCAGATTTCGCTAAATGATTAGCGAAGCAAATTATTTTAAACTTAAGGAGAGGAAAAATGGAAAAAAGATTATTTACTTCAGAATCTGTAACAGAAGGCCATCCTGACAAAGTCTGCGATGCCATTTCAGACGCCATTCTTGACGCCTGCATGGAGAAAGATCCCATGAGCCGTGTGGCATGTGAGACCGCAGTTTGTACAGGATTCGTGCTGGTGACCGGTGAGATTACCACCAATGCATATGTGGATATGCAGAAGATCGTGCGTGATACCGTGAAAGAGATCGGATATACCAAATCCGAATATGGCTTTGACGGCAACACCTGTGCAGTGTTTGTAGCGATTGACGAGCAGTCGGCAGATATTGCTATGGGTGTGGACAAGGCTCTGGAGGCGAAGAAGGGTGAGCAGAACGATGACCTTGACACAGGCGCTGGCGATCAGGGTATGATGTTCGGTTATGCGACCAACGAGACAGAGGAGTATATGCCTTATCCGATCGACCTGGCACACAAGCTGGCTTTACAGCTGACCAAGGTGCGTAAGGACGGCACATTGAAATATTTAAGACCTGACGGTAAGAGCCAGGTATCCGTAGAGTATGATGAGGCTGGCAAGCCGGTTCGTCTTGAGGCAGTGGTATTATCCACGCAGCATGATGATGATGTGACACAGGAACAGATTCATGAAGACATCAAGAAATATGTGTTTGATCCCGTTCTGCCGAAAGAACTGATAGACGAGCAGACGAAATTCTTCATCAATCCCACAGGGCGTTTCGTAATCGGCGGCCCTCACGGTGATGCAGGTCTCACAGGCCGTAAGATCATTGTTGATACATACGGCGGTTATGCACGTCACGGCGGCGGCGCTTTTTCCGGTAAGGACTGCACCAAGGTTGACCGTTCTGCAGCCTATGCAGCGCGTTATGTGGCGAAGAATATTGTAGCGGCAGGCATTGCCGACAAGTGTGAGATTCAGTTATCCTATGCGATCGGTGTGGCACAGCCCACTTCTATCATGGTAGATACATTCGGTACCGGTAAGATTGCTGATGATAAGCTGGTAGAGATCGTGCGTGAGAACTTTGATTTAAGGCCGGCAGGCATCATCAAGATGCTCGACCTGCGCCGCCCGATCTACAAGCAGACAGCGGCTTACGGACATTTTGGCCGTAATGATCTGGATCTGCCTTGGGAGAAACTGGACAAGGTTGACGCTTTAAAAAAGTACTTATAAAATGAGAGTACATATAAATGACATATTTGTCATTTTATGTGTGACTTGCAGGAATCAAGAGTCCCTGTATCCATGTGATACAGGGACTTTATGTGACTATACCATAAAAGTTTGTGTAAAAGGGAGAACATGCAATAATGGAAACATACAGGATTTTGCTTGTGGAAGATGATACAGAGATCAGTGAAATGTTAAAAAACTATCTTTCTACAGAAAATTATGAAGTAGTATGTGCTTTTGATGGGCAGGAAGCCTGTGCAAAGTTTGACGAGGCAGATTTTGACCTGGTTTTGCTTGATCTGATGATACCGAAAATAAGCGGCATGGGTGTGATGGAGCATATCCGCAGGAAGAGTTTCCTTCCCATCATCATCCTTTCTGCCAAAGATACGGAGAGCGATAAGACATTGGGACTGGGGCTGGGGGCGGATGATTATATCACCAAGCCTTTTTCGGTGGTGGAAGTTCTGGCACGGATTAAGGCGGCGCTGCGCAGAACGATGCATTATGACAGCGTTAAGGCCAAGGAACCTGCCATTTTGCAGGCGGGGGAACTGATTATGAATCTGACAGACTATACAGTTACGAAGCGTGGAGAGACAGTAGAACTGACGGCCAAGGAGTTTGAAATCCTGAAGATTCTGATGCAGAATCCGAAAAAAGTCTACACCAAAGAGCAGTTATATTCTCTTGTGTGGAATGACGCTTATCTGGGAGACGAAAATGCTGTCAATGTACATATCAGCAGATTGAGAAATAAAATTGAAGATGATTCCCGCAAACCCGTATATATTCTTACGGTCTGGGGGATTGGCTATAAACTTGAAACTGTGTAGAGAGGACTGTTGGAGGTATGAGGATAGATTGGGGCAATGGGTCTGGTTTGGAGGGATTGTATGAATGATGAGATGGTGATATTTGTTCTGTGCCTTTGTGTGCTGTTTCTTCTGGGAATCATGCTTTATCAGCGGATTGTATTCCTTACCGGTACACAGAAAAAACTGCGGGCGGTGCATGGAAAATTAAGGGAGATTCTGGATGAGGACAGCGATGAGAGCCTTATGATTTTTACGGAGAATAAGGAGTTGATGGAACTGGCGGCACAGATCAACCGGCTGTTGGAAAAACGGCGGAGGACGAAGGCGGATTACCGCCGTTATGAACTGGCTTCCCGGAGAATGTTGTCCAATATTTCCCATGACATGAAAACACCCATGACCGTTATACTGGGGTACCTGGAAATTATGCAGATGGACGGGGCAGCATCGCCGGAGATGCTGGCAAAGACACGGCAGAAAGCCCAGAGTCTGATGGCAATGATCGAGGAGTTCTTTACACTGGCGAAGCTGGAGGCGGGGGATACGGATTTGGAACTTACCCGGCTGGATATCTGTGAGGCCTGCCGGGAGAATATTCTGGATTTCTATGAAATGTTATCAGAAGCCAAATTTCAGGTAGAAGTGGATGTGCCGGAGACTGCCGTTTATATTCAGGGCAACAGAGAAGCCTTGCAGAGGATTATAACGAACCTGATTTCCAATGTACTGCGCTATGGTTCTGATGGGAAATATTTGGGCATCTTTTTAAGGACAGACGCAGAAACGGTCTGTATCGATGTGGTTGATAAAGGACAGGGCATTGACAAGGCTTTTGCGCAGAGCGTCTTTGACAGACTATTTACCATGGAGGATTCCAGAAGCCGTAAGGTACAGGGCAATGGCCTGGGACTGACCATTGCCAGGAATCTGGCCTGGCAGATGGGAGGGGAGATCCTTTTGGACAGTACGCCTCATGAGCGGACAACCTTCACGATAAAACTGAAGAGAGCGATTTGATAGAAAACGAAAGAAATTCGTAAGATTTAGGCAAGAGTTTTGAAAAGACGGGCCGCTACAATGGGATTAGAACAGAAGGGAGGCAGATAACATGTCATATATTTTACAGACCAGCCGCCTGACCAAGACCATTGGCGGGAAGGAACTGGTGACAAATGTGGATATCCACATCAAAAAGGGTGAGATTTACGGGTTTCTTGGCCCCAACGGGGCCGGTAAAACAACGGTCATGAAAATGATCACAAACCTCTGGAAACCTACGGAGGGTGAGATTGAGATTCTTGGAAAGAAGCTCACGCCCCAGTCTTATGAAGTGTTGAGACGCATGGGGAGCATCATTGAATTTCCGGTGTTTTATGAGCACATGTCCGGTTATGATAACCTGAAGCTTCACAGAGAGTATATGGGATACTATCAGCATGGAAGTATTGAAAATGCTCTTGACATGCTGGATTTGACTGATGCGGCAGGAAAACCGGTAAAGAATTATTCGCTGGGAATGAAGGAGCGTTTGGGGATTGCAAGGGCCATTTTGTGTAAGCCGGAACTTTTGATTCTGGATGAACCTACCAATGGACTGGATCCGGCAGGTATGAAGCAGATTCGCGGCCTGTTAAGAACCTTGTGCACGGAATATGGCACAACTATCATGGTATCCTCCCATATTCTTTCGGAAATAGAGAGTATTGCAGATACCGTGGGTGTCATTCACCAAGGCAGAATGCGCAAAGAAATCGGCATGAAAGAGATTGCGCAGATGAGCCTTTCCTATATTGAACTGTCTGTGCGGCAGCAGGAAAAGGCCTCCTATGTTCTTGCTGATAAACTGGGGCTTACAAATTTTAAAGTAGTGGATGACGGACAGATTCGCATTTACGATACTGCCGTATCCACACAGGAGATTACAAAGGCACTGGCTCTTGCCGATGTGCAGGTACTGGCTGTCGGCCAAAAGGCGGAAACCCTGGAAGACTATTTCCTGAAACTGACTGCGGAGGTGTAGAGATATGTTAAAACTGATTAAACTGGAATGGAAAAAGAATAATATTGGTAAATATATCATAAAGGTCATCGTTCTGGCGGCGCTTATCGCCCTGTTTATCTATGCATTGGCTTATCTGGGCATTGCCAATGATCCGGATACAGGAGTGCCGGATGCAGCACCCGGAAACGAACTGATTTCAGCTTCCATTGAAATGTTTACAAATATGGCTTTCCTGATATTGGGAGGGGTGATGCTGTCTTCCTTTATTATCAGTGCATACAAGAATAGAACGATGGACGTGATGTTTTCATATCCGATCAAACGGCAGAAAATAGTGATTTCACAGATGCTTGCCGTATGGATTTTTGATTTTGCAGCGCTGGTGCTTACGAAGTTGTTTGTATATGGATGTATTCTGGCAGGTTCCTGCTTCATGACAGCAGCGTTTCCGATAGATTTTGACATGGCGGATCCTGGCTTCTATATAGTGCTTCTCATCAGATCAGCGGTCACGGTTTCGGAGGCTTTTATCGCCTTGTATATTGGTCTGGCGATGAGGTCTTCCAAGGCGGCGATTGTGACATCTTTTGTGATGGTTTTTCTGACCCAGGGAAACATCAGTAACCTTACTCTTAGATCCAGTGCCTCATTTATCGCTGTGGTGACGATTCTTTCCGTGGTTTTTGCATTCTTGTCTGTCTATAAGGTAGAAACTAAGGACTTGATGTAGAAAAGTGACCGGATGATTATGAAGGAACTGGGGGCAGAATAGACAAAGGGGAAAGCGCGAATGTTGAAAATGCGCTCAATATAGGCAGGATATCAAACGAACCGCTCAATCCTGCCGCAGCCTATCTTATTCCCGGCATTTCCGGCAGGCTGAGAGGTGAAGTCGTCCGGTTTTTCATGAATGATCACAGATTTGCCGATGACGTCCGGCAGGGTAAATCTCTTATCATAAAAGACACTGAAGGCATAGCCCTGACTGCCAAGCAGCGGCGGCATATCACCTGCGTGATCGGGGTGCATTGTATCCTCTGGATTATAGTGCAGTCCCGTGTGGCTGAAGTGATCACTGCAATCTCCGGATTCATGGATGTGCATGGCGTAGAAATTGCTGCTGCCGGGGATATCCATGTTGGGGAGGCCAAAGATCTGTGCTTCGACCAAGATGCCGCCGTAGATGGTGTTATAAAATTTCACTGATCCGTTTAAATTAGAATCCGGGGTGCCGCCCTTGATCCATGCAATCGCATCCGGATGATTCTGTAAAAGAAGTCCTGTAAAGGTCATTTCAGGGGTTATTTCATGATTGGACATAAGAAAACTCCTTTGGGATTTACTGTTATGTTATGCTGCTTATGCAAAATGGTGAAAAGCGCAGGGGAGCAAGACAGCGTTTGACTGATTTCACCGAAGCGTCTATAATAAATAAGATGACAAAAACACTTATAACAGGGCGGTAATACGTTCCTTCAGGAAGGATATCACCATGGCATTTACACATCTGCATGTCCATACAGAGTTCAGTCTTCTGGACGGTTCCAATAAGATCAAAGAGTATGTAAGACGGGTAAAAGAACTGGGCATGGACAGCGCGGCGATCACGGATCACGGCGTGATGTATGGCGTCATCGATTTCTATAAGGCGGCCAAAGAGGAGGGCATCAATCCGGTCATTGGCTGTGAGGTCTATGTAGCGCCCCATTCCCGGTTTGACAGGGAACTGACAGGCGGGGAGGATCGGTATTATCATCTGGTGCTTTTGGCGGAGAACAATACCGGGTACGCCAATCTGGTAAAGATTGTCAGCAAAGGTTTTACGGAAGGATACTATTACAGACCCCGTGTGGACTTTGAGGTATTGGAACAGTATCATGAGGGCATCATTGCGCTTTCCGCTTGTCTGGCGGGAGAGGTGCCCCGTTATATCCAGAAGGGGCTGGTGGATGAGGCCAAGAAAGTTGCGCTGAAATACCAGGCCCTTTTTGGAAAAGATAATTATTTCCTGGAATTACAAGATCACGGGATTCCGGCTCAGCAGTCGGTCAATTCGGTACTCCTTAGCATAAGTAAAGAACTGGATATTCCCCTGGTGGCTACCAATGACGTGCATTATACCTATGCGGAAGATGCACAGCCTCACGATATCTTATTATGTCTGCAGACGGGCAAGAAGGTAGCGGACGAGGATCGTATGCGCTACGAGGGAGGTCAATATTATGTGAAGAGTGAGGAGGAGATGAAGGGACTGTTTCCCTATGCCTGGGAGGCGGTGGAGAATACTCAGCGGATAGCAGACCGGTGTCATGTGGAGATTGCATTCGGCAATTATAAGGTGCCGCACTATGAGGTTCCTGAGGGGTATGATTCCTGGTCCTATTTAAACAAGCTTTGCCAAGATGGGCTGAAGGAGCGTTATCCGCAGGATGACGGCAGCCTGTTTAAGCGGATGGAATATGAACTGGGCATCATCCGCAGCATGGGATTTGTGGATTATTTCCTGATCGTATGGGATTATATCAATTTTTGCCGGGAAAATGGGATTGCCGTGGGGCCGGGGCGTGGATCGGCAGCGGGCAGTATTGTGTCCTATTGCCTGAGAATAACCAACATTGACCCTATCAAATACAGCCTTCTCTTCGAACGCTTCTTAAACCCGGAGCGTGTGTCCATGCCGGATATTGATGTGGATTTTTGTTATGAGAGACGGCAGGAAGTTATTGACTATGTTGGTCAAAAATATGGCGCTGATAAAGTGGTGCAGATCGTCACCTTCGGTACGATGGCGGCCAAGGGTGTGATCCGTGATGTGGGCAGGGTGATGGATCTGCCTTATGCCTATGTGGACCGCCTCGCCAAGATGATTCCCAATGAGCAGAATCAGGGTGTCTCAATTGACAAGGCGTTGGAGATGAACCCGGAATTTAAGAAGCTTTATCAGGAGGATGAGCAGGTGCATAGCCTGATCAATATGTGTAAACGCCTGGAAGGTCTGCCGCGCCACACGTCCATGCATGCGGCGGGGGTGGTCATCTGTCCGGAGGAGGCGGACAATTTCGTGCCGCTTTCCAGAGGGTCGGATGGTTCTATCACGACACAGTTTCCCATGACTACGATTGAGGAACTGGGGCTTCTGAAAATGGATTTTCTGGGGCTGCGGACACTCACTGTGATTCAGAATGCGGTGAAACTGGTAGAAAAGAGCACCGGCATTTCCATTGATATTGACAATATAGATTACGATGACCAGGCGGTATTAGCGTCCTTAGGCACGGGCAGGACAGATGGAGTGTTCCAGCTGGAAAGCGGCGGCATGAAGAGTTTCATGAAGGAGTTAAAACCGCAGAGCCTGGAAGATGTGATTGCCGGAATTTCTCTGTACCGGCCCGGTCCCATGGATTTTATCCCCAAATATATCAAGGGCAAGAACAATCCGGAGTCGGTGACTTATGACTGTCCTCAGCTGGAACCGATTCTGGCGCCCACCTATGGCTGTATCGTGTATCAGGAACAGGTCATGCAGATTGTGCGCGACCTGGGCGGTTATACCATGGGCAGGAGCGATCTGGTGCGCCGTGCCATGAGTAAGAAAAAGCAGTATGTGATGGAACAGGAGCGCAAGAACTTTACTTATGGAAATCCGGAGGAAGGTGTACCCGGATGCGTGGCCAACGGGATTGACGAGAAAGTGGCGGATCATATCTATGATACGATGATGGACTTCGCTAAGTATGCTTTTAACAAATCACATGCGGCCTGCTATGCAGTGGTGGCGTATCAGACGGCTTATCTGAAATACTATCACCCGGTGGAATTTATGGCGGCTCTGATGACATCCGTGATCGATAATCCCAGCAAGGTATCAGAGTATATCATGACTTGTCGGAGCATGGGGATTCAGATCCTGCCGCCGGATATCAATCTGGGGGAAAAAGGATTTTCCGTGTCCGGCAATCAGATCCGGTATGCCCTAAACGCCATCAAAAGTGTGGGTACGCCATTGATTGCGGCTGTGGTGGCAGAGAGAAGGGCCAGGGGACCCTACAAGAATCTGGCAGATTTTGCCAGCCGGGTGACGGACCGGGATATGAACAAGCGGATTGTGGAGCATTTTATCAAAGCAGGCGCCATGGACAGCCTGGGCGGTACGCGCAAACAGCTTTTGAGTGTTTATCTGCAGGTCATAGATGGCGTACAGCAGAACCGCAAGAACAATCTGGCAGGGCAGATTTCCCTGTTTGATATTGCTCCCGATAACGATAAGGTGGATTATGAGGTGAGCCTGCCTGATGTGGGTGAGTATTCCAAGGAGATGAAACTGGCCTTTGAAAAAGAGGTGCTGGGCATCTATATCAGCGGGCATCCTCTGGAGGAATATCAGGAACTGTGGCGTAAGAATATCACCAACACTACAGCGGACTTTGCCTGGAATGAAGAGATTGGCGGCACTGCGGTGGCGGACGGGGCTTCAGTGACGATTGGCGGTATGGTGGCAGAGAAAAAAATCAAATATACTAAAAACGAGAAGGTGATGGCCTTTTTGCAGGTGGAGGATCTGGTGGGATCTGTCGAGGTCATCGTGTTCCCGCGGGATTATGAGAAATTCGGCAGTAATATTGTGGAGGACAGCAAGGTCTTTGTGAAAGGGCGGGTTTCCGTGGAGGAAGATAAGGATGGTAAGCTGATTTGTGAGCGGATTACGCCTTTTGAACAGATTCCCAGAAAGCTGTGGATCAAGTTCCCCACCAAAGAAGATTACGAGAGCAGGAAGGATGGACTGTTCGAGGTGTTAAAGGACTCTGAAGGGCATGACAGAGTGGTGATTTACGTGGAGAATCCGAAAGCGATGAATCCGCTGCCGCCGAATTGGAATGTGCGTGCGGAAGAAGGCTTGGTGGGACGGCTTCGTGAGTTGTACGGGGAGGAGAATGTGAAGGTGGTGTAAGCCCTGGCTGAATTGCAACAATAAAATCAAGATATCAAAATCTTTGTGACATTTTCACAATCAAACAGGCTGTATGTGACCCGGATCCGAGGGTATACAGCCTGTTATTTTTGTGTATTTTTACTAATGCCTTATTTTAGAGTACAGAAAATAAAAGTACTAATAGTACCATTCCTAATCCCTCCCCAACCCCTCCCTTCCCCGTCTCCAGGGGAGGGGCTTTTATGCTGTGGCTACTCCGAGCTGTTTTAGATACATGTTACTGGAGAGACCACCAAGGATCTTCCTGGGATAATTATTGATCCAGGCTTCCACCATGGCCACCTGCTTAGGTGTGATATCATCAAAGTTTGTTCCCTTAGGAAAAAACCTGCGGATCATGCGGTTGATATTCTCATTAGTACCCCGTTCAAAAGAACTGTATGGATGACAATAATAAAGCGTTGTCCGGGGCTGTTTGGTATAAATACTTTTTTCTATACCCTTGGCATCCAGGAACTCTACGCCATTATCACAGGTGATGGTCTTAAACTTTTCCCGAAATGCCTTACTGCCATATTGCTTTTCAAGCCTGTTAAGAGCACGGACTACTGTAGATGACTTCTTATCTCGTATCTTTAAGATGATCTCTTCCCGGCCCATGCGTTCCGACAAGACCAGGAGGCAGGATCTTCCTGTATTTTGAGCACTGACAACAGTATCCATCTCCCAATTGCCATAATCTTCCCGATCCTGAATGGATCCCGGACGTTCTTCTATGGAACGGCCTTTACGGTTATTTAAGGAAACTGTAGACTTTTCCGTATCTTTTTTCTTCTTACGGGGTTTCTTATACGGCAGGTCATCGTTTGTGATGTTCAAGAACAACCCTATGTCAAGATAATTATAAATAGTCTTAAAACACAAAGTAGTAGAGAAGTGGATACCTTCATTTTTGGCGTGCAGGAGCAGGGCTTCCGGGGAATACTTTTGTTCCCTTATCATTGTTTCTATATATGATGCAAGCTGATGATCCGCACCAATTTTGAGATTACGACCCCGGTTGGAAGTAGAACGCTCATAGACCATTTGCGCATAGTCTGCTTTATAAACTTTATATACCCGCAGTAATGAATCCATTTGCTCTACTGTACCACGTTCTATCTCTTTGTAGAGGGTGTTATATTTGATGCCCAGGACCTTAGCTATCCGCGGTTTCGTGTACTTTTCCCTGAGAAGTAATTCAATGTCATATCTCTGCCTTTCCGTTATGTAGTTTCCCATATCAGTTCTCCTTTGTAGTTTCATTTTTTAAAGGGTGTCATAAAAATATCTGATCATAAAGGGTATATGAACACGTTCCGTGCCCTTTACAATCAGATATTTTTATGTGGCTGATATGGAAGTCTGTTACAGGGATGCGTTTTGCCCGGAACCCAAGATAAAACCGCCCATGGGTTCCCGTTCCGGACAATCGGCAGAGCCGACCACTCACTTTTCTTAAAAACGATGAACAAGGAAAAAGAGAGACTGTCATAAGAACAATCTCTCTCATATGCTACAGTTCTAATTTTTCCTACTCATATCTCTTTTTGAAATCCTCATCAAACGGAGTAGAAGAGCAGGGCCGGAACCGCATCAGATATTCATCAGGGCTCTTATAGTCTTTGATGCCGTTCTCATCAAATATCTTTACTGCACAGATACGCCTAAGAAATGCGTTCCAGGTCTCCCGGTTATCGACCTGTACTGTCTTATATTGTTCTGACAGATCCGTATTGGACAGGATGAATACTTTTGTATAACATGCCGTTTTGTTATTGTAACGGCATGGAAGGTCGAGAGGGTAGCCGTCCAGGAGGACTAACATCTCCTGTATCGAAAGGCTGTTATAAAACTCTTCAAAGATGATGATGTCCTGGCCACGGTAGCCGTCAAATGGGTATCTATAGTTCGTTACCCTGTACACGTTCTCATAACCATATCTCTCCATCACCGTCCTGGTCTTCTTGGTATCCGTGACGCCCGACCAGTATTCCGTTTCTATATGCCGGAATTTATTGCGGAACTCTTTTTCTTTTATGATCTGCCTGCACCTGTCTATCTTATCAAGCTGTGACATGTACGCTGGATCCGTTTCCAGGATGTCGTAGTTGTCCATTCCATCCTTGATCATGTCGTATAAGTCTATCAGATCACTACGCTGGCCCGGACGTTCTACCGGACACTCACACATTTCTTCAAAAGTCTCTTTTATGTTCGTTTCTTCCTTGATACTCCCTTTATATTTCGCTTCCTTCCGGATGTAGTCCCGATTTTCCTGTGCAAGCCCCCGGCAGTAATCTATATGCGCCTTTGGGAATTTCTTTTTCACTGTGCTGAATAAGATACCGTTATTGCCCATGATGAAAAGATGAGTATGATAGACACTATTCTTGCCCCCGACTTCATCACACATACACCAGTAGACCAGGCCCTTCCATCTTTCTAAAGTGCTCTTTATATAATCGTGATCGTAACCATGTTCCTTCGGGTTATTGATCGTCAACAACCATTTCCGGGAACGTGTCTTATCATTCATAGTGCCCCTCCTTTTTTATGCACAAAGGTAAAATACACAGTAGATACGAAATACACAGAGGTTAAAAATTTTTATGAGTGCAAAAAATCCCGTATCTATCAGTGTTTCAAGAAAAAAATACACAATACACAGAGGTTCCCTAAGGGTAATACTAGGCCTTAGGGAACCCAAGGCCGCGCGCCCTTTACATGATGAACCCGCGCACTATCCAGCAGACAAGGGCGGGGAAGAGCGCCCGCCCCTGTCAACAGGCTAGCACGTGCGCCCCTCATGTAAAGGGTTTCATGAACGCGCTATCTGCCGTCCGCACGGGCATAGGCCCCTCGCAAGCTCGGCGCATTAGCCCGTGTGGAACGTCTGATAGCTGTTATAAAACTCATAAAATTTCTTTCCTGTAAAGAATTTTGAGCAGATACGTGCATCCTGTCCCCGGATCTGGTAGTTACTTAAGATCCAGACGAACAGTTCACCACCGGAAAGAAATGCAAGGAGCTTCCCGCCGAGTTTATAATTTTTTACAGCGCGGTGCTCTACTTTGAACTGGAGGACAGCACGGAGCTGCTTATCGATGACCTTGTCATCCTGACTGATCAGGTAGATGTCATAACCATACTTCCGGTGTTCCCGAAAGAACGCGATCCAATCAAGGCGGTCAGACTTCGCCCAGTTACGATTGTTGAAGAGTTCCTGACACTCATCCAGTACCAGGAGTGTCTGATGTTCCTTGATATATCCTTTTTTATCACGTTCATGGAACTGCACGGCAAAAGAGTAGAGGCCGTCCAGATAGGTATAATGTCCCTGGGGGATCACGCCTTTGAGCCTCTCCCCATTAGCCGGATTGACAGTCACCCTGTTCGTATAGCCGTTTGTGAGCCATTCTTGATTGCTGACAAAGATAAACTTGCCGAGCCTTTCAGGATGTCTTGCATCTTTGAAATAATCCTCATTGATCGCAAAGTTTGCGATCACATTTTGGCCCTTCCACATCGCATCATAGATATCAGAAGCCATATGCAGGGACTTCCCGGATCCGGGCGTACCTGTATAAAAATAGATCATGATAACACCTTCCTTTCCTTATGCCAACAGCTTGCCGATGATCAGATCAAAGACCAGCTTCTTGATGATGACGAATAAGTAATAAGCAGCTATACCGGCAACCCAGATCTCTGTTATCTTAAAGCACAAGTCAAAAGGGATGAACCAGTTGAGCCAGCCAAGGATATCCCCCAGGATATCTATCTTGTCCGTGAAGAATGTCTGGAAGGGGGAATCTGGGAGCAGGTCGTAGAGCCTTGCTAAAAAAGATTTAACGATATCTACCATTTATCTATCCCTCCTTGTTCATATTTGAGACATTAAACGTCATCTTCATGAGTCCCACTGCGTATGTCATTGATAAGAGCAGGCGGGACAGGTCAGAGAGCCATTGGAACGGTGTAAAATCCAGTTCCATGTCATAATGGAATTGCAGATCCAGGGCAGATATCTCAATGTCAAACGGGATACTAAATTGTGGTATCTCCGGTTCCGCAGAAAGGACAGAGATAAAGAACAGGATATCCCAGGGGATGGAGAACGGAAACTTCTTTTTCATCAGTCCCAGGGAATCATCAACAGCAGAAGAGAGGATAGAGACGACTTCTTCCGTGCCCTCATCCACATCACCCAGAACGCCCTGAATCAGATCGAGCCAATCCGCTATAGCGTCCACACCTCCTACAACTGTATCTACGACAGACCAGCGCTTTATCTTCTTTAATGTCTCATGGATGTCATCCAGGCAAGCCTTGATGCTGTCAAGGATCGAATTAGTATGAGACAGGTCGATACTGTTCCCGCTGACACTGTTCCCACTGACACTATCCTCGTCCTGATCCTGACCATTTCCAGGAATCAGCTTTTCCATGAACACATTTATATCTGCCCGGATACCTTCGAGGATCGTATTGGTGGGAGATAGATCTATACTATTATCACTGACACTATCCTTATCCTGATCCGGAGCAGCTTTTTGTGTCATCTTGTCAAATATCTCACAGACTTTCGCATAGATCTTTGCGAGCCATGAATTTGTAGTACTCATATCTACAGAACCGCCACTTGTACCTGGATCTGTGCCGGGCCCTTCACTACCTGTACCGGAACCGCCATTGTTTCTGAGCTCATCAAGTATCTGCTGAAGCAGGTTCTCAATATCCGATTCAGGAGTATCTTTGTCGATCTGTTCAAGAAGCTTATCCATAGCGGTATTAAGGTCTTTTACACCTTGTTCCAATTCCTTTGTGGATACAGATATTTCAGCCGGCGTGTAATCATAATACTTTGATGTATAATACACATGACGTTTTCCAAGAGTATAATTCTGAAAATCACCAAAACTATTGAATACCCTTATACGCCGCCCATCTTTTGATATGATAGGCATGACAGAAGCATTACCAAAGGCTGTGATAGATACATCTTTATAACCAATACCTACTTTGGAAGCACGAAACAACCAACATGTACCATAATCAAGGTTATGGATCTGCACATTTTCATACGATCTTTGTTTGACCTCTTCCCAAGATTTTAATGGGGAATCATCCTCACCAAGTTCCACCCTATGTACTTGCATAGTCATATCATTCCATGTTTCATTGTTATAAAACTGTACCCAGTTATCATTGTATCTGACAGGACTGATCTTTGTGAACCAATGACCCAGATCTGTAAATTGAAATTTGCTAGAATTTGCTTTAAAACCAAAAGCCACTAAACCAGACGGACTCTCATCTAATAGATTCACAAGGGAATCATATACATTTTTCTTTAATCCAAAACCAGTATCCATATCATTTATAGAAAGGGTATATGCTAGGTAATAGGGTTCGTTCTCTTTGGCATAGTCGTCTAGGCATTGCTTAACAAGCGAGACAAAATTTTCAGGAATAACTACATTATTATCTTTTACAAAATCGTCAGGATCATGTTCATTCATAAAATCTTGCATAGATGTCATACCACTAATAAATGAAGATGCATCACCGTTATACAATGCGCCAACTTCCGCAACAGTAAAGTTAAATACACAAGCCCATTTTTCTGTATCTGTCATTTTATTCCATTCAAGATTTCCAATAAAATCTTCTGGACTAAAAGCATAGACAGAACTCAATGGGATAAACGTAAATATTAACAAAATCACCATTATGAAAGATATAATTTTTTTTATCATTTTGTACCTCATAAAAAAAGAACGGTAAAAACCGTTCTTAATGATAGATACCCCATATAAATTATTTAGAAGTTTTTTCATTGCTTGCCTTAAATAACTTATAAACCAGAAAAATACAAATTGAAATAAGCAATAAAAAACTTATAAAAACAATTAGGGCAACAATTATTTGAAACACACAAATCACCCCCTCTATTTAGGGGATATTATACCATTAAACTACGGTATTCGCAATTATTCAATTGTATTTTTCATTACTGATCAGAGTGCTCTTTCTTCCAGTCCATCCTTTTGTGACCATACTCATAGATAAGGTCAAGATAATACTTTGCACCTTCGTATAGTCTTGGAAGTTCTTCCTTATCATCAGTTATAAATATCCTGTTGATACAGCCTTTTAACATGTCATAATCATTGTGGGCTTTTTGATACTCTTTATGTCCTTCCAGTGTACTCATATACATATTTACCGCACCTTACCTTCCATCAGATTGATGACCAGATCCATTATCCTGATCAGTGTGTTGACAACGTATAAGGCCGTCCTGACTGCCACCATCTTCATTCCTTCCACCTATATCCCTTTCTACTTCATAATTCAATGAACAGCCCCTGCAATACGGAAAATCCGGCCGGATACATGTACCTAATCTGTCACATTTCCTCATCCGCCCCCCCGTTTCCTCATCTTCCTGGCCATAATAAGCTTCCTGGGTGTCTTCCCATTTTCCCATATGCTTTCTCCTAAATACCGGGGAGCATGTACTCCCCGGCCGTGATATACTAATGTTCCTGATCAGTGAATCAGAGCACTAAAGAACTTCTTCGCCATCTGGATGGCTCTGGGTGCTGCCCAGATAGCTAAACCGGCACCGATCGTGATACCTGCATACTTAACAAAATCACTCTGGATCGCATTGATTGCAATCGTTAAAGGTTCTGAAAAATCAATCGCCTGAACAGTAACCTCACCTAATGCTAATAATCTTGACATAACGTATCCCTCCTTTCTTTAAAATCACGCGTGTTATTTATCACTAACAAGGCTTAATGCCTTGGCGATAGCGTAGCCGCCCAGTATAGCGATGAGTCCTAGGACTGTACCAGTCCCAAACCCGATAGAGATTAACCCGGACACATAATCTTTCATTAATACTGATAATTGCTCCGTCATTACTTAAACCTCCTGAAAAATTCTGACCATAACAGCAGTGCAAAGATACAAAAAACACCTACACTTACTACGATGTTACATGCTGTATTGATCCTGTTAAGATCCTGCATCTCTGCTTGATAGTCCCTGACCATCTGATAGTACTCCATATCTGCCTGCACCATATCGGACAGGGTAGTATTGATGCCCTCCAGATGAGCCAGCAGCTGCTCCGTTACCTCTTTCTGTTCCTCATCCCCAGGATCCGGCGTAGGTTCCGGGATCTGTGCATCATAGACAGTATTGCCGCCAGCGTCATAGATGCAGCTTATGTAAAAATCTTTGAAATTGCTCCCTGGCTTACTGCACTCTGATGAGAGCTCTTCATAGTCGGCCCTGAACGTCTCAGCATCATCATAAGTCTCAGCGTCACTCATATACTCTTCATATCCTGCAAAGAGTATCGAATATTCAACCTCTACAGGATACTGAAAGCCCTCATATCCTTCTACCGGGATGGTCATGATAGTATACAGTTCCGATACCACCTCAGTCTCATCCTCTTCCGGAGTCAGGAGCATGATCAGGTTATCAAGACGTTCTGTAACGTCTGTTGTATCCTGTGGCTTCATGAGTTCTGCTAACTGTTCACTGATGCCTTCACGCCATTCTTTTGAGTCATCATCCTCTATGACGGTTATGATCTGCTCATGATCAGCGGAGTCAGAACCTTCCTTGTCATCTTTGTCCTCCGTATCATGTCCCGTGTCGGGTTTGTCACTGCCTGTATCTTCACCCTGTCCAGGAGTCTCAATCCCGGGTATTTCAGGATCACCCGTATCCGGCGTTTCCGGTATTTCCGTTCCTTCATTATCCATGCCAGGATTCCCGATATCGTTCCCTGAAAGTGTGTCCACATATCCATTATCATGTTCTCCCATACGCACCACCTCAATACCAATATCTGATCAGGTAGATTATCACGTATCCGGTAGAGTGGAGTACGACTTCGTATCGACTCCCCTGCCTTGATAATCCTGTCAGACATTGTTCCAGCCGCAGTTCCATCATGTTCTCTAGTTCTTTTGTATCCTTGTAATCCCTGGAATTGAACGCCAGTATCTTATGGGTGACTACTGTTGGCCTTTCCAAGCGTTCCTGTACCATGGGCAATTCTTGTGTCGCCTGCTTCTTACTGTGGAAGAAGATGCCCAGCTTCTTACGGAAGATGAAACATCCGATCAGGAACAGTACCGCCAATAAAAATAATAAGTCCATATCTTGTCCTTTCTGAAGATGCCAGCAAGTCATTTCTGATCTTACTGGCATCCCCTGTCTTACTTAGCTGTTTTTTTCTCTTCTTTGGCTTCATAAGGGTTGCCAGCTGGTTCGATCATGACGATGTTACTCAATGTCGCCTTTCCCTGGAAACCAGGCTGATACTGGAAGTCTACCAGGTCGCCTATCTCGAGGTTATAATCCGTATAGCTAAATGCGTCTATAGGTTCCTGGCCTTTACACTCTGCATTGGCCCTGTCATAATCTGAAAAATCTTTCAAACCATAATAGTTGAAAAATACTTTCTTATTCTTTGTCTCTCCCTTTTTGATACCAATGATTCTTACCTGCATCTTCTTTTTCTCCTCTCTTTTCTCTTTTTTCTTTTTTTCTACTTGCAAGTTTTATAAAATATTACTTGATTTAAATTTTACAACCAGCAGGTGGTGTAAGCCCTGGTGGAAAGATATTGAAAATCCTGCATTGATAATGTAAAATACAGGTAGGAATTATTTCCATGTGTAATGACGGACAGAATATGAATGCAGGCTTCTGTTATGGCAAAGAAGCACATGGCGAAGCGGAAAGGTATGGTTATTGGTATGGCAAAGCAGATCAAGACAATCGGTGTGTTGACAAGCGGCGGTGATGCTCCCGGCATGAACGCGGCCATTCGTGCAGTGGTCCGGAAAGCGATTGCCAACGGCGTCAAGGTCAAGGGGATTAAAAAAGGGTATCAGGGTCTTTTGAATGAAGAAATCATAGATATGGAGAAATGGTCTGTATCGGATACGATTCAGCGCGGCGGCACCATTCTGGGGACGGCCCGGTGTCATGAGTTCCGCACGGAAGAGGGACAGCAGAAGGGGGCTGATATCTGCCACAAGCATGGGATTGACGGTTTGGTGGTTATTGGCGGTGATGGGTCTTACCGTGGTGCGCAGGCATTATCCAGGCACGGGATCAATACCATTGGTCTGCCGGGTACGATCGATTTGGATATTGCTTGTACGGAATACACCATCGGGTTTGATACGGCCATCAATACAGCCATGCAGGCTATAGATAAGGTGCGTGACACATCTTCTTCCCACGAACGGTGCAGTATCATTGAGGTTATGGGTAGGAATGCCGGCTATATCGCTTTGTGGTGCGGTATCTCCAATGGAGCAGAGGATATTCTGCTTCCGGAAAAATACGATTACAATGAGCAGCAGATTATCAATAATATCATTGCCAACAGGAAGCGGGGCAAAACCCATCACCTGATCATCAACGCGGAAGGCATCGGACACTCCACTTCCATGGCGAGACGTATTGAGGCGGCTACGGGTATTGAGACCAGGGCAACAATTCTCGGTTACATGCAGCGCGGCGGCTCTCCGACCTGTAAGGACAGGTATTATGCCTCCATCATGGGCTGTTATGCAGCTGACATCCTGTGCGAAGGCAAGACCAACCGGGTGGTGGGATACCAGCACGGAGAATTTTTGGATTTTGATATTGAGGAAGCCTTGAATATGCAAAAAGGGATTCCTGAGTATGCCTTTGAAATGTCAAAGGTGCTTTCACAGTAATATAGATTATTTTAACGGAAACCCCGCAGATTGTATGGTCTGCGGGGTTTTGTCTGTAAGCTTTGTTTTCGGTGGGGAGGAAACATTTTTAATTCCTGCTTAGCGAAATATAAAAAATGTAAATTGGGGGTTGACAACTGCTGTTTGATAATATAATATTGTTATTAACAAATAGATAATAATAAAAAGAGCAAATGAAACAACGAGAAAACGGGACAAAATGAAAAGAGAAAGGGGCAAAAAAGTATGAGAAAGATTTTAGTGGTTGTGGATATGCAGAATGATTTTATTGACGGCGCTTTGGGCACCAGGGAGGCACAGGCCATTGTAGAACAGGCAGCGGCTGAGATTAAAAGGTTTGAGGGCAGCATCTATGTGACCATGGATACGCACCAGAGCAACTATCTGGAAACAGCTGAGGGAAAGAAGCTGCCGGTTGTACATTGTGTAAAAGGGACAGATGGATGGCGTCTGCATGAAGAAATAATGACAGCACTGTCAGATAAGGAGTACAGAGTCCTTGAAAAGGGCACCTTTGGTTCTACGCAGTTAGCGGAGGAAATTCGTAAAGAGGGCAGTCCGGAGGAGTTGGAGATTGCATGTTTTGGCCTGTGTACTGACATATGTGTCGTTTCTAACGTGCTGTTATTGAAGGCCAATTTTCCGGAGGCGGACATTACGGTTCGGGCAGACTGTTGTGCCGGGGTTACACCTCAAACCCATGAGGCGGCGCTGCAGACCATGAAGATGTGTCAGATTGAGGTGCTCTAATAGAGAGATATTACGAAAAGAAAGGAGCCGCTATGATCAGAATCAATAAAAATGACGTATGTGTCAATAAATTTCCGGACGGAACACTTTTATTAAAGGAAGCGATTCCGGAGGACTGCGCTGACAAGGAACAGATTAAAAAAGCAACCCTCACCTGGCTGTTTGAAAAGAATGAGGAACTGGTGACCCTGATTTATCTGGCGGGACATCTTAGGTCACACGGCATCCTGGATCTGGCCCTGGAGATGCCCTATATCCCCAATGCTCGTCAGGATAGGGTAAAAACAGAAGAGGATGTATTTACCTTGAAATATTTTGCACAGGTTATCAATTGGCTGCAGTTTACATCCGTCACAGTGCTGGATCCCCATTCTTCGGTCAGTGAGGCTCTATTTGACAGGATACGGGTGAAGACGCCGGAGGCTTTTGTCCAAAAAGTCATTGACAGAATCGGCGGTATGGAGAATCTGACTATGTTTTATCCCGATGAGGGGGCCTGCAAACGTTATGCCGGGATGTTTCCTCTTCCGTACGCCTTTGGCATTAAGAACCGGGATTGGGAGACAGGGGAGATCCGGGGGCTTGATGTATCGGGCATGAAAGACTGTATCCAGGACAGAAAAGTTCTCATCATGGATGATATTTCCAGCAGGGGAGGCACGTTCTATTTCAGCGCTAAAAAGCTCAAAGAACTGGGGGCGAAGGAGATTTATCTGTATGTTTCTCATTGTGAGAATACTATTTTAGAGGGAGATGTATTAACAAGCGGACTGATTGAGAAGGTATTTACAACCAACAGCATTTTTACGAAAAAGCATGAGAGAATAGAGGTGTTTGATTATGTATAAGACGAATCCGATGTTATTGATTGATTATTATAAGGCGGTACATGCGGAGATGCTCCCGCAGAACATGACAAAGTCTGTGTCCTATTTCACACCGAGAATGAGCAGAATTGACAGGTGGGATAAAGTGGTGATGTTCGGATTGCAGGGAATGATCAAGACCTTCCTGATTGATTACTTTAACCGTGAATTTTTTGAGAGACCTTTTGAAGAAGTGATTGGAGAATATAAGCGGGTATTGGATAATACGCTGGGACAGAATGTATACGGCATTGAAAAGATTGAGAAACTCCACAGACTTGGCTATCTGCCCATTGAGATCATGGCGCTGCCGGAAGGAACGAGGGTGCCGGTCCATGTGCCCATGTTCGGCATTACCAATACCCATCCGGAATTTGCATGGCTTCCGCAGGCGCTGGAAAGCCTGATCAGTGCAGAGAGCTGGCATCCCATGATTGCCGCTACGGTGGGCTACACGTACCGGAAGATTGTAAACAAATATTATGCCCTTACCTGCGATGATACCATAGAGGGGGCAAAGGCTCTGGGGGCTTTTGATTTCAGAGGAGAGGAGTGTACAGAGTCTGCGATTAAGGCAGGTGCAGGGTGGTGCATGTCTTTCCTGAATACGGCTACAGTGCCTGTGGTGCCTTATCTGGAACAGATGTATGGCTGCGATTGTACGAAAGAGCCGGTTGCCTTTGGCAGTCCCAGCACGGAACATGCGGTGATGTGCAGTAACTTCGCGGTGGACGGCGATGAGATTACCCTGCTTCGCAGGTTGCTGACTGAGATTTATCCCAACACCAGTTTTTCCGTGGTATTGGATTCCTACGATTATTGGCATGTGATCGATACTTTGCTGCCGCAGTTAAAAGAGGAGATTATGGCGCATAAGGGTTGTATGCTGATGCGTGGAGATTCTGGTGACTGTGTGGAAGTGGTCACGAAGACGGTTTTTAAGTTGTGGGAAGAGTTTGGCGGGACGGTCAACAGCAAGGGATATAAAGTCTTAGATTCCCATGTAAAAGCGATATACGGTGATTCCATCACGGTACAGCGTTGTGAACAGATTTACCAGATTCTGATGGAGAATGGATTTGCCTGCTCTAACGTGGCGCTCGGTGTGGGTTCCTTTTCTTTCCAGTGTATTGAAGAAGACGGCGTTTTGAAGCCTTTTACAAGGGATACCTTCAGCTCTTGCATCAAGGCGACCTATTGTGAGATTGCCGGGAATCCCTATCCCATTTTTAAAGATCCCAAAGATGGTGGTTTCAAGAAGAGCCAGAAAGGATGCTGTGTGGTGTTTGAGGAAAACGGAGAGTTACAGTATCGGGATAGTCTGAACTGGGAGGAAGCAGCTGCGGCGGCAGATAATCTTTTGCAGACGGTCTTTAAAGACGGTGTTCTGGTGAAGGAACAGTCGTTACAGGAGATAAGAGACAGGTTACATGATGGTATGTTTTAGAGAGATGATGAGAGATTATCCAAGGGTAGAAGGGGAATGGCACAGAAGGAGAGGGAAATATGAGAGAATTTAAGGCGGAGGAAGTGAAAGATCGGTGTGTGGCGTGGATCAGGGAGTTTTTTGAACAGAATGGCAAGGGCTGTAACTGCATCATTGGTATTTCAGGCGGCAAGGACAGTTCTGTGGCGGCGGCTCTGTGCGTGGAAGCGCTGGGCAAAGACAGGGTGATCGGTGTTCTGTTGCCAAACGGGAATCAGGCCGATATTGATATGTCTGAAAAGCTGGTGGAGTTTCTGGGAATCCAGGCGGTTACCATTAATATTGGGCCACTTGTCCAAGCGGCGGCACAGGGCATACAGGAGGTACTCAAGGAGGGCATGAGCGAACAGGCTGCTGTCAATCTGCCGGCACGTCTGCGCATGACGATTCTGTATGCGGTCTCACAGTCGAGGAATGGCCGGGTGGCTAACACCTGTAATCTTTCGGAGGACTGGGTGGGATACTCTACACGATATGGAGACAGTGTGGGAGATTTCAGTCCGTTGTCAGATCTGACAGTTGGAGAGGTAAAGCTGATTGGTCAGGCGGCGGGACTTCCGCAGGATTTGATCGAGAAAGTGCCGTCCGATGGGCTTTGCGGCAAGAGTGATGAGGAGAATCTGGGATTTTCTTATGAGGTACTGGACAGATACATCCGCACCGGAGAGATTGAAGATGATGTCGTGAAGGAGAAGATTGACAGATTGCATGAGAAGAATTTGTTTAAGCTTAAGTTGATGCCGAAGTTTTGCTACTGATTGGATGTATTGTATTTGTCAAAGAATACAAGAGGAAGTATAATAGCAATGTACAAAGCCAAGATATCCGTAAAATGGAGGACAAGATACATGAGCAGCAAAAACAGGGCGGCAGATCAGGGGGAAGAGGAATTTTTAAGCCGGTATCGTCCGGAAGAATATGCCTCTATCTCGATCACGGTGGATGCGATTGTAGTGGGGGTGGCAAAAGACATCACCGATAATTATCGGAAGTTAGACAGACAATCTTTAAAGATTCTGTTGGTGAAACGGGACAACTATCCCTATAAGGGTAGCTACAGCCTGCCCGGCGGTTTTGTGGGAGAGAAGGAGACTTTTGAGGATACACTGAAACGGGTGTTATCTGATAAGACGGGACTCAGTGATATTTACAGTGAGCAGCTCTATACCTTTGGCAGTGTGGAACGCGATCCCCGGATGCGGATTGTCAGCTGCGCCTATATTTCCCTGGTGGATATCAGCCGGGCGAATATTACAGGCGCCGAATGGTTTGCCGTGGAAGAGATTGCGAAGATGGATCTGGCTTTCGACCACAACCAGATTATTGAGGAAGCGCTCAAACGGCTCAAGGGGAAGATTGATTATACAGATATTGTTTTCCATATGATGCCGGTGGAGTTTACCATCAGCGAGCTGCAGGAAGTATATGAACTCATTCTTGGTAAAAAACTTCTTCCCGCAGCATTTCGGCGCACTATTTCCGACAAACTGGAGGATACGGGCAAAATGACATCCAATGCCGGGCACCGTCCCTCCAGGATATTCCGATATAAGATGCCGTCAGGGGATCAGCTTAAGGGATAGCTGACCGATCAGTAGACAGGCCTGTAACAATTTGCCGGAGCGGGTATCCGGGATGGGAGGTTTGAATGATTACGAGTCTCAACAATAAGACTGTGAAAGAAATCGCAGCTTTCTCCCAGAAGGGGAAAGAGAGGAATAAGAGAGACATCTTTGTGGTAGAAGGCGTCAAGATGTTTATGGAGGCACCAGAGGAGAGAATCTGTGGGGTATATGTGTCCAGAAGCGCCGAACAGGGGCTGCTTGGAACGTGTGGGCAAAAGTTGACTGGACTCTCCTATGAATTGGTAGCCGATGAGGTCTTCGCAAAGATGTCCGACACCATGACACCGCAGGGAATTTTGTGCTTGGTCAAACAATTTCATCACGATTTAACTTTTTTGTTGGAAAATGTCATAAAAGAACAAAAGTTATTTATTGTATTGGAAGACATTCAGGATCCGGGAAACCTGGGAACTATCTTTCGGACGGCAGAGGCAGTCGGCGCCAGCGGCATTATCATGACTCGCCACTCTGTGGATGTCTATAATCCAAAGACAATACGTTCCACAATGGGATCCGTTTATCGGGTTCCGTTTGTATCTGTAGAAGATATCTCTTCTGTTATAAAAGAAATGCAGGAGAAGGGTGTTTGTGTGTATGCCGCACATCTTGCGGGAAAAGTGTATTATGAGGCGTTTGACTACCGGAAAAGCACGGCCTTTCTGATCGGCAATGAGGGCAATGGTCTGCGAAAGGAGACAGCGGACTGTGCGGACGATCTGATTCGGATTCCCATGGAGGGAAGTGTAGAATCGCTGAATGCGGCGGTAGCATCTTCGGTGTTATTATATGAAGCATATCGGCAAAGACGGGTGTGATTTTGCTAAAAACGGATGTTATATAATCTATTTGAAAGATTATTTTGATCAGTTTTTCTGGTCTGGGGAAAGTGTTGAATGAATATTAGAAATTTTAAAATTCGATAAATTAAATCATGATTTGACAACATAATAACATGCGGCATGATTACGAGAGATAAATTCCATGCGTTACTTTTATCTGCTATAAGTATACAATGTAACATGATACAGCATGATATAGATTAAATATGGGGTGGAATGCAATAAGGATAAAGTAGAAAAGGGAGTGAGGAGCGGCATATTAAATAGCACGTGTTTTGAAAGTGAATTACACAAAATGTTCATTTGTATTGTACTTTTCGGGCCATCCGTATCCCGAAATTTCTGACGATGAAACGGAATATCAAGTAAATTACATATTCCTGCCTAAGATAACTTCGTGAATATTTTGCACAATCTTCCAGTTGAATTTTATAAAAGCATTGTTTGACACCTTAACTATGTTTTATATAGTATTTTATTATAGAAGAAACTTCTGGAAATTATGATGGAAGTATGAAATAGAAACAGTTAAGTTAGAAATAATGAATCTAGAAATAGATGAGCTAGAATATAGATGAACTAGAATATAGATGAACTAGGATATAGTTGAGTTAGAAATAGTTGGGTTAGAAATGGTTGGGTTAGAAATGGTTGAGTTAGAAATGGTTGAGCTATAAAAAGTTGAGCTATAAATAGTTGAGTTAGAGCATAGTTGAGTTAGAAACAGTTGAGTTAGAAATAGTTAATTAGAAATGCTTAAATAGAAATAGCTAAACAGTAATAATTAATATAGAAATAATTATAAAAGAACATAATTCTATATATTCATTCAAGAAAGCGGATATTTAAGAAAGCGTATATTCCAGATAAAACATATTTAAAATTTTATATAGGGAAAGGAATGAGACAACGATGAAAATTGGATTTATTGGACTGGGTAATATGGCCAGAGCGATTATCGGCGGAATGCTGGAGAAGGAGATTGTCCAGCCATCGGACATCATCGGCTCTGCGAAAACGCAGAAAACTTTGGAGGCAGTGCAGGAAGAGTATGAGATTGCCGTGACGGAATCCAACCGAACGGTGGCGGAGCAGGTGGAGATTTTGATTTTGGCTGTGAAGCCGCAGTTCATGGAAGAGGTGATAGAAGAGATTCGCGGTGTGGTACGGGAGGATACGCTGGTGATCAGTATTGCGGCTGGTAAAACTCTCGCATGGCTGGAACAGGCTTTTGGCAGAAGGATGAAGCTGGTCCGCTGTATGCCCAATACACCTGCGCTGGTGGGTGCGGGCTGTACAGGAATCTGCATGAATGAGGTGGTTTCGGAGGAGGAGAAGCAATATAGCCTTCGTCTGATGGAAAGCTTCGGCAGGGCTGATTTTGTGCAGGAACGTCTGATTGATGCTGTGGGTGCCGTGGGCGGCAGTTCGCCGGCCTATGTCTTCATGTTGATTGAGGCCATGTCGGATGCGGGAGTGGCGGCAGGTATGCCCAGAAAGATGGCTTATGAGTTTGCAGCGCAGGCCGTATACGGAAGCGCTAAGCTGGTGTTGGAGACCGGTAAGCATCCCGGCGAGTTGAAGGATATGGTATGTTCCCCCGGCGGCACTACGATTGAAGGGGTACGTGTTCTGGAGGAAAGAGGATTTCGCGGGGCGGTCATGGATGCCCTCGTTGCAGCGGTCGAAAAGACAAAGAAATTGTAAAGATTTAGTAACAGAATGGTAGCATAAAAGTAGCATAAAAAGGGGACATGCTGCGTAAACTTGACAAAGAATAGGTGTTTTGCTAAAATTATCCATACTTAAGTTGTAACAATTTTGTAACAATCTTATTGTGTGAGGATGGAGGAGCATTTATGCTGAGAGGCAGAAAGCGATACAGGATTCTGCTTGTCGGGCTTATTCTCGGCGTGAGTATATTGGGCGTGTCGCGTATGGATGCAGAGGCAGCCAGCAGGAAAGAGTATCTGGATTCCCTGAACGCAGGGATTACCAAGATTCTTGATCCGTCAGCCGGTTCTGCGGATGAGGAGGCAATCCAAGAACTGGCAGAATTGTCACAAAGAAACGGCGCCCGGGCTGAGGAAGAGTCTGACCTTGTCATGGTCAATGTACAGGTGGCGATGAATGTACGTGCAGAGGCAGATGAAAAATCCGAAAAAGTAGGACTGCTCTATAAGGACTGCGGCGGCAGGATTCTGGAGCGCAAGGACGGCTGGACAAGACTTCGCAGCGGCGATCTGATAGGCTGGGCCAGTGACGAATATCTTCTTTTTGGTAAGGATGCGGAAGAACTTGCCGATGAGGTGGGCAATCTGATCGTGCTGATAAAGACAGAGGCGCTGTGCGTGAGAGAAGAACCCAATGGGGATGCACAGGCCATGGGATTTATACCGGAAGATGAAGAGTTAGAAATCATAGAGATGATTGGTGATGACTGGATCAGCGTTAAATATGAGGAAGAAGTCGGTTATGTCTCCGCGGAATATGTGGATATAGACTTCCATATCGATGAAGGCGAGACCATGGTGGCGATCCAGAAGCGTGAGGAAGAGGAACGGAAGGCGAAACTGACGGCTAATCAGGGTGCAGTCGTGGTAGGCGGCGATGATACCAGACTGTTGGCGGCTTTGATTTATTGTGAGGCGGGCAGTGAGAGTTATGAAGGAAAACTGGCTGTGGGTGCAGTAGTTATGAACCGCGTCAGGAGTCCTGCTTATCCAAATACAATATCAAGTGTTATTTATGCTTCCGGGCAGTTTACGCCGGCGATCAACGGCAAAGTAGCGCGTGTTTATGGCGGTAATATTCCGGAAAGCTGCTATCAGGCAGCGCAGGCAGCCATTAACGGAGAGACAAATGTGGGCGGCGCCACCCATTTCAGACGGGCTGGCAATCACGATGGCCTGCTCATCGACCATCAGGTATTCTGGTAGAAATAAAGCAGCAAGGCAGAAAGTGTCGATATTTCTTGCTACTTTGGAGATAATATAGTAGAATAAATATATTAACGTAATTATGGCAGGGAAAGGAGTGAGCACACATGATATATATCATGGATATGAGTATGACGGTTATATGGCTGGCTATTCTGGTCGCGCTTGTAGTCATAGAACTTCTCACAATGGGGCTCACGACTATCTGGTTTGCGGGCGGCGCCCTGATTGCAACGATTGCGGCTCTGTTCGGGGCACCCCTTGTGCTGCAGATTATCCTGTTTTTGGTGGTGTCTGCACTTCTTCTGTACTTTACCAGACCTGTAGCTGTTAAATATTTTAACAAAGACAGGGTCCGTACCAATGCGGAGAGTCTGGTAGGGCGTCAGGCAATCGTGATCAGTGAGATCGATAACCTGCAGGGGATCGGACAGGTCAACGTGGGCGGTATGGAATGGTCTGCACGAACCAGAGTGGACGGCGTGAAGCTGCCGGTAGGTACGGTGACTACAATCCTGGCTATCAATGGCGTAAAACTAATTGTGGAAGAGCGAAAAGAGGTATAAACATACTTCGGAATGGAGGAAAGAATGGGTGGACTTATTGCGTTAGTGGTAATACTGATCCTGATTGTCATGGTGCTGTTATCCTGCATCAAGATCGTTCCCCAAGCACATGCATATGTTGTGGAGAGATTGGGGGCATACCAGCAGACTTGGTCTGTGGGACTGCATTTGAAGGTTCCCTTTATTGATAAAGTGGCCAAGAGGGTCGTTTTAAAGGAGCAGGTGGTGGATTTCGCACCTCAGCCCGTGATTACCAAAGATAATGTTACAATGCGTATTGATACGGTGGTATTTTTCCAGATTACAGATCCCAAGCTTTTTGCATATGGTGTGGAAAATCCCATTATGGCAATTGAGAATCTGACAGCGACCACCCTTCGTAATATCATCGGTGAAATGGAACTGGATCAGACCTTGACCTCCAGAGAGGTCATCAATACCAAGATGCGTGCATCTCTCGATATTGCTACGGATCCCTGGGGTATCAAGGTAAACCGTGTGGAACTTAAGAATATCATTCCTCCGGCGGCTATTCAGGATGCGATGGAGAAACAGATGAAGGCGGAACGTGAACGGCGTGAAGCAATCCTGCGTGCAGAAGGTGAGAAGAAGTCCACTGTCCTGGTAGCAGAAGGTCAGAAAGAGTCTGCAATCCTGGAGGCTGAGGCTGAGAAACAGTCCGCGATTCTGCGTGCAGAGGCTCAGAAAGAGAAGATGATCCGCGAGGCAGAAGGTGAAGCGGAGGCAATCCTTAAAGTGCAGAAGGCTACGGCAGACGGTATTCGGATGATTCGTGAAGCAGGTGCGGATGAGGCTGTATTGAAGATTAAGAGTCTGGAAGCTTTTGAGAAGGCTGCGGACGGTCAGGCAACCAAAATCATTATTCCTTCGGAGATTCAGGGACTTGCCGGGCTGGCAGCTTCTGCGAGGGAGATATTAAAATAGAAAAGGTAAATTTCTTCGCAAGGTAACTGAATAATATTTAAATTATATAAAGCAGCAGGACGGTTCTGTAGACCGTCCTGTTTGGTGTATCATATGTGAATAGGGGAAAGGAATGAAAAAGATGAACTTGGCAGGACGTAACTTTTTAAAATTATTGGATTTTACGCCGGCAGAGATTGCTTACATGCTGGATGTGGCCGCAGATTTGAAGGAGAAGAAGAAAAAGGGTATTTTGATGGATATCCACCGGGGTAAGAATGTGGCTCTGATTTTTGAGAAGACCAGTACCAGAACCCGCTGTTCTTTCGAAGTGGCGGCACATGATCTGGGTATGGGCACTACTTATCTGGATCCCAAAAGTTCTCAGATTGGCAAGAAAGAGAGCATTGCAGATACGGCCAGGGTGCTGGGGCGTATGTTTGAGGGAATTGAGTACCGTGGTTTCGGGCAGGATATTGTGGAAGAACTGGCGAAATATGCAGGGGTGCCTGTGTGGAACGGATTGACCAATGAGTTTCATCCCACCCAGATGCTGGCGGATTTTCTGACCATCAGAGAACATTTCGGACACCTGAAAGGCATTAAACTGACTTATATGGGAGATGCCAGATACAACATGGGCAACTCGCTGATGGTGGCCTGCGCCAAGATGGGCATGGACTTCACTGCCTGTACCAGCAGCAAATATTTTCCGGAAGAAGACCTGGTCAGAACCTGTCAGGAAATTGCATCGCAGACCGGCGGCAGTATCCGGCTGACAGAAGATGTGGAGACGGGAGCGGCAGGCGCCGATGTGATCTACACGGATGTATGGGTATCCATGGGAGAACCGGAGCAGGTCTGGGAAGAAAGGCTTCATGAACTTATGCCTTATCAGGTCAACAGCTATGTGATGGAACTTGCAGGAAAGGACGCTGTCTTTATGCATTGTCTGCCGGCATATCATGATCACAATACTGACATCGGAAAAGAGATTGGTGAAAAGTACGGCCTGAAAGAATTGGAAGTAACGGATGAGGTCTTTGAGTCGCCACAATCCATTGTATTTGATGAGGCGGAAAACCGCATGCATACCATCAAGGCTGTGATGGCGGTGACACTGGGCGAATATAAACTGGATTAGGACAGTGGTGAGTTTTGATAAGGATATTGTTACAGCAATGAAAACAGACAAATCAGATATTTTGACATGGCTTAGAAACAATGAGGACTATGTATCGGGGCAGCAGCTGTGTGACCACTTCGGCGTTTCCCGGACAGCAGTCTGGAAGGTGATCAACCAGTTGAAGGAAGAGGGCTATCAAATTGAGTCCGTATCCCACAAAGGGTATCGACTGGTGGAGAGTCCGGCGGATGCTTTTTCGGCCAGTGAGATTGCCAGCAGGCTGCGAACCGAATGGGCCGGGCGGAACCTGCACTTTTATGCATCTACGGGTTCTACCAACCCGGATGCCAAACGTTTTGCGGAGGAAGGCGAGCCTCACGGAACCATTGTGGTGGCGGACAGACAGACTGCGGGCCGGGGGCGGCGGGGAAGATCCTGGGCGTCTCCTGCCGGGACATCCATTTACTTTACCATAGTGGTCAGGCCGGCATTTGCACCGGATAAGGCCTCTATGATCACCCTGGTGACGGCGCTTAGTGTGGCGCAGGCCATTGAGGAAGTTACGGGGCTGCAGGCGCAGATTAAATGGCCGAATGACATTGTAGTGCATAAGAAGAAGGTCTGCGGTATCCTGACGGAGATGAGCATGACGCCGGAAATGGATGAGATCCAGTTCGTGGTGGCAGGGGTGGGTGTCAATACAAATCATGACAGCCCGGAGGATTTCCCGCAGGAAATCCGTGAAACGGCCACATCCCTTAAGATAGAATCCGGAAAGCAGATTGACAGGGCCGGGCTTTTGGAGAGGATTCTGGCCCGATTTGAGGAGAACTATGATTGTTTTGCCGAGACAGAGGATTTATCCGGTCTGCAGGAAGCCTATCAGGCACATTTGATCAATATGGATGCCCAAGTACTGATTTTGGATCCGGCGGGAGAATATACCGGTATTTCCAAGGGCATCACTAAGACCGGGGAACTGATCGTGGAACGGGAAAATGGAGAGCAGATACTGGTGTATGCCGGAGAAGTGTCGGTGAGAGGACTATACGGATATGTATAGTGCGGATAGACAGGACAGAGTGGGATAACTATGGAGGATACAAGGATTGTGCTCTGTGGCGCCAATGCCTATGAGCAGAAATATTATTTTAATGAGAAATTTAAGGGGATTCCGCAGTCCATCCAGGATGAACTGCATGTGATTTGTGTGCTTTTTACAGAGGAAGTGGGCGGTATCTTCACCATTGTCTTTGAGGAGGACGGCAGTATCTGTCTGGAGACGGATGCCGAGGAGAACGACCTGCTCTACGATGAGATCAGCAGCGGTCTGCTGGTGGGCGAGATTCGCAGAAACAGACAGGAGATGTTTGAATCTTTGCAATTGTATTATCGGGTATTTATTTTGCACGAGAAACTGGAAGAGGACATCTGAAGAGTATCAGTGCGCAGGGTATTACAGTTTGATAGTATTCAGACAGATAGATAATAACGGGTAGATTATAGTATGGCAAATTTGTTACAGCCGCTTACGATCGGCAGTGTTAAGCTTGCGAACAATATTATACTGGCGCCTATGGCAGGGGTGACTGACCTGCCATTTCGTTTGCTGTGCAGCGAGCAGGGGGCAGGACTTACCTGTATGGAGATGGTGAGCGCCAAAGCCATCTGGTATGGCAATAAAAATACCGAGAGCCTGTTGGAAATCCACCCCGATGAAGGGCCGACTTCTCTGCAGTTGTTTGGTTCGGATCCGAAGATTGTCAGCGAGATGGCGAAACGGATCGCGGAGAGACCTTTTCAGGTGTTAGATATCAACATGGGCTGTCCTGTGCCGAAAGTGGTGAATAACGGGGAAGGATCAGCCCTGATGCGGGAGCCAAAACTTGCCGGAGAGATTATTGCAGCCACGGTGAAAGCCATCCGCAAACCGGTGACAGTAAAAATCCGCAAAGGATTCGATGAAGTTCATGTCAATGCAGTAGAGATGGCCAGGATTGCAGAGGCTGCCGGTGCCGCTGCGGTGGCGGTACATGGCAGGACCAGAGAGCAGTATTATACCGGAGAGGCGGATTGGGACATCATACGGCAGGTTGTGGAAGCGGTATCCATTCCAGTGATCGGGAACGGGGATGTGACGGATGGCGCAAGTGCACGCAGGATGCTGGAGCAGACCGGTTGTGCAGCGGTGATGATCGGGCGGGCGGCCAGAGGCAATCCCTGGCTGTTTCGGCAGATTGCCGCTTACCTGCAGGATGGCACAATCCTTTCGGGACCCGGCAGCGAGGAGCGCAAAGCCATGATACTGCGGCATGCGAGGCTGCAGTTTACTGCGAAAGGAGAATATACCGGCGTCCGGGAGATGCGCAAGCATGTGTCCTGGTATACGGCAGGCATGCCCAATTCCGCAAGACTCAGACAGAGTGTAAATCTTACAGAGAGTTTTGCACAGTTAGAACAATTGGTGGAATCCATGTGAGTCTTACCGCATATACTATCTCAGAAATGGCCGGGAGCAGTGGATATGGAAGCGGAGACAATCGTATATTACCATCCCATGATGCAGCCGCCGCACCAGGATTGCGCCGCCAAAAGGCACTGGTGGCAGGATGCTTCGTTGCAGGAGAGGATTCTGCCGCAGCAGAGATTGACGGCGGCAGATGGGAAGAATCCGATCACTTTAGTGGACTGTCCGGTACCGCCTTTTTCCTATAAAAGAAAGATCTGGAAGCCGGAGGCACTATCGGAGTGCATGGAGAGTGTGCTGCACCGTACATCCGGAATGGCCGATGTATATCTGCATCCGCAAGTTATGACATATCTGTCAGAAATATACAGGGAGCGATGGGAGACTTGCCGGGAGACTCTGGAAGTGCTGCTTATAAATCTTTTGGCAGACTATGGCGCCTTTTGCCTGCGGGAACAGGGACAGGCGGCGGTGCTTTTAGGAGCGCCGCAGGATACCGAGTGGCAGATGGAAATGACCTGGCGGCTTTTGGAACCGTATCTTGACCGTGTAAATGTGCTTGTCTTCTATTATATAGAGATGGAGGAGGCAGACATTGGGGAAGAGCTATCCTATCATCTGGAACGGTATTATTATGAGTACGGTCTTGTGCCGCAGCTGATACCCTATCAGGAGAAGACCAGACAGGGACATGAAAGTGGACGAAAGCAGGCCGGTGTCATTCTGGATTATGGCAGCAGTGCTTCCTATATTTGCAATAAGTCTGCCAAAGCATGTGTGTATATCGATATGACATCTTCTTCGCATAAGGAGCAGATGTATGCCAGAAGAAGTGGGCAGATTCTTTACGTTTCACCGCTTAACTATCTTGACACTATGGTAAAAAATAGTTATGATAGACTAGTTCATTGAGACGAAAACAGTATACAGTTCCTTATCCGTGCAGTTTACCGGTCATATCCGCAGTCTGCGGGATAAGAGAATAATAGGAATAAATAGAGAAAGAGGGAGATTTACCATGCAGGACAAAAAAAATATCTTAACGTATGAAGGATTGCAGAAATACGAAGAGGAACTGCACAACCTGAAAGTAGTAAAGCGTCAGGAAGTGGCGCAGAAGATCAAGGAGGCCAGGGAACAGGGCGATTTGTCTGAGAATGCTGAGTATGATGCAGCCAAGGACGAGCAGCGTGATATCGAAGCCCGGATCGAGGAACTGGAGAAGATTTTAAAGAACGCAGAAGTCGTGGTGGAGGACGAGGTAGATCTTGACAAGATCAACATTGGCTGCCAGGTTAAAATATTGGATGTTGAGTTTAAAGAAGAATTGGAATATAAGATTGTGGGAAGTACCGAGGCTAACAGTTTAAAGGGTAAGATTTCTAATGAGTCCCCTGTGGGCAAAGCCCTGATTGGCTCTAAAGTTGGTGATACTGTGGAAGTAGAGACACAGGCAGGTACGATTCAGTATAAGGTATTGGAGATTCAGAGATCCAACTAGATATATTTGGCGGGATTACAGATGGAGGATGAACAGCAGTATGGCGAAGACACAGAATCAGCAAAACGCAAATCAGGAGCAGGATATTAACCAGTTGTTAAAGGTCAGGAGAGAGAAACTTGCGGCTTTGCAGGAGGCAGGCAGGGATCCTTTCCAGATTACCAGATACGATGTGACCCATCACAGCCAGGAGATTAAAGATCAGTTCGATGCACTGGAAGGCGCTAAGACATCTATTGCAGGACGGGTGATGAGTAAGCGTATCATGGGTAAAGCGTCCTTTTGTAATGTACAGGATTTACAGGGCGATATCCAGTGTTATGTGGCGAGAGACAGTATCGGAGAAGAGTCATACGCCGATTTTAAGAAATATGACGTGGGTGATATTGTAGGTATCGAGGGCGAGGTGTTTAAGACCAAGACGGGAGAGATATCTGTCCATGCGCAGAAAGTGACACTACTGTCAAAAAGTTTGCAGATTCTGCCGGAAAAATATCATGGCCTGGTGAATACAGATATCCGTTACCGTCAGAGATATACGGATTTGATCATGAATGAGGAAGTCAAGAAGACCTTTGTCATGCGGTCAAAGATTATCAGCTCCATCAGAAGATATCTGGATGCGCAGGGATTCTTGGAGGTGGAAACGCCGATGCTTGTATCCAATGCGGGCGGCGCGGCAGCCAAACCATTCGAGACGCATTACAATGCGCTGGATGAGGATGTCAAACTGCGCATTTCTCTGGAGTTATATCTGAAAAGACTGATTGTGGGCGGTATGGAGCGTGTCTATGAGATTGGCCGCGTATTTAGAAATGAAGGCCTGGATACCAGACATAACCCGGAATTTACCCTGATGGAACTGTATCAGGCATACACAGATTACAATGGCATGATGGATTTGACAGAAAACATGTTCCGCCATGTGGCGAAGGAAGTCTGCGGCACTACCACCATCCCTTACGGGGACGTGGAGATTGACCTGGGCAGTCCTTTCGAACGGATCACCATGGTGGAGGCAGTGAAGAAATATACGGGGATTGATTTCGAGACAGTACCTGATACCGCAGCGGCTAAGAAGCTGGCGGATGAAAAGGGAGTCCACTATGAGGACAGACATACGAAGGGAGATATTATCAATCTTTTCTTCGAGGAGTTTGTGGAAGAACACCTGGTACAGCCTACTTTTGTGATGGATCATCCGGTGGAGATATCCCCGCTCACCAAGAGAAAGCCGGACAAGCCGGAATATGTGGAGCGGTTTGAACTTTTTATCACCGCAAGGGAAATGTGCAATGCTTATTCGGAGCTGAACGATCCCATTGACCAGAGAGAACGTTTTAAGGCCCAGGAAGCGGCGCTTGCGGCTGGTGATGAGGAAGCCAATACTACGGATGAGGATTTTATGAATGCGCTGGAGATTGGTATGCCGCCTACCGGTGGTATCGGTTATGGCATCGACAGACTGGTGATGCTGCTCACCAATTCGCCTGCGATTCGCGATGTTTTATTATTCCCGACCATGAAGAGTCTGGAAAAGAAGTCATCCGACCACACAAAGCATGTGGACAAACAGTCCGCTTCCGAAGCCAAAAAGAGCTGCCTGACACGGGAGCAGGCGTTAGAACTGTTAAAAAAATATAACAAAGAACCTTTCCATATTCAACATGCCCTGACGGTAGAAGGCGTGATGCGCTGGTATGCGAAAGCATTAGGATATGCACAGGAGGAAGAATTCTGGGCGATTACCGGACTTTTACATGACATTGACTTCGAATTATATCCGGAAGAGCACTGCAAGAAAGCCCCGGAAATGCTGCGGGAAGCAGGGGTGGGAGAGGATATGATCTATGCTATCTGTTCCCATGGTTATGGCATCTGCAGTGAGGAAGAACCGAAATTGGAGATGGAAAAGGTGCTTTTTGCAGCCGATGAACTGACCGGCCTGATCTGGTCCTGTGCTCTGATGCGTCCTTCCAAGAGCACCATGGATATGGAAGTTAAGAGTTTAAAGAAGAAATTCAAGGACAAGAAGTTTGCAGCAGGGTGCTCCAGGGATATTATCTCACAAGGAGCAGAAATGCTCGGCTGGGAACTGGACGATTTGTTTGATAAGACCATTCAGGCCATGAGAAGCTGCGAGGCTTCTGTGGCGGAAGCGATGGAGAAGGAAGCGTAAGAAGACTGCATATAGGAATCTTAGAACCGCCTGTCTTGTATGATGGTACATGGCAGGCGGTTTTGTGCTTGTAAAGGCTTGCTTTTATGGGGAAGATAGCATAAGATGTAAAAAGAAAAAAGGGAACCAGATTCTGTAAACGAGGAGAGTTCATGAAAAGGCGTTTTGGAAAAATATATGATATTTCGGCAATCATTATTTTGTCACTGATTTTGGCTGTTATTGTATGGCTGTCGTCTGACGGTCATATTTATTTTTCGCTGGGTTCCGGGTATTATGAGGAGGCCTTTACCCTTGAGATTCGTGGAGGGAGCCGCTTATTGAAAAGGAATATTTACTATACGCTGGATGGCAGTGAACCAACACAGGAAGATTGTCTTTATGACAAGAATACCCCTATATTGATAGACGATGCAACGGATAACGAAAACAGATATGCCGCCAGAACAGATGTGGGTGTTGCGGATTTGATCAGCGCAACGGCATATAAGGCGCCTGACTATAAAATCGATAAGTGCAATATTGTGCGTGCATCGATATTTGACGAAGAGGGGAACTGCCTTGATTCCATTACCGGCATATATTTTGTGGGTTTTCAGGATAAAAGCGGTTATGAAGAAATATACACGGCTTCTATTGTAACGGATCCCGATAATCTGTTTGATACGGAGAAGGGAATTTATGTGAAAGGTTCTAACGAGGGTTCTAATTATACCAAAAGAGGAACAGACTGGGAGCGGGAAGCTGCGATTACCATATTTGACAGCCGGCAAAGACAGATTTTGGAACAGGAATGCGGGATCCGGATCAAGGGAGGGGTAAGCAGAGGGCTGGCGCAGAAAAGTATCCGCTGTTATGCGAGGGACCAGTATGGCGGCGGCAATAAATTTCAGGTGGAACTTTTTCATAAAGGTCAGCTTCCGCACAGGATTGTCTTTTATGGCGGCGGAAATGATTATTATTGCAAGGTCAAAGACCCGATGATCCATAAGCTGACGGAAAATCTGAACTTCGCCACCATGCGTTTCATGCCCTGCGCCCTGTTTTTGAATGGAGAATACTGGGGAATCTATTATCTGTCGGAAGAATATGATGACGCTTTTATCAGCGATCATTATGGTGTTAAGAAGAAAGATGTGATCCTGATCAAGTCCGGCGTGCTGAAAGAAGGGGAATACGAGGATTATGAGGAATATCTGGAGATGAAGCGGTTTATCGCTGAGGAGGATATGTCTTTATCCGGCAACTATGAGGCGGCTGGTCAGATGATAGATATAGACAGCTTTATCGATTATTATGCTATGCAGATTTATATACAGCGGCATGAGGACTGGCCAAGCGCGAATTATGCGCTTTGGAAGACGAGAGAGGACGAAGGTTCTGAGTTTGGGGACGGCAGATGGCGGTGGATGTTGTTTGATGTAAATTCCGGGGGAATGGACTCAGTCGAATATGATTCTCTTCTGGAAGTGCTGTGTGATGATGAGATGTTCTTTTCTCTCTATCAGAATGAGGAGTTTCGGCGGCAGTTTGCGGAAAGGATCTTATATATTGGGAAAGAGGTTTTAAATGCAAATAACTGCGGCCAGTTTTTGGAGGATTATAAAAAGACGATGGCAGCGCCGCTTGCAGAGAGCAACAGGCGGTTTTACCCGGCGGTGGAGGCGGAGGATTTTGATGATTATCTGGAAAGGCTGACGACATTTTTTGAGAACAGATATGACGCAGTATGGGATTTTCTGGTAGTGAATATGGGTGAGGAGTGGCTTCGCCAAAACGGGATTCAAAAGTGAGCGCCGGCATAAATGTGCCCATATTTAAATATTTTATTTATACCACAAGTATAATGACAGCTAAAGATTTTTGTGATACAGTACGATATAGAAAAAGAAAAGCGGATTCAAAAGAGGAATCTGGGAAAGGAACAAAGATGTTTACAGCGATTCGTAAAAGTAGTTTTTATTTGGAAAACCAGAAGAATGCGTCCCTCAGTCGAAACGAAAGGGGCTTGGATTTGGTGTGCTCAGATAAGATAAGACTTGTACAAAAAGCTGTAGGGAAGGATGTCGGCCTGTCGTGATCAGGGATAGGGGCAGACAACTGGATACATGGATTTTGGAACCGCTTATCTTGTAGGGAGACACATGGTAGGCGGTTTTTTGTATGGAAAATTACAGCAGTGCAAATTATTTAAAGAGCATACAAGGTTTTATTTCATGGAAGGGGTGAAAAACATGGAGGCATTAGAGATTAAAGGAAAGATAAATACTGCGCTGTGCTACGCAAAGGTGGTAGAGGATGAGGCGATAGCACAGATCAGGCGCATGTGTGATTACCCGATGACACAGGGATCTAAGATCAGGATCATGCCGGATGTGCATTCCGGCAAGGGCTGTACCATTGGAACCACTATGACGATCACTGATAAGGCTGTTCCCAATGTGGTCGGGGTGGATATCGGCTGCGGCATGTATACGGTGAATTTGGGCAAAGTGGATATCGATTTTGTAAAAGTGGATGAGACAGCGCACTTTATCCCGTCAGGGATGAATGTCTGGGAAGGGCGGCAGGAACGTTTTGATCTGACTAAATTGGCATGTTATAGGGAACTTAAGGATGCCAAAAGGCTGGAAAGGTCGCTTGGCACCCTGGGCGGCGGCAATCATTTTATAGAAATTGATGAAGCCGCTGATGGTACAAAGTATCTGGTCATTCATTCCGGTTCCAGAAACCTGGGCAAGCAGGTTGCCGAATACTATCAGAGACTGGCGATCAACCTGAATCGGGGCTTTGGAGAGTATCTTGAAAAACGTGATGAGATTATCAGAACCTACAAGGAGCAGGGACGTAAGAATGAAATACAGGAGGCGTTAAAGCAGCTCCATTGGCAGGTTTATGAGAGTGAGACCAGCATGCCGGAAGACCTTTGCTATCTGTCCGGCAGGTATCTGGAGGAGTATCTTCATGATGTTGAAATCTGTCAGGCATTTGCAAGAAGAAGCCGCGAGAAGATGGCTGAGATTATTTTGGAGAAAACCAGGATGACCAGCGGCGAGGCCTTTCATACCATTCATAATTATATTGATACAGATGAAATGATTTTGAGAAAGGGCGCGATAGCAGCCCACAGTGGAGAAAAAGTGCTGATTCCAATTAATATGAGGGATGGAAGCGTACTCGCAGTCGGGAAGGGGAATCCGGAATGGAATTATTCTGCGCCTCATGGGGCAGGAAGACTGATGTCCAGAACAAAGGCTAAAAAGAGCCTCAGTCTGGAGGAATATAAGAAAACAATGGAGGGCGTCTACACGACCTCTGTGAATGAGAACACATTGGATGAAGCGCCAATGGCATACAAATCCCTGGCAGATATTATTGATGTGATCAGGGAGTCAGTGGATATCATCGATGTGATGAAACCTGTTTATAATTTTAAGGCTTCTGAGTAGTGCAGAGCACCGGTAGTATATAACTGCTGCGTGCTCGCACGCAAGCTTATAACACATGGAGAATATAGCGCCTCCGAAGCCGGAAACGGAGGAAAAAATGTTTACTTTACCTGCCATTGATATGGCAGCTACCGGAAAGAGGATTGTAACACTGCGAAAGGCAGCTGGTCTGACAGTGAAAGACCTGCAGGATATCTTTGGATTTGCAACGCCCCAGGCCATTTACAAATGGCAGCACGGGACTGCAATGCCTGCTGTTGATAATCTGGTAGCACTTGCTGCGGTACTGGGAGTTACCGTAGATGACATTATTGTAGTATGGTCCCCTGGTCTAAAGGTCAGGACACAGCCCTTTCAAGGCTGAGATGCACGGTTCAAGTCCGGCGGGGATCAGTTGCTCCCTTTATGTCCATGCGTCCGAGTTGGTTGGTGGTGCCATCCTGCCAGGGTGGTATGCGCTTATAGAATATAATCTTGCCAAGGATAACGGAATGTGAGAGAATCTAATAGGCAGATGTATGTGTGACAAAGGAGGAACGGAATATGCGGTATCAGATTATTGGCGACACCATGCCGGCGGTGGAGGTTGTTTTTGATGCACCGGGAGAATCCATGTACACCCAGTCAGGCGGTATGGCATGGATGTCAGATGGCATTACTATGGATTCTAATATGAGAGGCGGCCTGGGCAAGAGTATTGGCAGGATGTTTTCGGGAGAATCCCTGTTTATGGCTACTTACAGGGCAGAACGTGCGGGCAGTATGGTGGCTTTTGCCTCCACGGTTGCCGGGGAGGTGCTCCCTGTTGATGTGGGGCAGACCGGCGGACTGATCTGTCAGAAAGGCGCTTTTTTATGTGCGCAGGAGACGGTGAATCTGAGTGTGACTTTAACGAAAAAACTCTCCGCAGGTCTATTTGGCGGCGAAGGTTTTATTTTACAGGATATCAGCGGCACCGGTATGGTTTTTCTGGAAATTGACGGGAATAAGGTGATTAAGAATCTGGCGCCGGGTGAAGTGATCAAGGTCGATACGGGGAATGTGGTAGCTTTTGAGAGAAGTGTGCGCTATGAGATAGAGACGGTCAAAGGTTTGAAGAATATCTTTTTGGGCGGCGAGGGACTGTTTTTGACGAAGCTGACGGGGCCTGGAAATGTGATCTTGCAGACACAGAACTTTAATGAGTTTGCGGGGCGGATTATCGGGCTGATACCTTCCAGATAGGAAAAAGGGCTTTGCGAGGAAACAGGATGCGGATAGCTGTTTGTGACGATGATATAAATTTTGCAGAAACATTAAAGGGGGCCATCGAGACATTGTATGATGTCTCGAATGGTCCTCTTATGGTTTCCGTCTGGCATGATGGCGCAGCCTTTCTAGCCGATCAGCCGGAATGTGACGCTCTCTTTCTTGCCATTGGCATGGCTGGTATGGACGGTTTTACCATTGCTCAGAAGTTAAGGCGCCGGAAAGAACTGTTTTTGATCTTTGTGACAGAGCATGAGGAACTTGTGTATGATGCGATTAAATTCCAGCCCTTTCGTTTCTTAAGAAAATCCCGCCTGTCGGAGGAACTGCCGGAAGCGGTGGAGGAATTGGGCAGGGCTGTGTTGAGGCGCAGTGCAGGCAGCAAAGTCTCGTTTCGGACAAACATGGGCACCGTATTTATGGACGCCGATGATATTATGTATATAGAAATCTATGGTCACTGGCTGCATGTGCGTGTGAATGCAGGGGATGATCTGAAGTGTTACGGCAGTCTGACGAATCTGGAAAAGCAGCTCGAGGCTTTTGGCTTTGTGCGGACGCACAAGAGTTATCTGGTAAACTGCAGGTATATCTATGCTATTGAGAGCAGGCGGGTCACCCTGGATGACCGGACACAGGTTCTGATGAGCCGTTATAGAGCGGAGGCAGTCAGGGAGGCTTACAGGCATTACATGAAGGGATCTTACATAATGTGAAAGTCGTTTACAAAACGGGAACCTCGGATTGCAATCGGCCGCAGTTGACCCAGAATAGATTTCAATGTGCTGTTTGCGCTGTAAATTTGCTGTTTATGATGCAAACATTGTAATTTGCATCATGGTGTATGATGATGTATTTGTTATTTTTTAATATATGTTGTCACATATTTGTTACATATCTAAAATTTCTGAGTGTTAGAGTGTGTCGTGTTTGACAAATTACGCTGAGAGTATTATATGAAGAGGGAAAATGATGCACAGGGCTGGAAGAAAGATTGTCGGAGCAGCGTTTATGATAATGGCTGCGTTTGGATTGACGGGGTGTTCAGATGTAGATAGTAAATCAGTTCCGGAAGTAAAACTTTCCGTCTGGTGGAGCGAGGAAGAGGAGAGGGAACTGCTGGATCAGACGATAGAAGCGTTTCAGAAGGAGTATGCCGATGAAGCGCTTTTTCAGATAACGGTCAGCATAGAGAATGTGGTGACAATCAGAGAGACTGTGCGTGCAAATCCGGAGGCGGCTGCGGATGTCTATGTGTTTGCAGACGATCAGTTTGAGACGCTGTTGCAGGCGGGAACAGTCAGTGAGATTACAGAGGATGCGCAACAGGTGATTGCGGAAAATGGCGGCAGGGATAATGGTGCCTGTCAGGCGGCCATGTATGAGGATAAACTTTATGCCTATCCCTTCACGTCCGGCAATGGGTACTTTCTATATTACAATTCCGATTATTTTACAACGGAAGATGTGAAGAGCCTTGACAGGATGCTGGAGGTGTCCGCCGAGAATGGGAAGAAAATGGCGATCGACTATTCCAGCGGGTGGTATACCTATTCATTCTTTAAAGGCGCCGGCCTGGAACTTGGACTGAAAGAGGACGGTATTACCAATTTCTGTAATTGGAACGCTGTGGACACACCGTATACCGGGGTGGATGTGGCGGAGGCGATGCTTGCAGTCGCAGGTCATGATGGTTTTATAAATTGTGATGACCAGGGATTTATAGATGGCGTGAAGAGTGGAGATATTATTGCGGGCGTCAATGGAGCATGGAATGCGGAAGTCATTAAGAAGGAATGGGGAGACGGGTTCGCAGCGGCCAAACTGCCCTGCTATACACTTGCAGGCGACAGCGTGCAGATGTGCAGTTTTTCAGGGTATAAGCTGGTTGGAGTGAATCCCAATTCCGATAACCGCGAGTGGGCAATGAGACTGGCCAGACGGCTTTCCGATGAGACGATGCAGAGGAAACGGTTTGAGATGACAGGGGATTGTCCGTCTAATGTTAATGCGGCTGCTGACGAGACTGTGCAGGCTTCCCCGGTGGTGGCGGCGCTTGTGGAACAGTCCCACTATGCCTATGCCCAGCGGGTAGCGGATACCTATTGGAATCCTTCCACGGTATTTGGAATCACAATGGCAGGAGGCAATCCTGACGGGCAGGATCTGCAGAAGCTGCTTGATGATATGGTAGAGGGGATAACGGCAACCCCGGATTAATGACGGCAGAGTGTGCAGGTGAGACGTAAAGGGGAGACTTAATATGAAGCTGGTCAGACGGATTCCGTTTCAGATGTTTGTGCTGAATCTTTTTGCAAGTATCGTATGTATCGCAGGTATGGTTGTCATGCGGTACAATCTCAATGAAATCACAAATAACTACAAATATAATATAGAGACCGGAGTGCAGGACAGACTTGATATGTCCGATTTCTCCCGAATGATGAGCAGACATTATATGCTTGTTTCCTGGCATTCGTTGTCAGAGTCCCCGGAGGCTATGGATTCCTGCGAAGAAGAAGCGGCACAGCTGAAGGAAGAGATTACGGCAAAACTGGATGAGATGAGTGAACGCATGACGGGAGATGAAAAGGAACAGTTGTTTCACACAGTGTATTCCAATTCTGTCAGTTATTTTAACAATGTAGAGAGAACGATACAGATGAGCCGTGACGGCAACATTGAAACGGCCAGATACTATATTACATCCTATCTGATCGACTTTATCAATCGGATTACCGATGATATTGACAGTATGGACGGTTATGTTGCCAAAGAGATGGAAGTGGCCAGGGGCAGGATGGAACACAGCATCGTGATAGCCAGGCTGTGCGAGAAGATCTGTATGGTGTGTATCTGCCTGACATTGGCGGTGTGCATATTCCTGTGCGTGAATATCACATCAAGGCTGGAGAAGTATAAGAATCTGCTGGAGGAAGAGAACGAGCGGAAATCCCAGGCGCTGGTGGAACACAAAAACAGGATGCTGTCGCTGCAGGAGAATACGATCATAGGCATGGCGAACCTGATTGAGAGCAGGGATGAGGACACAGGGCAACATGTGAAACGGACGAGCAAATATGTGGAACTTCTGGCAGGCGCGGCACAGCAGGCGGGGTACTGCCGGGATATTCTTACTGACGAGTATGTGGAACTTCTGGTTAAGGCGGCGCCGATGCACGATATCGGCAAGATCGTGGTTTCGGATGTGATCTTGCGCAAACCCGGCCGACTCACTGCGGAAGAATTTGAATCCATCAAAGAACATACCACGGCCGGCGGTCGTATTGTGACGGAGGTCATGAGTGGTATCGAGGAGAAGGAGTATGTGGATATCGCTGTACAGATTGCGCAGGGACACCATGAGAAATGGGACGGCAGTGGATATCCTGCGGGCCTTAAGGAAGATGAGATTCCTATCTGTGCGAGGATTATGGCGATAGCGGATGTGTTTGATGCCCTGATATCCAAACGATGCTATAAAGAAGCCATGTCTGTGGAGATGGCATTTCAGATTATTGAAGAGTCTTCCGGCAGTCATTTTGATCCGAATCTGGCCAGACTTTTCTGCGGCATCAGGAAAGAGATTGAAGCTGTGTGCAGGGACTGATTTTTGATAATACAGATATGCCCTGTATCTCGAAAACCGTCATTGACAGGTCTTTCAAAGAATAGTATAATTTACTAGAAATTGTCGAGTCATACATAGGTATTCAAATTCAGAAAAAGGAGGGAAATGATCCCCTCATCTTTGGACGGGAAGATGGGATCAGACAAGGCGTATGAGTGAAGAAAAGCAACAGTTGTTGATCGTGGATGACGAAGAGATAAACAGGACGATACTCAGCATGATGTTTGATGCTGATTATGACATAATTGAAGCGCCCAACGGCGAAGAAGCGATCAAGGCGATCGAGAGCAGCAGGGATCTTGTATTGATTCTGCTTGATGTCATCATGCCGGTCATGAATGGTTTCGGTGTGCTTGATTACATGAGAGAACATGAACTGTTAGAGAAGATACCGGTTATTTTGATTACCAGCCAGACGCCTCAGGAGAGTGAAGAAAAGGCATATGAGTATGGTATTGCCGATGTGATGCACAAACCTTTTGAGCCCAGCATCGTCAAGAGACGTGCCAACAATATTATTGCGCTCTATCAGAGTCAGCGTAATATGGAGATTAAACTTAAGGAGCAGGAGATTACTATCCGCGAGCAGGAGAAGACGCTGCGTGAGAACAACGAGTTCTTGATTGACGCGCTCGGTTCCGTGGTGGAGTTCAGAAGCGTGGAGACAGGTGATCATGTCAAGCGCATCAAATACCTGACTAGGATCCTGCTTAAATATCTTGCGAAGTATTTCCCGAAGTACAACCTTACGCCGCTGCAGATTGACCAGATTGCCAGGGCTTCCGCGCTGCACGATATCGGTAAGATCGGCATTCCGGATTCTATTTTGCTTAAGCCGGGCAGACTGACACCGGAAGAGTTTGAGATTATGAAGACACACACCACGATCGGCTGTGAGATCTTAGAGTCTTTCCGGACATCTTATACGGATGATTTCTATCAGTATTGCTATGATATCTGCCGTTATCATCATGAGAGGTGTGACGGGAAAGGATATCCGGATCACCTGGTGGGTGATGAGATACCAATCAGTGCACAGATTGTTTCCATTGCCGATGTATATGAGGCTCTGGTAAGCGAGAGAGTATACAAAAGCGCATACAGTAATGCCGAGGCATATAAAATGATTTTGGATGGGGAATGTGGACAGTTTTCGGATGATGTCATCGAGTGCTTTAAGTTAGCCAAAGAAGACTTCTTTAACATTGTGGAAGTCATAAATATGTTTAATTTTACGTGACGTGAGTCAGATGATGAGGACTGTAAAACAGAGGGGTTTTGTTTTGCAGTCTTTTTCTAAAAGGAGGGTAAATCTATGGAAGAAAAATTTAAAAACCAGTTGGTAGAAAGTGGCGCGGATGTGGAGACCACACTCAAGCGGTTTATGGGAAATGAAGCTATATACCAGAAATTTTTAGGAAAGTTTCCGAATGATCCGAACTATGTCAATCTGGGCAAGAATTTGGAAGAAGGCTCCTATGTAGCGGCTTATGAATGTGCCCATGCTTTAAAGGGCGTGGTGGGCAACCTGGGTCTTACTCCCATATTTGATCGGGTGTCTACATTGGTGGAGGAACTGCGCAACAAAGCTCCTGAAGAGGTGAATGCGGAGCGTGCGGCAGAAGAGTGGCAGGAGATCAAGAAGGTGTACGAACAGTTCATTGCGATCATCAAAGAGAATATGCCCGGATAACTAACTGTCGTAAGTGCTTGAAATAATGGGAATTTAGTACTAGAATAATATCAAAGTGTTTTGGGGTGGAGAGAATGGAATTTGAATGGATAAATTCTCGAATTGCGGATGAGACGATTGAGTTGGTTCTGCTCTTCAATGAGCAGGGAAATATCCTTTACGGGAACAGGACAGCAGCGACTAAGCTCGAATTTGATAAGGATAAATTGACCAAATGCAGCATGTCACAGATATTTCGGCAAGATTTCCCCGATACCGGCGAAGGGTTTTTAACCTTTGTCAAAAATTGTATGAAGGGCGTCAAAGAGATGACAATGTACCGGAGCAACAATTCCTGTTTCTCCGTCAATGTTCGTATCCAGCCTGCGGAGGAGACAGATGTTTATATGCTCCTTGCGGAGGATATCAGCGCACAGAAGAATCTGAATATGCGGATTCGGGAACTAAAGGAAAAAGAAGGGGAGAACAATCGCGTTAAGAATCAGTTTACCGCGAATGTCACCCATGAACTGCGGACGCCCGTCAATGGGATTAAGGGGCATGTTCTGGAACTTCTTGAGGAAGTGCAGGACGATAGTCAGAAAAGAACCCTGGATATTATTGTAAGCTGCTGCGATAATATGTCGGCCATCATCAATGATGTGCTTGATTTTGCAAAGCTTGAATCGGGTAAATTCGCCATAGAAGAGAAAGAATTTGATTTTTATAAAATGATGGATAAGGTGATCGCTACGCACAGTGCGGTGGTCAACAAGAAAGAACTCCATCTGAATGTGGATGTTGATGAGAAGATACCGCAGTTCCTGATTGGAGATGAACTGCGGTTGACGCAGATTTTGAACAATCTTTTATCTAATGCCATCAAGTTTACGACCGTGGGCTATGTGAGTGTCATGGTGGGCAAGACCAGGCAGGTGAATGACGAGGTGGAACTGTTCTTTATGGTCAGGGACAGCGGGATCGGTATCTCACCCAAGGAGCAGGACAGACTTTTTCAGAGTTTTAGCCAGGTGGACGCTTCGATCACCAGACGTTTTGGCGGTACAGGGCTTGGGCTTGTGATCACCAAACAGCTGGTGGAACTCATGAACGGGGATATTCATGTGGAAAGTGAGAAAGGCAGAGGCAGTACCTTCTCCTTCTCCGTGAAATTAAAGACGAACCAGGTGTCTGATGACAAACAGAGTCAGGTCTATGTGAACTGGGCCGAACAGGTGAATCAGGAAGACAGTAAGGGCACTGATCTGATTATGCAGTTTGGTGCGGCAGAAAACAAAGAAGAATTAAGGAAGCGTATGGATAAACTGGTACTGTCCATAGAACTCGGCGCCTGGGATAAAGCGGAGATGCTTGCTTCCACAGTCAAGACGCTGGTGGAGCAGGGGGATGATGATCTCAAGCGTCAGGTGCTGCGCATGGAGATGGCTATCAGGAAATCCAATCATGACAAGAGCATGGATATGTATGAGAAACTGAAAGCAGCTATTACGGAACGCGTTGGTGAATTCTAAACAGGGAAAGGAAGAAGAATGGAAGCGGAATATGCGAAGCGGGAAACTCCCATAATTCTGATCGTGGACGACATCAGTGTGAATGTGGCAATATTGGAAAATATGCTTACTCATGAGGGATATGAAACAATGAGTGCCTTGAATGTTCAGGAGGCACTTGATCTGATCAGGCAGACGAAGCCTTCGTTGATCTTGTCTGACTTATCCATGCCGGAAGTGGACGGCTTGGAGTTTTGCAAGATGTTAAAGAGAGATCCGGCCACTAGGGATATTCCTTTTATCTTCATCACAGTGCTTAACACCAGTATGGAGAAAGAGGAGGCTTTTAAGGCGGGAGCGGTAGATTACATTCCCAAACCTTTCGATAATGTGGAAGTTCTTATGCGGGTGAGCAATCACTTGAACGGTTATCGGATGCGTCAGGAGATGGCCAACTATAATCGGATGATGCATCATCTGGTGGAAGATCAGGAAAAACAAATAGAAAGTTCGCAGGCAAATACGTTGATGGCGCTTGCCAAGATCATGAAGAGAAGAAACGATGATATGGGCAGACATCAAGATCATGTGAGTTATAACTGCGGTATTCTGGCACAGGGGCTTCAATTCCTGCCGGCATACGAGGATGTGATTACGGATCAGTTTGTGGAGGCCATTGGTATTGCGGCCAGACTCCATGACATCGGCAGGTTTATGATGTCGGATAAGGAAGAGGAGAAAGAACCTCTGACCAGACATGACATGGAATATGCGAAGACCTGTTCCGAAGAAGGCGCAGAGATTTTGAAAGAACTCTGCGGAGATCAGGCCGGCGGTTATTTCTTATCCATGGCAGTCAATATTGCGAAGTGTCACCACGCATATTGGGACGGGTCAGGGTATCCGGCTCTTGCGGGTGATGAGATACCTTTGGAGGCACGGATTGTAGCGCTTGCCAATGATTTTGACAATCTGGTATCGGAGACTTTGGTAACCGGCACCGGAAGCGTTGAGGAATGTGTAGGACAGATTGACGGGAAAGGAGGAACTCTTTACGATCCGGATGTTGTGAATGTTTTTAACAAGATTTGGAGACAGATGAGAACAAATTGACTTTTGTGTCGTAGTGTGTTTTAATTAAAAGTGGTAATTTGGGGAGGCGGAAGAAGTGATTACCGACAGCGAATTTCAACGGATTGTTACTTATGTAAAGAAAAATTATGGTATTGATTTAAGTCAGAAAAGAGTTTTGGTGGGCGGCCGGCTGGAAAATTATCTGGCGCGCAACGGTTATGCCAATTATGATGAGTATATGGCGAAAGTTGAGAAGAACCCCAAAGGTTCGGAAGCTACTGACTTAGTCAACATTCTAACAACCAACCATACATATTTTATGCGGGAAAGCGAACATTTTGAGTTTATGAAAAATGTAGCGCTTCCATGGGCAAAATCGAAGGCTATGGGTACGAAAGATCTGCGGATTTGGTGCGGTGCATCCTCTACGGGTGAGGAACCTTATACGCTGGCCATGGTCATTCAGGATTATCTGGGGATTGATCATAAGTCGTGGGATTCCAGACTGTTAGCAACAGATATTTCCAAACGTGTTCTGGAACATGCGATGAAAGGCGTATATTTGAAAGAACATATCGATCCGCTTCCGGAGAATTGGAAACGTCATTATTTTAAGCAGATCGGTCCGGAAGAGTTTGTGGTGAAGGATGATTTAAAGAAGGAAGTGATCTTCAGACAGTTTAACCTGATGGATCCGCTTCCCTTTAAAAAGAAATTTCATATTGTCTTCCTGCGGAATGTGATGATTTATTTTCAGGATGATACGAAATATCAGCTTATTCAGAGGATATATGACCATATGGAGCCGGGTGGTTATCTCTTCATCGGACTGACGGAAAGGCTGGACCGCCGTATGATGAAATTTAATTATGTTCAGCCGTCAATCTATAGAAAATAGGAGACCAGGATATGAGACCGATAAGAGTGTTGGTTGTAGATGATTCCATTATGTTCCGCAACATGCTTGTTCAGGGACTTAATTCGGATCCTAATATTGAAGTGGTGGCAGAGGCTGAGGATGCTTATTCGGCGAGAGATGCCATCATAAAGTTTAAACCGGATGTCATGACATTGGATGTGGAACTTCCGAGAATGAGCGGTATTGAATTTTTGAAGAAACTGATGCCCCAGTATCCGCTACCGGTGGTTATGATCAGTTCTTTGAATAATAAAGTATTTGATGCGCTTGAGGCAGGCGCTGTTGACTTTGTAAATAAACCGAATAATTTGAATAGATCGCAGTTAAATGATTTTCTTGCCCAGGAACTGGCAACCAAAGTAAAGATTGCTTCCACGGCTAAAGTAGGGAGACTTAAACGGGTGGATCCTGTTACTGTGGCGAGCAATGTTTCAGTGGTCGGGCATAAGGACAGTATCGTGGCGATCGGGGCTTCCACGGGAGGTACCGAAGCGATTTTTGAGGTGGTCAAAGGATTTAAGAGGGACATTCCGGGTGTTGTCATCGTACAGCATATGCCGCCCGGATTTACAAAGATGTATGCAGAACGTCTGAATAATCAGTGTGAAGTGGCGGTGAAGGAAGCCCAGACAGGAGACCGTGTCCTGCCGGGACAGGTATTGATAGCGCCTGGTGACAGGCATATGCGTCTGGTGAAAGTGGCCGGCGCCTATCAGGTAGAGTGTAACGGTACGGAAAGAGTGAATGGACACTGCCCATCGGTAGAGGTATTGTTTAATTCCGTGGCAAAGGTAGCAGGTAAAAATGCGATTGGTGTAATCCTTACCGGCATGGGCGGCGATGGCGCCAAGGGTCTGCTGGAAATGAAAAATGCCGGTGCGAAGACTATCGGCCAGGATGCGGCCAGTTGTGTTGTATATGGTATGCCCAAGGTGGCTTATGATATAGGAGCAGTACAATACCAGATGACACTCTCGGCGATTGCAGGGAAGGTTTACAGCCTGTTAAGCAAATAGAGATTATAGAAGAAAGGAGCGGACGCGTATGAGAATCTTATTGGCAGAGGATGACTTCGCCAGCCGTAAGTTTATGGATAAGCAATTGTCGCGCTACGGAGAATGTGACGTGATGGTTGACGGCGAGGAAGCGGTAGATGCCTTTCTGATGGCGCTGGAGGATGATGAACCATATGATCTGGTCTGTCTGGATGTGATGATGCCGGTTATGGACGGTTATCAGGTACTGAAGGCGATCAGAGATATTGAGGCGCAAAGAGGCATCCCTAGGAGCAAGGGTGTCAAGGTCATTATGACAACGGCACTGAATGATGAACGCAATGTAAAGATGGCGTTCGAGCTTGGGTGTGAGGCCTATGCTGGGAAACCAATAGATGTGGAAAAGTTTGAAAAGGTATTAAGTAAGCTTGGGCTTATTTGATGGCAGAGTAAAATAAGATCCTTAAGATTGGAGGAAGTATGGCAGAAGAATTTAATACAGAAAGTATGCTTGACATGTTTTTGTATGAGAGCGGCCAGCTTTTAGAGAAACTGGAAGGCATAATACTAGAGAAACAGGATGCAGACTGCTTCGATGATTCCGATATCAATGAAATTTTCCGTGTCATGCACACCATCAAAGGTTCCTCAGGAGTACTGATGTATGAAAACATCACGAAAGTTACCCATAAATTGGAAGATGTATTTTATTACCTGAGAGAATCCCATCCAGACGATGTACCGCATATGGAGTTGGTGGAAAAGGTACTTGCAGTTTCGGATTTCGTTACGGGAGAGCTTGATAAACTTAAGAATGGAGACACACCGGATGGCGATGAGCACCAGCTGGTGCAGGATTTGGATGAGTTTTTGGGGCGGCTTAAGGGCGAAATCAAGAAGCAGGGTATCCAGATGCCGCAGGCGAACAAACATGAAGAACCCAAACAGTTCTACATTACGCCAGTGGCAGGGGATGACAGTCATTTTTACCGGATTTCAATTCATTACAGAAGCGACACGCAGATGAGTAATATCCGTGCATACTCGGCGACCTACGCACTGAAAGAAGTGGCGGAGGATCTGCTGTATACGCCGGATGATATCCTCTCCAATGAAGCGAGTGGAGATGTTATTCTGGCGGAAGGTTTCCATATGCTCCTGCAGACAAAGAGTTCCAAGGAAGAGGTCATAGCTTTGATTGACAGTTCCGAGGCGGAGGAGATTAATTTCGATGAACTCACTAAAGGAGAATATGGCAAGGCGCTTGCAGAGTTCGGAAGAGAAGATGCGATCACCATTGATCTGGGAGAAGAGCAGAAGCCGGAAGAGAAGGATAAGAAGAAAGATAAACCGCAGCCGGGCGATTATGTAGTTAAGACCAAGGAAGCCGGTAAGGGAAAAACCCTGGCGAAAAACCAGCCTAAACAGCAGAGTATCATCAGTGTGAATGTGGAGAAGATGGATGCTCTGATGGATCTGATCGGTGAACTTGTTATCGCAGAGGCGGTTGTATTGCAGAACCCGGATCTGAAAGTGCCGGGATTGGAACTTTCTAATTTCCAGAAGGCATCCGGACAGTTGTCCAAGATCACTACGGAATTGCAGGAAGTTATCATGTCCATGCGTATGATGCCGCTTACCAATGTCTTCCAGAAGATGAAGAGAATCGTCTTCGATGTTTCCAGAAAGCTGGATAAGGATATCGAGCTGGAAGTTATCGGTGAGAATACCGAAGTGGATAAGAACATCATCGAGCATATTACCGATCCTTTGATGCACCTTGTGAGAAACTCCGTTGATCATGGAATCGAGGAGAATGCAGAAGACCGTACTACGCTTGGCAAACCGGCGAAGGGTAAGATTACGCTGGAGGCTAAGAATGAGGGCGGTAAAGTATACATCAGTGTCAAAGATGACGGTAAAGGATTAAATAAAGAGAAATTATATCAGAAGGCCATGGACAAAGGCCTGATTGACAATAAGCTGATTAGTGAGTTTACGGATAAAGAGATATTCCGGTTTATTACGTTGCCGGGCTTCTCCACCAAAGAGGAAGTGACTGAGTACTCGGGCAGAGGCGTTGGTATGGATGTTGTTGTGAAGAATATCCAGTCCATCGGCGGAAGACTTGACATCGAGAGCGTGGAGTTTGAGGGCTCGGAGATGACGTTGATCATACCGCTGACACTGGCAATCATCAACGGCATCGTGGTACAGGTAGGAAATTCTCCGTTTGTCATTGAGACAGCTTCTATCAAAGAGTTCGTGAGAGTGGGTGAAGATTCGCTTATACATGAACCCAGCGGCGAAGAGTACATTGTTCTGCGCGGTGAATGTTATCCATTCATCCGCCTGAACGAAAGGTATGATCTGGCGGATTCCATCAGTAATGTGGAAGAAGGCATTGTCGTTGTATTAGAGCATGAAGGCAGTCAGGTATGTGTCTTGATTGATAAATTGCTGCAGGAACAGGAGATCGTGGTTAAGCCGATTCCTCCCTATGTTAAGAAAGTCAAAGGACTTTCGGGCTGTACACAGTTAGGAGACGGAAGCATTGCACTGATCCTGGATATCGCCGGCCTGTTGATACAGGACGGAGAAAGGAGATAGTACATGGCGGAAGAAGTGAAAAATGAAGAGATGGAAGAACTGCTGGAGGAAGAAGACTCCCAAAAAGGTAAATTCATGACATTTCAGACGGGAAAAGAATTCTTCGGTATCAGTATCAGCTATGTGAATGAGATCATCGCCATGCAGCCGATAGCAGCGATTCCTGAAGTGGATGACTACATCAAAGGACTGATTAATCTTCGAGGCAAGATTATTCCTGTCATCGATGTTCGCGTGCGGTTTAAGATGGAACCCAGCGAATATACAGATAGAACGTGTATTATCGTCATTGATGTAAATTCAACAATGATCGGACTGATCGTGGAGAAAATCGCGGAAGTGGATACCATTGCGGATGACAGCATCGTACCGCCTCCGAGTCTTGGGCGAAAGGAACATGAACATAATAAATATGTTTATGGACTGGCCAGGACAGGGGATGCAGTTAAACTCCTGCTTGATCCTGAAAAGTTGATCAGACAAGATGAGATAGAAGCAGTTATGGAAGACATCCGCAAGGAAGATTAATCAAAAAAGGAGAATTTACCATGAAGAAGAGATTTTCTATTAATGACATATCTGTCAGAAAAAAGATTACTTTGTTTAGTGTTATGATGCTGGTTCTGATGATCATTATTTCCGCAGTGGGCATCTGGTCCTCTAATATGGTCAATAAGGCCAAGACCAGTCTACATAGCAGTGCGATGGCTCAGTATGATATCACTCAGGGATTTGCTAACTTCTGTAATATCAAGGTTCGTGTGCGTAATATTTTGTTCTATTACTATGACGATGCGGAAGCATTGAAGTCTCAGGAAGCCATGATTGAACAGTATAAGGCAGAGGCAAGAAAGTATCTGGATCTTTTTGAGGGAAGAATGGTAAGCTTGTCACCTGAGATTCAGGACAAATACCAGATTGTGGAGGATGAGATCAATCAATGGTATGAATCTACCCAGAAAGATATTGACATGGCCAAGGCCGGTCAGGTGGATGAAGCAGTAAATGAACTGGTGAGTAATAGTAAGGGGATTGCAGACCAGGTTGAAAATAATCTGCTCGAGTTGATGGAGATGATGGAGAATGAATCCAACGCCAAAGAGACAGAGATTCAGACACAGCTGACAGGTCTGACAATCTTACAGATTGCTATTGTGGTAATCGCAGTTCTGATCACAGTGATGTATTGTCTGTTCCTGATCAAGGCAATCACCGTTCCTATGGCGAAACTGTCTGCAGCGGCTAAGAAGATGGCAGAGGGCGATGTAGATGTGGATTGCACCAAGATTTACAATGATGACCTTGGTGAATTGCTGGATGAGTTCCAGATTATGGTTGATGCGACCAAAGAGCAGGCGAGAATTTCGGATGCAATATCCAAGGGCAATTTGACATTGGATGTATCAGCCCGAGGCGATAAGGATATGCTTGGTAAGGCAATTGTAAGATTGATCAGCGAGAACAATGTAACATTGAGCAATGTCAAAGAGGCAAGCGCACAGATTACCGTTGGTTCCGAGCAGGTGGCAAATGCCAGCCAGGCACTGGCACAGGGTTCTACAGAGCAGGCAAGCGCAATTCAGCAGGTAACTGCTTCCATGGACGAGGTAACCCAGCGTACCAAAGCTAATGCGACAGAGGCTGGTCAGGCTAATGTATTAGTAAATAATATTAAAGAGATGGCTACATCCGGTAATGATCAGATGAAGTCCATGATTCAGGCTATGGATGATATTAACGCATCCTCCGAGACAATCTCCAAGATCATCAAGACCATTGATGATATCGCATTCCAGACCAATATCTTGGCACTGAATGCTGCAGTTGAGGCAGCAAGAGCAGGTGTACATGGTAAAGGATTCGCAGTGGTGGCAGAGGAAGTCAGAAATCTGGCAGCTAAGAGTGCTTCCGCAGCAAGTGAGACAGCAGAGATGATTGATGATACAATCCATAAAGTGGGTAATGGTACGAAGATTGCTCAGGATACGGCGAAGTCTCTGGATGAGATCGTGACATCTATTGATGAGATCGTAGGTCTGATCAGTAACATCACACTTTCTTCCAACGACCAGGCTACGGCAATCTCCCAGATTGACCAGGCAATCTCTCAGGTATCTACGGTGGTACAGACAAATGCGGCTACCAGCCAGCAGTGTGCGGCAGCCAGCGAGGAGCTTTCCAACCAGGCAGTTACTTTGAGAAACCTGATGGCGAAGTATCAGTTGACAAGCGGTGCTCAGGGCGGCGGTTACAGCAGTTTTGCGGATAATTCGTCTTCCTATGACGATAGTGAACCGGTCATTTCCTTAGATGGAGATTTCAGTAAGTATTAAGAGGCCGACTGACACGACAATATAAGCCAGTGTCAGCAGAGAATAAAGAAAAAGCTGTTGCAGGATAGATGAGAGAGTATATCATTGATGTGCTCCCATCTATGGCAGCAGCTTTTTTATTGTATGAAATATCTTGCCTGCATTTGTCACAATCTAAAGTGGTTGTGTGTATTATTTGTGGGAGAAACGGAAGAGACATTTGCCCATTGGACAGGTTCTCAGGATTGGGAAGTGTATGATATTTCAAATAGGAGGATACAGATGGAACGAGTGAAAGTGGAGGCGGTATCCTATTCATACCGCACAAAGTATCAGACGATTCAAGCGCTTACAGATGTGAACTGCTCCTTTGAGGAGTCGAAAATGTATGCCGTAGTGGGAGAGTCTGGCAGCGGCAAGAGCACTTTATTGTCACTGCTGGCAGGGCTTGATCTGCCGGCAAGCGGGGATATTCTGGTGGAAGGCGAGAGTATTCGCGGGATGAATCGGGATCATTACAGACGAGATGTGGTATCGGTGGTATATCAGGCCTTCCATCTCTTTCCTCTCTTGTCAGCGCTTGAAAATGTGAGTTATCCCATGGAATTGAAAGGAATAGCGAAGAAGGAAGCACGGGTGCGGGCGAAGGAACTGATTGCGCAGGTAGGACTGGCGGATAAAATCTGTAAACAGTTTCCCAAGATGATGAGCGGTGGGGAACAGCAGAGAGTGGCCATAGCGCGGGCGTTGGCTTCAGAGGGTAAAATCCTTCTGGCGGATGAGCCGACCGGTAATCTGGACTCCGAAAATGAAAGAAATATTGTGGAAATTTTAAAAGGCGCTGCCCATGACAGAGGCTATACAGTCATTGTAATCACCCATAACCCTGAGGTGGCGAAGGAGGCGGACTGTATTTATCGGATGCGGGACGGGCATCTGGCAAGGGAGGCGTGATACACGGTGGTATTGCGCTAGAGTCTGCGCAGACTGTGGCGTACACCGGTAAAAACGGTGCTTTGTGAGAAAATTTATCCACCCTCTTGACATTTCGGAGAAAACTATATATAATTGCTTGTGTTGTTAAAGGAATATGGTATATGACAAATGTTCCTTTAATACAACAAGTGCGTTTAGCTCAGCTGGATAGAGCGTTTGGCTACGGACCAAAAGGTCGGGGGTTCGAATCCTCTAACGCACGGTGGAAAGACAGCGGAAATATCTATTAGGGATGTTTCCGCTAATTTTTATTTTGTGGGGAATTAATATGTATAAGGCAGTTTTAATCATATTGGAGCCGGCGGTGATAGTTCTGCCGGCCTTTTAATATTTTCCTATTTTTCTATTGACAAACTGCATATACTGTATATAATGATATATATACAGTATATACTTATGAGGCACAAACTGTGACGACAGGGCGTGCAAGGAGGTTGACCATTGAAAATTATCATATCAAATCAGTCTGAGCTGCCAATCTATGCGCAGATCAGGGAGCAGCTCAAGGAACAGATACTAAATGGCCAGATTCTGGAGGGAAGTACCTTACCGTCTATCAGGCAGTTGGCTAAGGAAGTGGGTGTCAGCGTGATCACAACCACCCGTGCCTACAGCGATCTGGAGACCGAAGGTTTTATCGCCAGTATGCAGGGTAAGGGGAGCGTGGTGCTCTCCACGGACAATAACCTGTTGAAGGAACAGAGCCTGATGCGAATTGAGGAAGGGCTTACTACGGCCATAGAAACAGCACGGACCATGGGAATGTCCGAGGAAGAACTTCTTCATATTTTTAAGAATCTACTGGAAAGATAGGAGAGGAATCATATGGAATTGTTGGAAGTAAAGAATCTTTCAAAGCATTATAAAGCATTTGACTTACAGAATATTAATTTTACATTGCCCAAGGGCTATATCATGGGCTATGTGGGGCCCAATGGCTCCGGTAAGAGTACCACCCTTAATCTAATCACCAATATCTGTAAGTGTACGGAGGGAGAAATCCGCATTAACGGAATCAGCTGTGAGGAGGATGCGGTGGCATATAAGGAACAGATCGGCTATATCGGAGACGAGTTCTATTTTCCGAATAATTTTAAGGTAAAAAATATCAGACGGGTGCTGCAAAACTTTTATCCCACCTTCTCGGCGAAAAAGTTTGACGGATTCCTGCAAAGGTGGAACCTGCCGGAGAAAAAGCCAATCAAGGATTTTTCCAGAGGCATGAAGGTTATGCTGATGTTTGCATCGGTGCTTTCCAGGGACACGAAACTGATGGTCTTGGATGAGGCTACTAACGGATTAGACCCGGTAATGCGGACGGAAATCCTGCAGCTTTTACAGGAGTATGTGATGGATGGTGAGAGGAGCGTGATCTTTTCCACGCATATCTTAAGTGATTTGGAGCAGATTGCAGATTATATTTATTTTATCCATCAGGGACGGACAGTACTCTACGATGCTAAGGATGAACTGATTGAAAGTTATCTTCTGGTAAAAGGGGAAAAAAGTGCGGTCTCCTCAGAACTGGAAAAAGCTTTGATCGGGGTGATTGATAACGCCTATGGGTTTGAGGCGCTTTTGTCCAGTGATCAGGCGGGGCTTTTGGGAACTGAATTCCAGTATGAGAAACCAAACATTGACCAGATTGTGGTTCACTTTATTAAGGATGGAAGATAAAAGGGAGGATTTCGGAATGAAGGCGATACATTTTATGATCATTGACTATATTAAGGTGAAACAGCAGATGTACTTTATGCCTATGTTCATAGTGATAGCGTTAGTCTTATGGGGAAACGGATTTTCGATTCTGGTACCGTTCTCTTATATGATGTGTGTGTCTCTTATTTTGGCGACAGCGCCCTTTGGCACATGCAAAAAGGAGGATGCAGGATTTTTGGTATTGCTGCCCTCTACCGCTGCGCACAGAGTCATAGGGCGGTTTCTGTATGGCATGTCATTTGTGGGATTTGCGGTGGTATGCAGCGGCATATTTATAGCATTTTATCAGATGATGGAGAAGGAGATAGAAGCATGGACAATTGCAGTTAGTTTGTATCTGTTGGCCTTTTGTCTGCTGATGATTACAGTAGAATTTCTGATTCTATATCTGGTAGGAGAAAATCTGGCGCCCCAGCTGCTGGGAATTGTGAGAGTAGCGCCGGGTATGGGATCCTTTTTTGCCATGATGTATATTATAGATGATGTGGGGGCGATGGGGAAGGTTTCCATGGCGCGTGATATGGGCGGTGAGATGACGCAGATAGGAGCTATTGCTGTAGCGGCAGCGCTGGCGATATGGGTGGCAGCTGTTGTGATCTGTGTGAAGGTGACGGCGAAGCGGGACTATGTGTAAATTTGTAAAAGGGAAAAGCAGTATACCTGATGAAGACGAACTGTTTTGAATCCGGGAAATAATCCGTGTGTTTGAGTGTTGACATATATAGGTTGTCTATATATAATAATATATAGGCAGCCTATATATTTTGCAAAGAAAATACAATCAATTCCGTAGGAAAAGGAGGGAAATCAGTTATGGCGGTAGACAGGAGCCTTGTGTCCGGCAGTATGGCAATGTTGTTATTGCAGTTGTTGGAGGAGCGGGATTTGTATGGATATGAGATGATCGAGACGCTGCGGGAACGGTCGAATCAGGTGTTTGAGTTGAAAGCGGGGACTTTGTATCCGCTGTTGCATTCCCTGGAAGAAAAGAATCTGGTGTCGGCGTATGAGCGGGAGGTATCCGGGAAGGTAAGGAAATATTATAGCATTACGAAGGAGGGAAATCATTTTCTAAGGAAGAAGAAGGAAGAGTGGAAAGAATATACTGCCGGTGTGGAAGGTGTGATTGGAGGTCTGGCTTATGGATATGTGTGAGTACATAGAAGCGGCCACATCACAGATTAGAGCCAGACGGGCCCGTGATATGGTAGCAAGAGAATTGACGGCTCATATTGAAGATCAGACTGCATTTTACAGGGAGCAGGGGATGTCTGAAGAGGAGGCTGGAAAAGAGGCTGTGCGCCAGATGGGAGACCCTGTGGGAGTGGGGATTTCCATGGACCGGATTCACAGGCCCAAGACAGACTGGAAGATGATCCTTATGCTGGTGTTTCTGTGCGGGCTGGGAATCTGTCTGCAGATTGCCCTTAACAGAGATATCGTTAGATCACAGTTTATGGAGAATGCAGCTGAGGTATCTTTGAGGACGTTTTCGGGGGTGTCCAGAGGCCTGGTGATTGCATTGACCGGCGCTGTGCTTCTGGGTGTTTTAGTCTGCGTGATGGATTATACGAGTCTTTTGCGATACGCACCCTGGTTTACGGGCCTTGTGTTTTTGATTTTAGGGATGGAGCATTTTGTAATATGGAGTGATTTTTCGTTGTATCGGGTGCTTGCAATGAACTGGCATTATCTGTTGGTGCCGTTTTACGCCAGTTTGTTGTACCGATATCGTGGCAGGGGCAGACGGGGGTTTGCAGGCGCTATTCTTTGGTTAGTCCTGTTCCAGGGGATCCTGGAGATCTTTGGAGGCTTACATATAGTGATAAGACCGTCCGGTCTGCGACTGTATTGTGTGCTGATGGTGATGCTCAGCATGGCTGTGGTCTGCGGCTGGTATGGAGAGAGAAGAGCTAAACTGGTAGGTTTGTGGAGTGGTACCCTGCTGGCGTTTTGTCTGGCAGTTTGTTGGATGTTGCAGCAGGATGGATTTCGGGCAGCGCGTATCCGGGCAATCCTGCATCCCTATGACTATGCAGACGGTGCCGGTTATTATATAGTAACAATCCGGGGATGGCTTGGCCGATGCAGGCTGTGGGGGAATCCTGAGGCGGCTGCGCAGTTTGCAAGAAATTATATAGGGGTAGAATATATAGATTTATCTTTTAGTCCGGATGATAGCAATATACTGTATTTGTTTTTACGTTATGGAATCCTGCCTGGTATTATGGTTTGTCTGATATTCGTGGGATGTATCGGTTACTTCCTGTACAGATGCCTGCGGCAGAAGAATCAGCTTGGGCGAGTAACTGGCACTGGATGCTGTTTTGTATTTCTGGCGGAATTTGCGGGATATCTGATGAGTAATCTGGGGGTAATGTCCTTTCATGCTAACCTTCCATTGCTCTCCTATGGTAGTACAGATATCGGTGTATGGGCAGTGCTTATGGGATTTGTATTCAGTATTATACGTTACCAGAACCTGTTGCCGGCGGAACGTATGGAACAAACCCGCAAATATAGGTATCGTTTCAAGATAGAAAAGATATCCCTCTAAGGGAAAGCGGCTGAATGTAGCGGCCGGGAAGCGGAATTCCAAAACATTCTTCTTGCAAAGTGGCTTACTTTACAGTATGATAGATACAATGAATGGCCAATTTATAGTAGACGGTCAACGGATAATTTTAAGTTTCGCTGTGAGGAGGAGAAGCATGAAGAAAGAATGGAATGTAACTGACGGTATGGGTAACATGCATCACATTACGTATAAGGCCGGCGGCTTTGGCGGCGCCAAGTACATAATTGATAATGATACCTACAAATGCAAATCTAAGAACTGGTTCGTAATGTTGGCAGACGTTCAGATCAGCATGCCGGGTGCAGATTGTAATCTGGTAGTGATCGGTAACAGTGTAAGACTTGCGGTTAACGGTGTTTACATTGATGATAATACACCGTATGAGCCGGTAAGAAATCTGCCCAAATGGGTTACTGCGATGATAACTGTCTGCGGTATTATCGGATTTTTTGGTGCAGGATGGATAGGACTCTTGCTTTCCGTTTTTGTAGATATGTTCAGTATTAAGTTTTGCTTAAAAGGAAAGAATGGCGCGGCGATTGGTTTGTTTGTTGGATTCTTGGCAGTGGTAGGAGTATGGATCGCATATCAGCTTCTTTTCATGGTAGCATAGGCGCAAGGGCAGCATTGGAATTTTAGAGGTTGGAGAGGAGAAATATCGTGGGAGATAATCAGAATTATGGTCAGCAGCCTTATGGTGATCAGCAGTACAACCAACAGCCTTATGGCGACCAGCAGTACAACCAACAGCCTTATGGCGACCAGCAGTACAACCAGCAGCCCTATGGTGGCCAGCAGTATAATCAGCAGCCTTATGGTAATCAGCAGTACAACCAGCAGCCTTATATGCAGCCGGTGAAACCGGTGGTGTATGATGTACTTCCCAATAACCACGGCGGAGTATCAGTTGCTTCCCTGGTCTGCGGCATTCTTGGTATTGTATTCTTTTGGCTTCCGGTTGTTGATCTGGGAGTAAGTATTGCCGGTCTGATCTGTGGAATCATAGCATTAAGTAAGAAATATGATGGCAAAGGCGTAGCAATCGGCGGTCTGGTGACATCTATCATCGGTTTGCTCATAGGTCTGTATTTTATGTTTTGTTTTTTGATTGGCATGGCGATGGTAATGTAAGGAAGCAGAACAATTTGACCAAATATATTACAATATCTACCTCTGGCTGGAGAACGGTCAGAGGTTTTTTTCTGTATCAAATATTTTGAACCTTTTAGAACTTTGCGGACTCTTATAAGCAGGTGCACCTGATACGGCGGACGTGAAAAGCAGACGCCGTAAACGTAACAGAACTATGGAGGAAAGATATTTTGACCGAGGAAATGTTGGTGAGACAGATGAAGGAAGGCGATAAGGCATCCTTTGATTTGCTCTATGAAAAGTACAAGAATATGGCACTCCGTACGGCATATCTGATCACAGGTGATCGTTCTTACAGTGAAGATGTGGTACAGGATACCTTTGTCAAAGTGTATCTGCACTGTAAGGAACTTAAGAATGACAGCGGATTTAAGGCGTGGATGATGCAGATTCTTGTGAGGACGGCCTATAGGTGCGGCAGGAAGAAGAGCAGGGAACTGCCGGACGATGAGGTGGCACAGAAAGCCGACACCGGTTGGAATATCTCCTTACTGGAACAGGTGATCATGCAGGAGGAGGCACAAGCAGTCGCCGGGGCGGTCAGGGCACTGCCGATGAAGCAGCGGGCAGTGGTGGTACTCTTTTATTATCAGGGATACCAGATAAACGAGATTGCAGGAATTCTGGGTTGTCTGGAGGGGACGGTAAAGTCCAGACTCCATACGGCCAGAAAACAGCTGAGGAGAGCATTAGAGAGCGATTTTGGGGTGACAGTTTCCGGTGCGTTGTGAAGAAAAGAGGTTGCATATGGATCGAAAAGAAAATTGGGAAGATAAAATCAAAGATGTGTTGACCTTGGAATGTGATGGTCTTACCGTGTCCCAGGACTTAAAAGACAGGATTGATGAGAAGATTCTAACAAGTCAGGAGGCAGGAAATATGAGACATTTATCATGGAAAAAGTTAGTTATAGGAGTAGTGGCTGGATGTCTGCTCGTATCGGGAGGCGTGTTTGCGGCAGGACATGTGGTATCCGTGAGTTCGCACTCAGATTGGCGGGATGGGTGTAAAAGTTACAGCGGGATGGAACAGCAGGAGAAGAAGCTTGGATATGAGGTAGATTCTGTGGAGCAGTTTACAAACGGCTATCGCTTTAAGAAGGCAGTAGTAGGCGAGAAAGAGGGCAGGGATCAGGAAAAGAATCAGGTATATTCAGCTAAATTTATGAGTATCGAGTATGCCAGAGAAGCGGAACCGACAGTCAGTCTGTATATTGAAAAACCGGTGGTAGATTTTGCGCGCACGAAATCGGCGGAGGCAGAGAGAATATGCGGAGGCATCAACTTATATTATGCCAGCATGACCTATAAGTGTGTTCCGGCAGATTATGAATTGACAGCGGAGGATGAGGTAAATCAGGATAAGGATAATTATTGTATTTCCTATGGAAGCGATCAGGTAGAGATTCAGAAAAGCTCGGTTGTGGATTGGATGAAAAATGGTATCCATTATGAACTGATAGGATTTGACTTAAACTTAACTGCCGATGAGATGTTTGATATGGCGGAAGAGATTATGGGTACGAAGTAATCGTTGTATGAATATCGCAGTAAACCCTCTGTGTAACGCAGGGGGTTTTTCAGTGGAAAACTTATAAAGGAGGAATGGATTGTGAAGATGAAAACAGGAAAGATAATGGTATTACTTGGCATTGTCAGCGCATTAAATATAGGGATGACAGGATGCGGCACTACGCATGAATATAATATGAAAATACAGGAGAATGAGATGTTGCCGGAAAAAGCAGGCGATGCAGTGCCGGAAGATAAGGAAGAAGATACTGCAAGGGCACAGGGAAATACCGTAAAGGCACAGGAAAATGCCGTGGGAAGATGGCAGGTTCTGGAGCCGGAAGCTGCCGCAGCCTTTGATGCAGATTTCAAGGGCAAGGTCTGGGAAATTACAGAGGATTCCTTTTATATAGTGGAGACGAAAGTCAAAATTCTTGAGGATGGTTCTCTGTCGACCAGTACGCCCAGCTCCAACGCGCCCATCCCGGATTCCTGGTTGATTCAGGTGGTCTTTGACGATGACACAACTTTCCTTGTAAGAACCATTTATGATAATGGGGAAAGCTATGAGGATCAAGAAGCGGGATTTGAAGATTTGGAAGAACATATGGCGGTTGATATGAAGGGACATTTTGAGGAGGATGTATTTTATGCAACGGAAATACGGATGCCGGAAATAGGAGACATTGGGGATGCCAGAAAAGAGACATGGGCAGATTCAATAATAGAAATTGTGGAAAAATGAAACTTTTTACTTTGTTCATTCGTATTGTATATAGGACGGCCAAAAGAAGTATGTTAAGATGTAGATATCTATAGAATAACAGAGGGAATTACGAGGGGATGGAGCAGAGATGGAATTATCTGGTGGAAGAGTACCAGTCCATGCTGTATCGAATTGCTTTTTCTAACATGAAGAATCGGGCGGATGCCGAGGATGCAGTGCAGGAAGCATTCCTGCGCTATATGAAGGATGAGAAGCCGATTCAGAATAAGGAGCATGAGAAGGCGTGGCTCATACGGACCACCATTCATATTTGTCTGGACATTTTAAAGAGCGGCTGGTATCAGAGGACAGTGCCATGGAACGAGTCCTTTGCATCAGCGACACAAAATATTTATCTGCCTTATCAGGTCAAGGATGACAGGACGCTTGAGGCGGTGCTGCAGCTGCCGGTACATTACCGGAATCCGATTTATCTTTTTTATTACGAAGATTACACAATCCATGAGATTGCCAGTGTCTTAAATGAAAAGGAGGCAACGATCAAGACGAGGCTGCGCAGGGGCAGAGAGGAAGTTAAGAAAATTCTAACGGAAGGGAGGCCGTAGAACATGGGCATACAGGAGGTAAAAAGAGGCGGTGCGGCGCCGGAGTATCCGAACACCAGAAAAGCTGGTCAGGCGGAAGGGTTTCGTGAGAGACTGAAGCAGAATATGAAGTACCACAGCCAGGATAAAGAGGAGATTGCGGAAACAGAAACACAGACAGGCACGGTTAAGGAAAAGACCGGTCTGGGGAAAATCGGGGCAGGTCTGGGCATACGGGTGAACTCTACGGCCTTGACGGAGGCTTTACAGCCTGTGGAGGTAAAACATATGAGTTATGAGGAGAGCGACAATGTTCGGATCGCGGTGACGGAGGGCTACACGCTCAAAGGCAAGATTCAGGGCCCACAGACGCAGGTCTATGTGGAGGCCAAGTATGAGGACGGCAGGCTGGAAGCCTATCAGGTGGACACCAGTAAGATACAGGAGAAGACGGAACACGTGATTGAGCAATTTGCATTGGAGACCATAGAGGAATCTTCATAATACACAGGATAAAGAGTGCTGGTATGATGCGGATTATGAAGGAAATCTCAGAGGAGAGAAAGTAAAATGATCGGAAACAATCCATTTAAAGCGTACGGAAATATAGACACTACAAATCATACGGTGCAGCAACTGCAACAGTATGCAGATACGGTGGCTTTTCGTAAGAAGGCTGGTTTAAAGGGGGACGGCTGTGATGGCAGCTTTGCCTCGAAATTAAAGAAGGCTGACGAATATCTGGCATCAGGGGAATCTTGCGGCGCCAAAGACTCCATTGGGATTATGCTGCGGAACATGGATGAGCCTTTGCCGGGAAAGCCGGTGACGGAAGATTTCTGGCATAATGGAGTCCGGGTATCGATTACCAAAGACTTGATATATGGCAATAGCATCACCATTGGCGGCAGTTCCAGACCGGACTGGATTCATGTGAGTACTTCCGTGGGTACGGTAAATATCGATCTTAATGATATGAGCAGCCTGATGAAATGTCTGGATCTGTTTTCTCCGGAGGATGTCAATGCAATCATGCACAAGATTACGGAAGCAAGGCAGGCCAAGGAGGCTAAGTCACAGATTGACAGACTGGATGAGGAACTGGTAAAAAATAGCAGGGATAAAGATGGTGGGAATAAAAGCAGCGGAGCGGAAAATAATATGTCTGTGGACGAGGCTGTAGGTGTGGTCAGCGCCGAGGAACAGCAGCATATTGAGGAGAAGAGAGAGAAAAAGTTTGTGGGATGACAGTATATCTAAATTGTGGTATACTATATCCATTCATAAGTTTATGAGGAGTTGTATACCACAATGAAAAAAGAACGTGTGCTTTATCTTGATCTGATTCGTATTGTTGGCTTTTTTATGATTACATCTTATCACTTTTCAGTTGCGGTCAGGACGCTTGGGATTGAGGCGGCTTATATCGATATTTTTCAGGGGATCATCCACATTGTGTGGGCGCCGATTGCGGTCTCCTGTTTCTTTATGGTCTCCGGCGCGGCATTGATCTACCGCTATGAGGAGAAACTGACATTAAAAGAATATTATAAAAAAAGATTTCTGGGAATCTTTCCCCTGTTCTGGCTGGCATATCTATTTGCCTTTCTGGACTTTTTCTATCGTTCCAAATCCATGCCAGATGCACCGAAGGTCAATTTCCTTTTGACGGTGATCGGGATGGACGGCTATCTCTATGAGTATGTAGATAATTTCTATATGATTGGCGAGTGGTTTCTGGGCGCTATCATTATGCTTTATATTTTGTTCCCCCTTTACAGGATTATTATGTGTAAATGCAAGTATATTCTGCCTGTGGTATTTCTGGGGGCCAGTATCTGGCTGTTGTACAATAATCCCTTTGACATGATGATCGAGAAGAATCTGATTGTATGCAGTATGTATTTTGTGCTGGGGATGCTGTTTGAGATGATCAGAAAGAACCCGCACCAGAAAGCGGTGGTGATCGGCAGAAGAATTCTGGCTGTCACGGGTGTGGGGCTGTATATCATGGTATATCTGGTGGAGCAGTCCGGGTACTATTTCAATGCCTATCATGTGGTGTTCATGTTGGCAGTTTCGCTCTATATGATCATTATGGAGGTGTCAACCTGGATTAAGTCGGGAAGAGTGCAGAATCTGATTGCTGTGATCGGTCGCCACTCCTTTGCCTATTATCTGCTGCATCATGTGTTCTTGTACCGGTATCTGCCGAACTTTTCAGGGACGGTCATGAGCGGTTCCAATACGCTGCTTCTGTTTTTAAGTTCTGTGGGGTATATCTACTTGCTGGCAGTGGGATTGGATAAAATATATGCGTATCTTGCCGGAGCGCTTGGCAGGTGGCGGGCGCAGAAGCCAGTAAAGGAATAAGAAAAGACCATAAATGTCTGGTAAATAACAAAATGGTACAGTGAAATAGAAGGCTGTCATGAAATAACAGATTGTAAAAGAATAGAAATAAGAGTAAAATGTAGGAGATGACATGGCTATATGACAGTTGTGTCATCTCTGCTTTGTGTATGAGGAGAGGAAATATGGAAGCAGACTTGCGAGGAGAACGAGATGATGCAGAAAAAGATAGCGGTTGTTAATGATATTGCAGGATACGGGCGGTGCGCCATGACAGTGATACTGCCGATTCTTTCCTATATGGGAGTGCAGGGCTGTCCGCTTCCCACATCTATCTTTTCCAACAACACAGCGTTTCCAAGTTTCTTTATGGATGACTATACGGATCGGATGGGAGCCTATATCGAGAATTGGGGAAAGATTGGATTGAAATTTGACGGCATTGCCACCGGTTATCTGGGTTCCCTGCGCCAGATTGATATCGTAAAGCAGTTTATCCATGATTTTTCAAAAGAGGATACGCTGGTGATCGTGGATCCTGTGATGGGGGATCACGGAAGACTATACTCTGCCTATACGGTAGAGTTGTGTAAGGAGTTGGGAAAACTGACGGCATTGGCGGATATCATCACACCGAACCTGACAGAGGCGTGTTATCTCACGGATATGCCTTATAAAGAGCAGGGGTGGAAGCGGAAGGAATTATATGCCATGGCGGAAAACCTTGCGTCTATGGGGCCGGCAAGGGTCGTCATTACGGGGATTCCCCAGGGGGAGTTTATTGCTAACTTTGTGTATGTGAAGGTATCGGATACAGAGGTGCGATCGGGTTTTATCCGTATCCACAAGGCAGGGGCGGAACGCTGCGGTACAGGAGATGTGTTTGCATCCATTATCGCGGCAGATGCGGTCAAGGGCGTGCCTTTCGACCGGTCAGTGCGCAAGGCTTCCGGATTTGTGAAGAAATGCATTACAGCCTCCATAGAACTTGAAACGCCGCCCAATGACGGCGTCCCCTTCGAGGAAATCCTATACCAGTTAAAACGAGACTGACGCAGACTGTCCGGTCTGCGTCCATAACATAATATCCACAACAGCAAAAGAATTACACTGAGTCTGCTTCTATGATATTTTATATTCTAATTCAAAGGGATACCCGTCTTTCTTGTTCTCTTCCGAGAGAGTATCTGTCTCAATGATGCAGAAATCATCACTCTTTAAGACTTCTTTCATTTCTTCCCGCACTGCATTAAAGTCTGACACATGGGTAGAGATTCTGCGACAGGCAAAATCGCCCTCTTCGATGGTGCGGACAGTCCGTTCAGAATCATCAGGCAGTTTAGGCGCATCTCCGGTTATCGTAAGGAACATATGACGCTGATATATACCTTTGCGGTATTCATGCAGTACCCCGGATGGGTAAGCCACGGCGGTTCCCAGCTGCTGCGCAGTGACAAAAAGTTTCAGGATGTACTGGCCATAATATTTGGGTATATCCATGTCTTCTAAAGGAACAGTCAGCATTTTACGTTTTACAATCTCATTGTGATAGAAACCATCAGGCAGAAGAATACCGCTCTTGCTCTCCGGAATTTTGGCCAGTCCGGTCACGGGACTTGCCATGTTCTGCAGGGTTTCCTGTAAAGTGCCCAGACAGTTGTGGATTTCCAGAATCTTTTGTTCTGCCAGTATCTTACCGTCATAGAGAAGTTTCTGCAAATTAATGGAATTATTTTCCACATAATTATTCAAGTCCTTCAGGGGGATGCCCAATTTGATACAGACAGTGATTGCATCCAAAAGATAGAGCTGTTCCATCGTATAATAGCGATAGTTGGTCTCCGTGTTAATAAAAGCCGGTTTTAAAATACCAATCTGGTCATAATAGCGCAGGGATTTGATGCTTACATTCTTTAATTTTGAGATTTTACCGATAGACATATATTGACTCATTGCTATAATCCTAATGCCATACAGGCACTCCATTAATTCATATTCTGGTGTCAAACTATACCCGAGGGGAAGAGTTAACTAAGTCATATTTTGTCACAACTTTCTTCCAAAAACAACCCCTTTTTATAAACTAGTGGTAAGGAAAATTTGACATACAATATCATGTATATTCCTGACGGGGATGTTATCCGAAGCCTCGAAACGATACATGCAAAGAAACCTGCGGAGCAGATTTCTTTTGGACTTTACAAAACTACAACACACATGATATAATTGATAAAACATATCTGGGAATCCGAAATTCTGATAGAAGCTTCTACAGATTATGGAAGAGAATCGGGAAGTGTACAGCAGGATAGACAGCGAGACGAAAGAGATGATAGAGGTGCTGGTAAATGTGAAGATACCGGAAACTTTTCAGGTGGAAGAAGATGGAGAGGAGAGATACGATATGTGTAAGGCGTTTGAGGATATGAAACTGGAGGGAATTGAAATAGGCTTAGCAGAAGGAATGGAAAAGGGAATAGAAAAGGGAATCCGAGCATTGATAGAAACCTGTAAAGAACTGGGGATATCCAGGGGCGTGATTATAGAAAAATGCATGGTGAAGTTTGAGATGACGGAGGAGAAGGCTGCTGCATATGCAGCAGAGTATGGCATATAGAAAACTGTATGAACATTAAGGTTGTCAAATAAAGGAATCCGCATACAATACCGTATGCGGATTCCTTTATTTCAGCATATTAAACCCAATATCGAAAACTTGGACTGCAAAGCTGTTTTCATGAAGTTAACGCCAAAGGAGTTATCATCACCCCATGAGTGTGTGAAGAAAACTCTGTAAATAATTAAATCTTCTATGATAATGAATAGG
>CAMXIF010000017.1 GCA_947243845.1 uncultured bacterium
CCCATAAAGCCGTCTATAAATTCCGGCATAGGAACCTTCTTATAGGCCTTATCCCGTCCGGTGTTCCGCATGGCAAACAGATTCAGACGCAGGGCGTTAGTTACCACACAGACACTTGACAGACTCATGGCCGCAGCCGCAAACATGGGATTTAAACTCAAACCCATGGCCGGCACCAGGACACCCGCCGCCAGCGGGATCCCGATACAGTTGTAAAAGAACGCCCAGAACAGATTCTCATGGATATTCTTCAACACTTGTCTGGACAGCCGGATTGCCGCTGACACATCCTGTAGTTTCGACTTCATCAATACAATATCCGCTGCGTCAAGGGCCACATCCGCGCCCGCTCCTATGGCGATTCCCACATCTGCTCTGGTCAATGCCGGTGCATCATTGATCCCGTCTCCTACCATGGCGGTCTGCCCATACTCAGACAATCTGCGGACTACGGACTCTTTATCTCCCGGCAGTACATCCGAGACAATAGCCTCAATCCCCACCTGACGACCAATGGCCTGTGCCGTCCGGCGGTTATCCCCGGTCAGCATTACGACCTGTATTCCCATATTATTGAGTTCTTCCACAGCGCTCACACTGTCAGGCTTGATCACATCGGCCACTGCAATCATACCAAGCAGCCGGTCACTTTGGGCAAAATAGAGCGGTGTCTTGCCTTCGCCGGCCATCTCTTCGCCCCGTTTCCTGAAAGCGTCTGTCATAAGTCCTCGTTCCGTAAGCAGCGCACCATTGCCGCCCACTGCCTTTTCGCCGGAACACAAACCTTCCACGCCCCATCCGGGAAGCGCCTTGAAATTCTCCACTTCTCCCGCCATGATTCGCTCTGCCTCTGCCCGTTCACAGACTGCTTTGGCCAATGGATGCTCGCTCTTTTGCTCCAGAGAAACCGCCGCTTGCAGCAAATCCTTTTCAGAAATGCCCTCGGCAGGGCAGATATCTGTCACCTGCGGCTTACCTTCTGTCACAGTTCCCGTTTTATCCAACACCACAAAGTCTACTTTGCCGGCCCGCTCCAGGGCTGTAGCATTTTTAAAAAGGATTCCCTGCCTGGCCCCCATTCCATTGCCCACCATGATAGCCACCGGCGTAGCAAGCCCCAAGGAACAGGGACAACTGATCACCAGCACGCTGATAGCATAGGAGAGCGCCTTACCAACACTTGCCCCTGCGGCCAGCCAGATAATGCCCGTGATAGCTGCCAGAGCAATGACTACCGGTACGAACACGCCTGATACACGGTCCGCTATCTTTGCGATAGGAGCCTTTGTGGCTACCGCATTTTCTACCATATCTATGATCTGCTGCAGGGTGGTGTCTCTGCCTACACGAGTCGCCCTGCACAACAGCGCTCCATTCTGATTCAGGGTCGCTGCACTGACCCTGTCTCCCGCCGCCTTATCAACCGGGAGGCTCTCGCCGGTAAGCGCAGACTCATCCACCGCACTCTCACCCTCCATGATCTCTCCGTCCACCGGAATACTCTCACCCGGTTTCACCATGAAAAGATCTCCAAGCGCTACTTCCTCCACCGCCACGGTCACTTCCACACCATTGCGCATCACATGTGCTGTCTTTGGCGCCAGATCCATCAGGCTCTTGACCGCATTCGTGGTCTTACCTTTGCTGTAGGCCTCCAACATCTTCCCCACCGTGATCAGCGTCAGAATCATAGCCGCTGACTCGAAATACATATCATGCAGACAGTGCACGGCCATATCCGCCTGTCCCTCGCCCATGTATACGCCCATGCGGAACATGACCGCTGTACTATAGACAAAGGCCGCACTGCTCCCCAGCGCCACCAGAGTATCCATATTGGGCGCCCGATGCAGCAGGCTTGTAAAGCCGCTGATAAAAAATTTCTGGTTAATCACCATCACAAATCCTGTCAGCAAAAGCTGATACAACGCGATTGCCCAGGGATTTTCGGCAAAAGCTGCCGGAACATGCCATCCCCACATCAGATGCCCCATAGACACATACATGAGCGGCAACAGAAGACATAAGGACGCGATTAGTCTGCGGCGCAGTTTCGGCGTCTCATGATCCTCAAACTCGCTTCCAGCCTTAGCCTTCACTTCCCCGCCAGCCGCTGACGCGCCATACCCTGCCGCCTCCACGGCCTGACAGATCATCTGCTCACTGGCCGGATTCTCATATTCCGCCACCATACTATTCATAAGTAAGTTTACACTGACTGACTGTACTCCTTCCACGGCACGCACCGCCTTCTCCACATGCGCACTGCAGGCTGCACAAGTCATCCCTGTTATGTTAAATTTTTCGTTTATCATATCCATCCTCCGTGGCAGCTATGCCGCCTCCCTAATCTCCATGAAACCGCCTGCCGCCGTCAAACGCTTCTATTTCAATCTCTTCACCAGTTCCACCGCCTCTTTCATGATTGCGGCATTGCCCTTCTTTACTTCTTCCACCACACAGGATTCCATGTGTTCCTGCAGAATCTGATAGCCTAATCCCTGCAATGCACTCTCCACAGCGCCAATCTGTATCAAAATATCCCCACAGTAGCGATTATCCTCTATCATATTCTGAATACCATTTAACTGGCCGATAATGCGGTTGATACGGCCATTTAATTTTTTCTGCTCCCGCTCTTCCCTCGGTGTATTCTTATGATGGCAGCATGCACATATATTATCTGACACACATGTCATTTCATCTGTTACAGTATTTGCTTCATGATTTCCCTCATACTCCGTATCCATCTGCCGAGGAATTTCCAACACTTCTTTGACTTTACCATCTGTATTGCCTGATGTCATATAGCCTCTCTCCCCTCACATCATCCATATATTTATTATGTTTGTATTATTCTTACCTGATGATAATAATTTTATAATCGTTTCTTATATAGTATACCCCGGTAGGGTATATGTCAATCTTTTTATATCAACAATAGTCATTAATAGCTATTAATAGCTATTAATAGCCATAAATAGCCCCACATAACTTTCCGTTCACGAAAAAGAAACCAGAGACGAAGATTCTCTCAAATCCCGTCTCTGGTCTTATCATCACATTTATAACAGTATACTCCCCAATATACTTCTATTTTATTATGCAGTTTAACCCTTCACTGCACCGGCAACCATACCCTTGATGATCTGTTTGCTGAATGCAAAGTAGAAGATCACGATAGGCGCCATAGTAATCAACATAGCAGCCATAATTTTCGGATAGTCCGAAGAGAACTGACCGGTAAACTGCTTTAAGCCCAGAGGCACAGTGTACAGCGCTCTGTCCTTGATCAAGATCAAGGCAAATGAGAACTCGTTCCAGCAACTGAATACGTTGATGATCGCCACTGTTACCAAAATCGGCTTACATACCGGTAAGATAATCCCAAACATGGTCTTGGAAAAGGTGGAACCGTCAATGGCTGCTGCCTCCTCCAATTCTGTCGGAATACCTTTCACATAACCTTGTACCAGGAATATCGACATGGGCAATGCAAAGGAAACATATGGCAATAGCAGGGTATACCAGTGGTTCGACAGTCCCATCTTGGAAAAGATGATATAAATAGGAACCATCAGTGAATGAATCGGTATCAGCATACCCATCAGGAACATCACATAGAGCGGTTTGTTCAGTACAAAATTAATTCTTGCAAGGATATAGCCCACGATAAATGCAAGCAATACGATCAACAGAACAGACAGGATTGTTGTTCTCGCACTGTTAGTCACCGACTGCATCAGGCGATAATCCTTATTGGATAAAATCTTCGTATAATTTACCAGTGTCGGCTCTTTCGGCAGCCCCATAATATCCGCATTAAATACCCTCTTCTCTTTCAGGGAAGAATAGAGCATCCAGATCAACGGAAAGATACAGGTCAGTGAAAAGAACCACAGGAAAAAGTTAATCACTACAGTAAGCACGCCTTTTTTCACGCGGGTGCCTGCAGAATTATCTTCGACTTTTGTCATCTTCATTTCTTTAGCCATAGCAGATCCCCTCCTTTACGCGTTTGCCTTGCGATTTTTGATCGCCTGTTTTCGTTCCTTCTCAATCTGTTTCAGGTGTTTCTTCTCATTCCGGTCGTAACTGTCTGTCATGAAATAATTCATGAGTATCTGGGAACCGCCTATTACGGCCAACGCCAGCACGAAGATACCTACGGAAATACAGGAACCGTATCCCAAGTTAGACTGCTCAAAGGAAACTTTGTAGCCATACATCGCCATAACCATGGATGAATAGCCCGGGCCGCCTGCTGTCATAACATAAATATTGTCAAATGCTTTCATGTTACCCGCAACACAGAGGGTAATACACACAAGCAAAGTATTCTTGATCAAAGGTAACACTATGTAGCGTGCGCGCTGTATACCTGTCGCGCCGTCAATCTCAGCGGACTCCAAGACTTCTGTACTGATAGAAGATACCGCTGACAAAAGAATAACCATATAATAACCGATAAACTGCCAGATCAAAGGAATTGATACCAGCAACATAACAAGGCTTGGTTCATTGAGCCAGACCTTCTTCAGGTCATCCTTGCCAATCGCTTCTAAGAAGTAATTGAGCAGACCCCTTTTAGAATCATAGATCATCTGCCAGATAAAACCGATGCAGACTGCCGAGATGGTACTCGGAAAGAAACCAAAAGTTCTGTGGATTCCCTGTAATTTCGTCACTTTGGAGTTGATCAGCAATACCACGATAAACGCAATGCCGATCTGTCCAATGATACACACAAGCACCAGGAAAATGTTGTGCCAGAAAGCGCTCCAGAATACCTCGTCATGAATCAACTGCGTGTAGTTAGCCAGTCCGTTAAACGTCTTAACCGGGCCGCCCTTCCACTCAAAAAAGCTATAAAAAAGAGCTGCCACAAGCGGTGCAAATACCGTGAACACATAAAGCGCCACAGGCACAGCCAAATATGCAGCTACAACCCATTTCTTTGGTTTGATAGACTTCAGCATAGAATCGTCCCCCATTTCTTATTTCATGCTCTGATTGAGACATACCCCAAACGCGAAACGAAGACGCTTCGCTTACTCACAACTAACCCTTTTAGTTAAGAATCCGCCCGGGAGAAAATCCCCCAGGCGGTATACCTATTTCATTTTACTTATTCATTCTAATCTTACTGACCAAGATATGCCTTGTATGCAGCCTCTGTATCTGCCGCTACAGTTGCGGGATCTTTGTCTCCGTTAACCATTTCCTGCATCTCAGTGTTAAGTACGGACCATACGGAACCATCTACATAAGAGTCATAAATCTCACAGCCCTTGTTGTCCACATAGGAGAAGTTGTAGAAATCCTGTGTGTACTGATCGAACTTGGACAGATCAACATCGGAACCGCAGAAACCAGCCAGTGCATAATTAGCGCCTACGAACTCAGAGAAAGCTGTACCTGTCAGATACTGGCAAAGGTCGATACAAGCTGCCAGTTTGTCAGGATCCTGCGCTGCCTTAGCGCTGATTGCCATACCATAACCAAGACCGATGTTCTGGAAGTTCTCATACTTGCCAGCATCTGCTGCCTTAGGAAGAACTGCGAACTTGGTGGTGTCATACTTCGGATCACCATCCAGAGAAGCCTGGATGTAGGAAGCATCCCAGTTACCGCCGATGAATGCTGCTGCATCGCCGGAGATGTAGTACTCACGAGCATCCTCGTTGGTGATTGCATTAAAGTCCTCATTGAAGATGTTTGTGTCATGGAACAGACGCTGTGTCTCTGTCAAAGCTGCTACGAACTCAGGTGTATCGAAGCTGCCTGTACCTGCGATGATGTCTGCAAACCACTGTGTACCTGTGTACTGATAACCTAAGCAGGATACAAAGCAGGAGTTCAGCTGCCACTGACCGCCATTACCAAATGCGATAGCATCAATACCATTTCCTTCAAAGTACTCAGCTGCCTTCTCTACGTCAGCCCAAGTGGTCGGGAAGGAATCAAAACCTGCCTCTTTCCACATAGCCTCATCATAGATAACTACTGTACAGGTACCGCCTGTCAGAGCTGGATATGCATAGTACTTGCCGTCTGCTGTGAAAGGTACCAGATAGTCCATATTGTAGTTAGCTGCATACGGAGAAGAGTTAATGGAATCTGTCATATCATATAACAGTCCCTGTTTAGCCCAGTTGATGGTGTTCATACCCTGAAGCAGGAACACATCCGGGAGATCGTCTGCTGCTGCACGTGTAGCAATCTGTGTCTTATAGTCATCATTTGCCAGAACCTCTTCATCAATTGTGATATTAGCATGATCGCCAATCCACTGTGCAAGACATGTTCTGAAACCATCGGAACCACCATTACCCTCAGACTCCTCAGATGTGGAGAAGTGCATGATGGAGATGTTGCCGCTGTAAGCCAGCTCGCCGTCTGCTGCGGGTACTTCTGCCGCAGGCTCTTCTGCTGCGGGAGCCTCTGCTGCCGGAGCCTCTGCTGCAGGCTCTTCTGCTGCGGGTGCTTCTGCTGCCGGCGCCTCTGCCGCAGGTGCATCACTGCCGCCACAGCCAGCAAGCGTAACTACCATTGCTGTTGCCAATAAAATGCTTACTAATTTCCTCTTCACTTTTTCAATTCCTCCTTATAATATGATGAATAATATGATGAAAATGAATGTTCCCCGAAAACTTTAAATTGCTTACTTAATCGTTTTCGTATTTTTATTGTATCCTTCATTTACATATATGTCAATACCTTTTATTTTAAAACTTAAAAATCTTATTTTTTTATTCAAAATTACTAAAACGGACAAAAAAGACGGCGAAAACTTTCGCCGTCTCATACTTTATTCTAGTCATTCTTACTAAATTTTCGTAACTATTCCGCCTTTTCGGACTCCTGTATCGATTTCGTAGAGGGTCTTTCATCACTGTAAAACGCCAGCTGATTCTTACCACGTTTCTTCGCTTTATACAATCCCTGATCAGCCGCTTTATAAAGCGTCTCAAAGTCAGCTCCCTCCTGCGGGAAGATTGCCACACCGATACTCGCCGTAGCCTTATATTTCACATACTCACCAGCCTGGAAACTCTTGAAGAAGTTCTCCACCTTTCTGGCTTCCTTCAGGATTGTCTCATCATCCGGAATCGCCTTCAGAAAGACCATGAACTCATCACCGCCCACCCGGCCGATGATATCGCTTGCCCGAAAGATAGATCCGATCTGGATTCCCAAAGATCTCAGGACCTCATCACCGAAAGCGTGTCCCATTGTATCATTTATCTTCTTAAAATTATCTATATCAAACAAGAACATCATGGACTGGGATTTGGGGTTCTGCGCCATATAATTCTTAATCTTGCGTTCTGTGGCCAGCTTATTATTTAATCCTGTGAGCAGATCCGTATCCGCTTTGTCCTCCAATTCCCTCTTCTTCTCATTACTTCGTATCTTACCAACTATATTAATAATCATGACAATACATACGAAGGTAATAATCACTATGAACAGGGAGGATATCATATCTTTAGCGCTCTTCCATTGGAAGTTGACCTGTCTTGCCACATAGTCCTGACTGACACCCAGTACCATTTCCCAATGTTCAATCCCCAAAGGCGCATACACCAACATGTGCTCCTGCTTGCCCATCGTGATATCAGAGGTGCCTCTTGCACCGTTACTCATACGATTTCGCAGCGTCTGCGCCGATTCACTGTTATTCGGTTCAATCGCTTCCAGTAAATTGCCTGTCTGCAGACAGTTGCTGGTAGTTGCACCACTGGCGCCTATGATATACCCCTCGTTATTTAAAAGCACCAGAAAAGAGGAGGAATCATAACCCGACTTGGCTAACATCGTGTTAAACAGTTCCATCGGATAGTACATCAACAGGTATCCCTGTACATTCTCTGTCGCAATCCGCTCCACGATCACAATGGTCGGCTGCTCCTTTTCCGTATATACATAAGTGGATTCCGGCTGCTGTACCGCTTCAAAATAGTCTTCCCCTGCAACAGACACTTCCGCGCCTGTCTGATCCCATCCATGTCCGCTTACATCACAGTAAACTGCCTTGTATGCATCAGAACTTTCTATAATGACTTCCAGCAGTTCTGTCACACGCTCCGAATCCTCAATACCTTCTCGATCCAGCATCACCTGGATTGGGCTTGCGACTTTCCTGACCACCTCAAGCCGGTGTACGAATTCTTCCCCGAAAGATTCCGTTGAAGCAACCAGCGTTCTGGCCACCATCTCTTCTGCCTCTTTACTTCTCTTCGTGGAAAAGTTGATCAGCATGGCCACAACGACTACCGTCATAATCGTTGTTGGAACCAGCCATTGTAGTACAGTTGACCTGTTTTGATTATCCATCGATTTCTCCATTTCCCTCGTCTACATTAATCGAAAAATCCAAATCGGAAACATCTTCTTTCTCCGGCTCAAACTTCTTAAAAATGCCACTATACAACAGTGCCGCACCATAAGCCGGAGCCGAAATGCCAAACATGATCACAAATATCAGTGCATAGGATGAAAAATACCCGATCACCAGCGGAAGCGCATAGAGTACTACCATCAGTATCGTCTTTGGCAGATTGGCAAAAGCCAGAATCATTGCATTCTTGAGCGTATTCTTCACCGTATTCTCAAATCTTGCCTGTAACGGGAACACATAGACCGCCGTCATCAACAATAAGATTGCTATCGCTACCACCGCAATCATCAATGGTTTGGGAAATTGGATGGAAGAGTACTGAAAAATCAGCCCGTCTCCAATATAGACACCTATGATCAAAAGCATGATAAGCCACAACACGGTTGCCTGCTTAAAGTTCGCTGCAAAGGATTTAAAAAACCCCCTGATCAGATACCCCTCTTCATCACGCACCATCTTGAGCAGAACATAGTGCATGGCCGTATATGCGGCGCCCGCAGTTATGACCGGAATACAACAGAGAATCATTAAAAAATTTAAAATCAACAAATCCGCCACACGGTTTAATACCCGCATAACGGGACTGTCCATATCTAAAAATCTACCCATAAAAGCCTCTTTTCCAAAGATACGTCTCTATTATATTACATAATGCTACAAAAAATCTATAAAAAACTGAAATTTTAGTAAATTTTTAACTATTTTAGATTTTATACTTCTTGCTGACCTGCTGATATTGTAAATTCAGCGTCTGATACATTTTAAGCGTTCCTGCCGTCTCCTTTTTCACATGTTCCATGATTTCATCATAGGAATTGACAAACATCGTCACAATCTGCTGTTTCAGACGTTTCTTAGAGGCATCCTCATTCAACAGACCGATTACGCGCTCCTTGGGCATAGCTTCCCGCCAGCTTCTCTTGCTGACAAGTGCGCTCACCACATCCACCACCTGCATAATTCCCTGATGCAAGCTGATCTGTCCGTCCTTCAAATGATTCGGATAGCCGCTGCCATCTCCTCTCTCGTGATGTGCCAGCGCAATATTGACCACTTCCGGTTTCATCTTCTGTCCCAGCTGCTTCTCGGCAAGTTCTATATGGGTTTGTACCGACTTCATCTCCTCTTTCTTCAGTTTGCGCGGTGCACAGACAATCTCCTTGGGTATGGCCAGCATCCCGATATCGTGGATCAGCGTTGCATAATACAGCATCTCCTTCTCCTGCTCCGGCAAAAACATCATCTGACCTATCTCTTCACAAATACAAATTGCCGTGACCGTATCAAGCACCATGGATTCCCTGACAAATCCCAGACAATACATTACCATCTCCAGGAATCGCTTTTTATCCTCATTGGAGAAGATCATATAATCTACAATCTCATCCAGTTCCTGCTTGAACTCTCCGCTCTTGATCTTTTCCAGAATCTTGTACTTGGCATCACACTGGTAGAAACGCTCCAACCCCTCCGCAGAAAGCTTCTCCCCCGCCTGTTTCTGAAACATATGCGGATCAAACTGTGCACCCATGGTTCCGGAGTAAATATCTATCTTCTCGGCAATATTGACATAAGCTGCCACTTCCTTGTACTCATACTCCGAATCCTTCAGCCTCTCATAATCCCTGTGGTGATACATGATCACCTTGGCAAGTTCCGGCACCGGGGACAGATATTTAAAGAACAGATACCCGTAGATAGAATGTGCCATATTGTCCCTTGTCTCATACTGCAGCATATCGCTGATACGGGCTTTCTCTGTCTTATAGGCCCCAATGTCATGCATGGTGGCCACCATAACGATATCCGCCAGCTCAAACTCTTCGTATTTCCCCTCTTCCTGCAGCATCTTATAAACTATGTACGCAACTCTGGAACCATGTTCCATCAATACCGGATCGATCAGTTTCATAATGTCCCGCATCAGCAGGAAAATGTCTTTGCTCTTAATATACTCCATATAGCTCTCCCGTCATTACAATACAAACTCCATCGGCGTGTAAGTGATCCCATCTCTCTGCTCCTGCGGACGCAGATCCCGGAACCCCAGCCTGTGATAAAATCCGACTCCATAAGGAGACGAGTTCACGGTCACACGGCTGGCCTGCACCTCTGTCAACAGATAATTGGCCAGATACTGTATCAGGCCGCGGCCGATTCCCCGTCTATGATATTTCTCATCCACAAATAAAAGCGAAATATGTGCATTATCCCGCAGGGTGATCATACCAACTATCTTCTTATCATCCAGCGCGACAAACATCTGGTATGCCCCCATGACAAACATTCGATGCAGCGTTTCATCCGTGATAAAATTTTCAAAATTCTGTACCCCCTCCGGGGTATAGACATCTGCCTCAAACTTTAAAAAAGTTCTCCAGGCCAGCGCCATGGCCTCTTCCCATTCGTCCCGATATGCACTTCTGATCTGATATAACATTTCCAAAACTACCTGCGGCTCCTTTGTAATCTGATATCATTCTACCGTATTTACCATGAAATTACAACCATCCGCCGGAATGTCCACCTGTATACCGCTATATAGTTCCGGAGACTATTTGGCCGCTTCAGAACCCACTTTGTTCACTAACGGGAGCCCGTTTTCTAACGCATATGCGTTCTCTAATGTCTCCTTGGCAATAGCCTGCATGGCTTCCTTTGTAAAGAATCCCATATGGGATGTAATCAGTACATTGGGGAATGTCATCAGTCTGGCCAGATTTTCATCCCGCATAATCTCATTGGATCTGTCCTCATAGAAGATTCCCTCTTCCTCCTCATACACATCCAGTCCCACACCGCCAAACTTACCGGCCACCAGACCATCAATCAGTGCATCCGTATCGATCAGCGCGCCACGGGAAGTATTGACCAGATAGACGCCGTCTTTCATTCTTTCAATGGTACTGCGGTTCACAATGTGCCTGGTCTCGGAAGTCAATGGACAGTGCAGGGATATCACATCCGATTTCGTCATGATTTCCTCAAGGGACACATATTCCACATCCAGTTTGGGATTGGGATACGGGTCATAAGCCAATACCTGCATACCAAATCCATTACAAATACGGATCATTGCCTGCCCGATCTTACCGGTGCCCACGATACCTGCCACTTTATGATACAGATCCACGCCCATCAACCCATTAAGACTCATATTGAAATCCCTGGTCCTGTTGTATGCTTTATGCGTATAACGATTGACTGTCAGCAACATTCCCATGGCAAATTCCGCCACGGCCTCAGGGGAATAACTGGGAACGCGCAGAATCAGCACCTTGTCCTCCGCCGCCTTCACATCCACATGATTAAAGCCCGCGCTCCTTAAGAGGATTGCCTTCACATGCATATCGTAGAGCGACTGTATCATACTGGAATTGACATAGTCGTTTACAAAGATACACACCGCATCAAACCCCTGTGCCAGAGTAATGGTCTCTTCCTGAAAAGGCACCTCATAAAACCGGATATCAAACCCATACTCCTTACCCATAGGCTCAAACCAAATCTTATCGTAGGGTTTTGTACTAAAAAATGCTATTTTCATCGTCTGCCTCCATCTTCTTAAAGAATCTCTTTACAATTCAAGTATAGTATAAGCAAAAACCTCTAAAACATTCCCAAACATCCTCATGTTAATAAAAACCGCCATACTTCACCAGTATATGCGGTCTTCATCAACCTAAAAAGGATTCAAATCATTAAAAAAATCCGTAACGCTCTGCTTCAGGCTTTCCCAGAAATTATCGGCAGCCCCTTCCACTGCACTCTCCACAGCATCATTGATGGCCTCGTTCGCCTGTTCCACCACTTCTTCACCGTATTCTTCGTAAAGTTCCTGCGCATGGTCCGCAAACTCTTCTGCCTCGGCTTCCAGCGTCTCCACGGTCACCTCTTTACCCTGTCCGGGTGCAATGACCGCCACATACACTGCGCCTATAATCGCTGCCACACATAATAACCCAAATAATTTCTTCATTTATATGATTCCTCATTCTCAGACATCCATACATTGGTTCCGTCATGTAACCCTTTGCAGAATCCAACGGTAGATATCTCCGTACACATCTTCCCTGTCAGCCTCGTTCAGTATCTCATGCCTGTCTCCCGGATATAGTTTCATCTGCACATGTTCCATGCCCAGCCTCTGGAAAGACTCATACACATCCTTCACCGCCTGGCCATAATCGCCCACCGGATCTTCCTCTCCTGCCACAAAGAATACCGGCAGCTGCCTGGGCATCTTATTTAACTTTCTGCTGTCACCCAGATTCCAGATCAGCTTCATCAAAGTCTGGAAACCATTGGCCGTGAAGACAAAACCGCACAGCGGATCCGCTATATAACGCTCCACGCTCTCCGCATTGGCACAGAGCCAGTCACTCGGCGTCTTCGGTGATTCTATTCTCTTATTAAAGCTGCCAAAGGCAAGCCTGTCAATCAACCTGCTCACATGCTTTGGCCCACAGAACAGCGTCTGTATCGCCGCCAGTATCCTCACAATGGCAAGCCGCGGTCTGGGCTGCATGCCTGTCCCCATGATAATGGCTCCGTCAATACCGCTCCCATATCGGATCAGGTAATTTCTCGCAATAAAGGAACCCATGCTGTGTCCCAGAATAAGATAGGGCACTCCCAGATATTGTTCCTGCATCATCTTCTTCAACCGGTGTTCATCCCGCACAAGCACGGTAGCCGCATCTTCTTTACAAAAATACCCGTAAGGTTCTCCCGGATTTACGGACTTCCCATGCCCCAGATGGTCATCCCCCACCACAAGAATCCCCTTGTCAGCCAAATACCGCGCGAACTCGTCATAACGATCCACATATTCGGACATACCATGTATGATCTGCAGGATACAGACTGGCCTGTCAATCTCCGGAATCCAGCGAATTGCATGAATCTTGTGTTCGCCATCTCTGGAACCAAAGTAAAACTCTTCTTTTCGTATCACTTCAAAGTCCTCTCTTACTTCCAAAATCCCGTCTAACTGCCACGCTGTCCGCCGCAAAACTTATTAGCAGATCTCCGCTCCGGCCGGCATATCCTTCTGCGGTACCATCACCGCCAGATTGCCTTCTTCATCCGCCGCGCTCAAGATCATGCCCTCCGACATCATGCCCGCAATCTCTCTTGGCTGTAAGTTTACCAGCACCATGACTCTCTTACCAACCAGTTCCTCCGGCTTATAATACTGCTTAATACCAGAAAGAATCTGTCTGGTCTTAGCCCCAACCTGCACCTTGAACTTCAACAGCTTCTTGGACTTTGGCACTTCCTCACATTCCAGCACAAGCCCCACCTGGAACTGGCACTTATCAAAGTCATCATAGGTGATCATATCCTTGGGCTCTAACTCCACTACCTTTTCATCCATACCGGCATCCTTTTCCTCTCCGCCAGCTGCTGCCTTCCGCTCTGCAAACATGGCTTCCACCTGCTCCATCACTTCCTTGATATCCTGACGGGCAAAGAGAATCTCCGGCTTCTCCACCACTTTGCCGCTTGAGGGATACAGCGTGGATGCCCTGTCGACATCCTGCCCTGCCGCGCACTGCTCCAATGTCTCAAAATCAACCAATGGCGCCTTGATCTGCTCCGCAATATTCTGTGCGGTCTCCGGCATATACGGCTCTAAAAGGGACGCCCCTACCAGAATACCGTTCAACAGATTATACAGGACTGTGGCCAGCCTGTCTTTCTTCGCCTCATCCTTGGCCAATACCCACGGCATTGTCTCATCAATATATTTATTGCAGCGTTTAAACAGCACAAAAATCTCTGTGATCGCATCCGCCACCCGCAATTCGTCCATCTTCCTGGACACTCTCGTATAGGTATCTGTCACCACCCGGAACAGATCGGCATCCACATCCTCTGCACCTGCGTCCACACCTGCCTTCTTATTCTCCACAACACCGCCAAAATACTTGTTGCTCATGGAGACGGTTCTGTTCACCAGATTGCCCAGCGTATTTGCCAGATCGGAGTTCATGCGCTCCACCATCAAATCCCAGGTAATCACTCCGTCATTCTCAAAAGGCATCTCATGCAGCACAAAATAGCGCACTGCATCCACACCGAAGAAACGAATCAGATCATCCGCATAAATTACATTTCCCTTGGACTTACTCATCTTGCCGTCCCCCTGCAGCAGCCAGGGATGTCCAAACACCTGCTTAGGCAGCGGCTCTCCTAAAGCCATCAGGAAAATAGGCCAGTAGATTGTATGGAAACGAATGATATCCTTACCGATCAAATGCAGATCGGCCGGCCATAACTTCTGATACTGCTCGCTGCTCTCACCGTCCGCCTCATAACCAATACCCGTGATATAGTTCGTCAGCGCATCCAGCCACACGTATACCACATGCCTGTCATCGAAATCCACCGGAACACCCCATTTAAAGGAAGTCCGGGAAACACACAGATCCTGCAGCCCCGGCAGAAGGAAATTGTTCATCATCTCATTCTTACGGGAGACCGGCTGAATAAATTCCGGATGCGCATTGATGTGCGCAATCAGTTTGTCCGCATATTTGCTCATTTTAAAGAAATATGCTTCCTCCTTGGCCGGCTTCACCTCCCTGCCGCAGTCCGGGCACTTGCCGTCCACCAGCTGGGACTCTGTCCAGAAAGATTCGCAGGGTGTGCAATAAAGCCCTTCATAGGCCCCCTTATAGATGTCTCCCTGCTCATACAGCTTCTTAAAAATCTTCTGCACCTGTCTCTCATGATAATCATCCGTGGTGCGGATAAATTTATCATAAGAAGTATTCAGCGCATCGCAGATCCGGCGGATCTCGCCAGCTACCTTGTCCACGTATTCCTTCGGTGTTACGCCTGCTTCCTGCGCTTTTAACTCAATCTTCTGTCCATGCTCGTCCGTGCCAGTCTGAAACTGCACATCATAACCGTCTTTTCTCTTAAAACGCGCAATACTGTCCGCCAGCACAATCTCGTAGCTGTTGCCGATATGCGGCGTACCGGAAGTATAGGCGATTGCCGTTGTGATATAATACTTTCCTTTATTCATGATCAACTTCCTTTCCCATCATGCAAAACATACTGTAATTAACCTATCATAAGGGGGCTGGATTGTCAATTCCTGCCACGCAGTCTAAGGAAAGCCTTACTGGTCTTGTGCGGGAGTGGAATAAGCAGAATATAATGCCGGATCAAACACTTCCTCCGAAATCGCCCCTATCCTGCCCTGCAATAAAGTCACATCCTGACCCAATGCCTGTATGGTTGCGCCCACACCCTGAAACTGTACCGCCCCGCAGCTGCCCGTATTCTCCTTTGCCTCTGCCATGACCGCTATACCCACTATGATTCCCAGACCGGCTAACAATACCAGAATCCTTCCAGCTTTCCTCATTGTCCGCCCTCCTGTTCCTGCATGGGCATCAGATACAGGGTATTGTTATTAGCGTCATACTGGTAACGAAGTGTATTTTCCGTCAGCACGCGTATCTTTTCTTCCATCTGAGCAATCCATGTGTCCACTCTTTCATTGACATTGTCCATGTTTTCCCGCAGAATCTTCTCCAGTTCCCGATTTACGTGATCAATACCCGCCTGCAGCTGGTCGATTCTATTATTGACATCAGCCACGTTTTGATTTAATGCCTTCTTTACCGTCTTTTCCAGACTGCTGATACTGGCCCAGAGTTTTTCATCCTCCTTTTTCAAAGCCGCCATCTGCTTATAAAGGCCGGAAATATCCGTCTGCACCCGCTCCATATCCGTGCGTATCGCCTCAATCTGCTGCGTAATGATGGGAATCTTTTCTCTGTCTATGACCTGTACGATATCTGTCAGATCCACAAGTTTGACCTGGGTCTCTTTGAGATTCTGGACAATGGTCTCCACCTCTTTGCACAGCGTTGTAATCTGCGTCTGCGTGGCAGCGTCAGCCTCCTGATACTCCCGGATCACTTCATTCAGCCCGTCCTGCACCTGCGTCATCGCCTGCAGAAGTTCTTCCACCTGCTCACGCAGGTAGGCGGTGCTTGTGAGATACTCCTGCCGCAGCCGCTCTCCGGAATCTTCCGACATATACTTGACTGCCTCCTCTTCATAGACCGTCTGGGACATTGTCTCTTCCTCATCCTGCTTTCGATCCCCTTCCTGAATCACCTGTCCCGTCTGTATCGGAATCGGCGTTTCCTTGCCCCCTCCTTTTGCGGCGTATCCCCACAGAAGTATCATGAGCAGTACAATGACCACCACAGCCACCGCCACTGTCACCACCAAAGCCATCCTATTCTCCTGTCTGTCAGGGTCGCTTGTCCTCTCGTTCCAATAATCTGACACTTTTGTCATAAATCCACGCATAATATCCTTCCTTCTTTCATTTGTATTCAACATTTGGAAATCAGCGGCGATCTGCCGGGAACCGGCGCCATAGAGACGCGGTATAAAGTATACTTTAATATGAATCCAATGATTGTATGGTTAAGATAACAGATGCGCTTCCGAATGACAATATCGGAAATATTCACAAAATTTACTCATATAATAAAGAGTACATCCCCCGAAAGCAGGATGCACTCTGATTTTAACCCTTCCAAACGGTATTCCGTTAACGCTAATAAGTCAATATCTCATAGCCATCTTCCGTCACTGCAAGTGTCACTTCCCACTGTGCGGAAGGCTTGCCATCATCCGTGTAGACCGTCCAGCCGTCCTCATCGTCAATATAAATATCCGCCTTACCCATATTGACCATCGGCTCTATCGTAAACACCATGCCGGGCACCATCAGCATTTCCGTCCCCTTGCTGGTCACATAACTGACAAAAGGCTCCTCATGAAATTCCAGCCCCACACCGTGGCCGCCGATCTCCCGGACAATGGAATATCCGTTACTCTTCGCATGATTGTTGATGGCCTCCGCCATATCCCCCAGGAAGTTCCAGGGCTTCACCTGCTCCAGTCCCACGTCAATACACTCTCTGGCTACCCGCACCAGCTTCTGTGTCTCCTCCGGCACGTTCCCCAGCATAAACATCCTGGAAGAATCCGAAAAATATCCCTGATAGATCGTGGATACATCTACATTGACAATATCGCCGTCCTGTAAAATCCGTTCCTCGCTGGGAATCCCGTGACACACCACCTCATTGATGGAAGTACAGACGCTCTTCGGAAAGCCGTCATAATGAAGCGGCGCTGCGATGCCTCCCATCTCTTTGGTCATATCGCAGACGATTCTGTCAATCTCCTCTGTACTCATTCCGATATGTATCTGCTTCTCAATCTCATCCAGAATCGCAATGTTGAGTTTACTGCTCTCCCGGATTCCCTGAATCTGCTCCGGTGTTTTCAGGATGTCATGGTTCGGCACAATATGCCCCTGCAGCGCATAACTCTCAATCTTCTCATCCATAGCCATATGGCAGGCTTTATATTTTCTGCCGCTTCCACACCAGCAGAGATCGTTTCGTCCCAGTTTTTTCATCGCATAGAATCCTCCATTCCACAGCCGTATCTATTGTAGCCCATCTGAGGGATAAATTCAAGGTTGGGGGGACACTAATCTTTGTGCTTCCACTTCATTATAACCATTCTTAAATAACCCTCAACCACCAGTCCATAGTAGAAATACCGCTTGAAACTCTTCGCTCACTATGTTAATATTGGACATAGGAAAAGCACCCACTCCAATGTGGATGCTCTCAGGATGGAAATGTCCATACGGACACCGCCTCACCTGTGGCTAGACAGGTGAGGCATTTTTATTTCTTCTTTCCGCTTCTCTTGTCGAGAAAGGTCAGAAACGCAATAATGAACCCGCCAAAGGATATCAGCAAGCTGATAATCCCGATGAATATCAAAATCATATCCGCAGCTGTCATATTACGCACCTCCCTCCTATGTACTCCCGGCAAACCGGGGCAAGGCCTGGAGGCTACCGCCTGTCATGGGTACTTTTCCAATGGCTTTCGCCATGTCCATTATCATATCATCGGCATTACGAAATATCAATCTATTTTAATCGGATTTTATAATGTTTTTATTTTTGTCATTTAACTATGAATCCTACACTCCACAATATCCTCTAAAGAAAACAGTCTGATATGTTCATTCTGGGACGCAGCTTCCTTGACTTTGTCATCAAACCCGGATTCAGAAAAAAGCGCATAGAAGAACTCCGCCTGCTCTTTCTGTGGTGCCAGCTTTGCTGTCGTATTCAGATACTCCCCATAACTGAACGGTCTACCCTTAAATTTACATTCCCCTACCAGAAACTCCTTCATCTGTCTGGAAATTGCCAGGATATCAATCTCTGTCTCCGCGATTCTAAGGCCCATCGGCTTCTGTGTATCCCGCACTGTGGTCTTACCAAAGAAACGTCCTATCCTCGCATAGCGAAAAGGCAGGGCATTCGACTTTTGCAATTCCTGTATATACTGTCTGCAGACCTCCTCAAAGGTGTAAGATGCAAATTCATGAAGAAACGGCATCACCGCAAAATCACATACGCCCTCCGCATCTCCCGATTCCAATGCCGAATAATTTGTAAAGGCAAAGGCATACCAAAAGCGGAAAAAATGATCTGTCAGTTTATAAAGCCCTCTGTTGGTGTTCGCCCGCTCCGCAATCCCCGCATCCACAGATAATTCCCGCTCTACAATCCCCAGCTGGACAAGATTCTTGAGATATACGCTGGTTTTAGAAGCATTTTCTACCAGTGATTTCTGGCTGATATCATTAAGCCGAGTACTTCCCAGCGCCACCGCTTCAATCAAAGAATTATACAAAGGTATCTCACGCAGTTCCTGCCGAAGCATGAAATCCACCTCGCTATATAAGACGCAGCCTTTGGTAAGTACATTCTCCTTGATATTATCCGCCAGCGTCTTCTCCGGGTCAAACTGTCTAAGATAGTGCGGAATACCTCCTAATATAGAATAGACCAGTATCTTATCCCGATAAGAATAATTGGGGAAAAAACTGGACGCATCATAAAAATTCATGGCACCCATCTTATAGATACCTGTGGCTCTTCCATAAAGCGGATTCTTATCAGACAACACTTCCTTTTCAATAAAACTCATGGAACTGCCGCATAGAATCAGCATAATATTAGAATCTTTCAATATCTCATCCCACAAATTCTGCAAGATAGATGGAATCGATGGATTATCCTTACACATATAGGGAAATTCATCAATGACAAGCAGTCTTTTATGGTCACCGTAAGGCAGATCCAACACAGCACGAAAAGCCTTATCCCAATCTGTAAACTGATCAGCATAGCGCTTAGTCGGAATCTCTTCCTTGAACATCTGCTCCGAGAAAGCTTTCAGCTGTAATCTGTCTGTGCATTCCCGGCATGCAAAAAATACATGTGGTTTCCCCTCGCAGAATTTCCGGAGCGTTTCTGTCTTGCCCACACGGCGTCTTCCATAGAGCACAACCAACTGCCCCTTATCTGTGTTGTATCTATTCTCCAAAAACTGTAATTCTGCCGCTCTTCCAATAAACATATATCCTTCTCCTATCTAATCGTGATTAGTCTAATCTAGATTATATACTTTAATACATCTCATTTTATCTAATCACGATTAGTCTAATCTAGATTTGAATATATTATATGCTATGTCAGGGCAAAAAACAAGTGAAAAATTATACTACCATAAAAAGGGATACCGCATCTATGCGATATCCCTTTATGATGTCCTATCATATGTAATTCGTGCCAATCTATTCGTGGATGGCTGCCGCCAAAAACTACTTAGCAATCAATGCAGTAATCTTCAAATCTTCTGTCTCGCTCGAATTAATAACAAAGAAATAATATCTGCCGTCCTCTTCGACCTCATATTCAAAATCTATGATATCACTTCCCTCTGCACAGTGGAAGATATTATCGGGATCTTTAATCCCTGTTTCAAAGGTCATATCTGACGGCTCGCCAATAACTCTACCCTCAATAACGCCACCCGCATCTGCCGAAAATCCGCTGGACACATAAACCTTTCCTGCCCGCACATTCCACTCAAGCGTAATCGTCCTTCCGCGCCCATTCATATTGATATCATCCATCATCACAATATCTTCCGGCGCAATATTAAATCTTCTCGCTATCTCTTCTTTCGCCACCTGATCCGCCGTCTCGAAACTTCCCAAAGACGTTTTCTCTATTGTCGTCTTTACATACCCTTCATAAGCATATGTCAATTCGGTTCCAATAGCCAGAGAAGTTGAACTGCTTCCCAACAGAAAGGTTACCGCCAGCAGCAATGCCGCCCCTTTCCTAAATCCGCCTTTTTTATGATATTCGCCCATAGCCGCTACTCTCCTCTCATAATGCGATCTGCCATCAGCCAGTGCGAACAGTTGGAATCTCTCTCTCTTCTCATCCTCATTCAGCATATTGAGTATGGTCTGGAAATACTGCTGTTCTGAAAATCTGCCCACTGCCCTCTCACAGACCAGCCTGTCGCAGCTCATCTCGCAGATTAAGCTCATCTGCCTGAGCATAATATGCACCAAAGGATTAAACACATGCAGCAGACTGATGATTATGCCAAACGCCTTTAAGGGCATGTCCTTCTCCACATAATGGCACAACTCATGATAGAGGATGATTTCCGTCTCCTCCTCAGTGTACAGGTTAAGCGGCAGAATCACTACCATACCGTGATGATAAGTAATACACGGCATATCCACCGAGTCATTCCTGCACAGGGAGACCTTACCCTCTATTCCAAGTTCCGTACATATTTCCCTGAACTGACGTTTTGTTGTCTCGTCTTCTTCCGGTATATTACCCCTGCAGACCATCACCCACTCATGACGGCGGTACAGCTTATACGCCAATAACAGCAGGAACAATGTCACCCACACGCAGCCCATAACAGCAAATAGCTTTACAATCTGCGGTGTATCATAAAACATATTGATATTGCCGTTCTCACTGCCTCTAAGCAGTCTGCCTAAACGAATGAGCAAATAGGCTGCGGGTATTGCATAAGCGCACAGTACAACTATTGTCGAAAAGCGAATCAAACGTACATCTCTTCTAAACCATATCTTCCGGAAGATTATTCCGATGACATAGAACAATGTTCCGGAGATATTAGTCAACAACAATGCGCAAAATAAATTACTTATCCAATCCATCGATCATCTTCTGTATCCTTTCCACTTCATCTTGTCGTAACGGTCTCTCGTTGGACAAAGCACACAGGAACTCATCCGCGTTATCGTGATTCCAAAAAGTTACATAATCACTCGTCAGCTGCCCTTTGTACTCATCAAGTGGAATCAGAATCTGATAAAAGAATACCCTGCCCTGGCGGTAGTGCCTCAGATAACCTTTTCTCACAAGGCGCGCCAAAAAGGTGGACACCGTCTGCGGCTTCCACTCTTTGTGGTACTTGTCGTTCACCCTCTGCATGATCTCCATGAGACTCAGTTCTTCTTCCGAATCCCATACCGTCTTCATTACCAGCTGTTCACAATCTGTTAAGTTTTCAAGTGTCATAATTGCCTCCAGTAATCTCTACAATTACTATTGTAGGTTATAGTATTTAATAAAGTTTCCTACTTCAATACTATTTTATTATCCGTAGAATATCAAGTATAAATTGTCATGAATTTAACTAAAAATGAACTGGTTATGTAGTTTCTCTTTAACAAAATACTAAAAAAAGCCCAAAAATACACGTTGCATATACTCGAAGGATGCTGTAAAATGTTGATTTAGTTCACCCAAGTTTTGAATCTTTTTTAATCAGGAGGCTGCTATGGCAACAACTCGCACAGCAAAACACAATCTCATTCACAAATTGGTCGGCAACAGGGCTTTCTATAAGATGGTACTGGCTATCGCTGTACCCATCATGATCCAGAACGGCATCACGAATTTCGTGAGCCTTTTGGACAATATTATGATCGGGCAGATCGGCACGGAGCAGATGTCTGGTGTTGCTATCGTCAACCAGCTTCTTTTTGTCTATAATCTCTGTCTTTTTGGCGGGGTATCCGGCGCGGGTATCTTTACCGCCCAGTATTTTGGCCAGAAAAACGTGGAGGGCATCCGGCAGACTGTCCGCTTTAAGGTATGGATGGTCTTTGTCATTACCCTGTTTACCATTATCCTGCTTCTGGTCACCGGCAATCCCCTGATCGCTCTCTATCTGCAGGGAGAGGGTACCGCAGAAAGTGTCGCCGCCACCTTATTATACGGCCGCCAGTATCTTTGGATCATGCTGCTTGGCCTGCCGCCTTTTATGATGGTGCAGGTCTATTCCAGCACACTGCGTGAGTGCGGCCAGACTATCCTGCCCATGAAAGCCGGTATCATTGCGGTCTTTGTGAATCTGGTATTAAACTACATATTAATATATGGTAAGTTCGGCGTTCCGGCACTGGGTGTACAGGGCGCAGCGATTGCCACCATTATTTCCCGCTATGTGGAGGCATCCATTGTCCTGATCCACACACACAAACACAAGGAGCAGAATCCTTTTGTGGAAGGACTGTACAGTTCCCTAAAGGTACCCGGCAATCTGGTGCAGAAAATCCTGATCAAGGGTACGCCCCTCCTTCTCAACGAAACGCTGTGGGCTGCCGGCATGGCCATGCTGACACAATGCTATTCCGTGCGCGGCCTTAACGTGATTGCTGGACTTAACATCTCCAACACGATCAACAATGTATTCAACATTGTCTTTATCGCCCTGGGAGATTCCGTGGCTATCATTGTCGGCCAGCTTCTGGGCGCCGGCAAGATGGAAGAAGCCCGCGACACAGATAATAAGATGATTGCCTTTTCCGTTTTTTGCTGTACCTGTGTGGCGCTTGTGATGCTTGTGCTGGCACGGTTCTTCCCGCTCTTATATAAGACGAACGATGAAGCACGAACGCTGGCAACCTACTTTATCATGATCTGCGCCATCTTCATGCCCCAGAACGCTTTCCTGCACGCCTCCTATTTTACACTGCGTTCCGGCGGCAAGACCATTATCACCTTCCTGTTTGACAGCGTTTTTATCTGGTGTGTCAGCGTTACGATTGCCTACACATTAAGCCACTATACAGCGCTTCCCGTCATCGCGGTCTTTACCTTCGTACAGATGGGGGATCTGATCAAATGCATTATCGGATTCGTGCTGGTGAAAAAGGGCGTGTGGCTGCAGAATATTGTGGCATAGAGCACAAAATCATACAAATCAGAACATACAAAAGGATGGTTGAGAAATCAACCACCCTTTTCATATCTTTATAACCTAAAACTGCTCCAAATATCCTTTTACATTCTCCGTGATATTCCCGCCAAAGACCGCCGATCCCGCTACGACCACATTGGCGCCGGCCTCCAGCACTACCTTGGCATTTTCCCGCGTGATACCGCCATCCACCTGAATATCCAGGTCTAAGCCCATCTCATCAGCCATCTGACGTATCTGGCGCACCCGCTCCGTGGATTCGGGTATATACTTCTGTCCCCCAAACCCCGGTTCCACCGTCATCACCAGAAGCATATCTAATTTATGCAGATATTTTCTGACCGCTTCCACAGGTGTTTTGGGTTTGATGGACATACCCGCCCGGCAGCCCAGGCTGTGGATAAGATCTATCGTTGCCTCCGCATCCTCCGTAGCTTCCAGATGAAAGGTGATGCTGTCAGCGCCGCATGCCTTAAACTCTTTGACATAACGCTCAGGTTCCACAATCATCAGATGTACATCAAACACTTTATCTGTCACCTTACGGATGGTACGGATCACCGGCATCCCAAAGGAAATCGATGGTACGAAGACGCCATCCATCACATCGATATGTATATATTCTGCACCGGCCTCACAGGCCTCCTTAATCTGCTCCCCCAATCTGGCGAAATCTGCCGCCAGAATGGAAGGAGATAAAATTTTTTTTCTCTCTGACATCTCAAATGCCTCTCTATCGCCAGATTGTGATTTATTTAACGAAATCTTTTACCTTTGCGTAGATTCCTTTACCGTCTAAGCCATATTTCTCTACCAGGGCAGCTGCAGGGCCGGACTCTCCGAAGGCATCCTGCATACCGATCCGCAGTACAGGAGTCGGCTGTTTCTCAGACAGGCAGTCGCATACTGCGCTTCCAAGTCCGCCGATCACGGTATGCTCTTCCGCTGTTACAACTTTGCCGGTCTTCTTCGCAGATGCGAGCACCAGTTCTTCATCCAAAGGCTTGATGGTGTGGATATTGATCACTTCCGCCTGAATGCCGTCAGCTGCGAGCATTTCTGCTGCATCCAATGCAGAGGAAACAGTAATGCCGCTGGCAATAATGGTCACATCGCTGCCCTCTCTTAAGAGAACACCCTTGCCAATCTCAAATTTATAATCAGGCTTATCGTTGATCACCGGCACTGCCGCACGGCCAAAGCGAAGGTATACAGGACCCTCAAACTCGATTGCCGCCCTGACAGCTGCTTTTGCTTCCACATCATCGGAAGGTACGATAACAGTCATGCCGGGAATGGTACGCATCAGAGCCACATCTTCGTTACACTGATGGGTTGCGCCGTCCTCACCAACGGTGATGCCTGCATGAGTGGCGCCAATCTTGACGTTCAGGTGCGGATAACCGATGGAGTTACGAACCTGCTCAAAGTTACGTCCTGCTGCAAACATAGCGAAAGAACTGATGAAAGGCACTTTACCGCAGGTCGCAAGTCCTGCCGCAATACCTGTCATATTACACTCCGCGATACCGCAGTCGATATGGCGGTCCGGGAAGGCTTTCTGAAACACACCTGTCTTAGTAGCGCCTGCAAGGTCTGCATCCAACACTACCAGATTCGGAAATTCTGCACCACATTCAGCAAGTGCATTACCATAGCTTTCTCTTGTTGCGATTTTCTTAACATCTGCCATTAGTTTGCACCTCCTAATTCTTCACCGATCTTTTCAAGATCTGCCATTGCCGTTGCATACTCCTCATCATTGGGAGCCTTGCCATGCCAGCCTGCATTGTTCTCCATAAAGGAAACGCCTTTACCTTTCACTGTCTTACAGATGATAGCGGTAGGCATACCCTTAGTAGCTTTTGCCTCCTTGAAAGCAGCATCGATCTGATCAAAGTCATTACCGTCAATATTGATCACATGGAAATTAAATGCCTCAAATTTCTTGTCGATCGGATACGGGGAACATACATCGTCAATCTTACCATCAATCTGCAGACCGTTATTGTCCACGATCACTACCAGGTTATCGAGTTTGCGGTGTCCGGCAAACATGGACGCCTCCCACACCTGTCCTTCCTGAATCTCACCATCTCCAAGAAGAGTGTATGTTCTGTAAGATTTATTGTCCATTTTGGCTGCCAGCGCCATACCTACTGCTGCGGAGATACCTTGTCCCAGGGAACCTGAGGACATATCCACGCCAGGGGTCTCCTGCATACAGGGATGTCCCTGCAGATAAGAGCCTAAGTGACGCAGTGTCTTAAGATCTTCTACCGGGAAATAGCCTCTGTTCGCCAATACGGAATAAAGTCCCGGAGCCGTATGTCCTTTAGAAAGCACGAAACGGTCTCTGTCCGCTTTCTTAGGATCTTTCGGATCGATATTCATCTCCTCGAAATACAGGTAAGTAAAAATATCTGCCGCTGACAAAGATCCGCCCGGATGTCCCGCTTTAGCGCCATGTACCGCTGTTACGATACCCTTGCGAACTTCATTAGCTGTTTTTTGTAACTCTAATTTGTTCATCGCCAACCTCCATATATATGTTTTTGTATATCATTAACTACCACTATCATAACACAACCGAGCGCAAGCCTCTATATAAAACTTGCGCATCGGTTTAGAACTTCTATTTGCCCTGCCCATAATAAGCATTAGCGCCATGTTTGCGGTAATAATGCTTATCCTGCAGTTCCTGCGGTGCAGGCTGTATCCTTACATTGATGGTCTCTGCGCGATACGCCATCTTAGCCACTTCTTCCAATACCACTGCGTTGTGCACTGCCTCGTGGGCATCTTTTCCCCATGAGAAAGGACCATGATTCTTGCACAGTACTGCCGGTACTGCCACAGGATCTTTCTCCATTCTCTTGAACTCGCTGACAATCAAAAGACCTGTGTTCTTCTCGTAGGCGTCCGCAATCTCCTCCTCGTTCAGGCAGCGCAGACAGGGAATCTCCCCATAGAAATAGTCTGCGTGGGTAGTGCCGTAACAGGGAATACTTCTGCCGGCCTGTGCCCAGCTTGTGGCATAGGAAGAATGGGTATGTACCACACCGCCAATCTCCGAATATGCCTTATAAAGTTCCACATGGGTAGCCGTATCGGAAGAGGGATTGTATTTCCCTTCCACCTTATTGCCGTTTAAATCCATAAGTACCATATCATCGGGTGTCAGCTTATCATAGTCAACACCGCTGGGCTTAATGGCGAAGATCCCGCTCTCACGGTCAATCTCACTCACATTACCCCAGGTAAAAGTAACCAGTTCATATTTGGGGAGAAGCATATTTGCCTCATAGACCCGTTTCTTTAACTCTTCTAACATTGTTTCCTCCATTCTAAAGTTTGCCCGGGAGAATACCCGTATTTTAGGGTATTCTCCTAAGTGAAATTTTCACTTTATTATTTCAGATTCTCCACTGCCGCTCTCTCAATGGCAAGTCCTGCACTGTAGCGTTTCATGAACTCATTAAAGCCCTTCACATCTTTCTCTACAGGTTCCAGCTTCTCGCCCTTCTGGCCTGCAAATACTTTGCTCTCAAGGAAAGCTGCCAGACTCTCGTCTGCGCCCTTATTGATCATATAGGAAGCAAGCAGGGCAATACCCCAAGCGCCGCCTTCGCCGGCTGTCTCCATAACGCTTACCGGTGCATCAATAGCTGCTGCAAGGATGCTCTGGCCCACGCCCTTAGTCTTGAACAGGCCGCCGTGCCCCAGAATCTCATCCACGCGAACGCCCTCTTCCTTTAACAGGATATCCAGCCCTGTCTTCAGTGCGCCCAGGGATGTAAAGAGGTGAGTCCTCATAAAGTTAGCCAGGTTAAATTTCGCGTCAGGTGTACGCACGAACAGCGGACGGCCCTCATTGAAGCCTGTCACATGTTCGCCGGAGAAATAATTATACGCCAGCAGACCGCCGCAGTCGTCATCACCTTCCAGCGCCTTGCGGTAAAGGTTGCCGTACAATTCGTTCATATCCACTTTCATACCCATCACTTCTGAGTACTCTTTGAACAGGTTCACCCAAGCATTTAAGTCAGAAGTACAGTTATTGCAGTGTACCATAGCTACGAGGCTGCCATCCGGTGTGGTCACCAGATCGATCTCATCGTACACTTTGGAGAGTTCTTTCTCCATAACGATCATACCGAATACGCTGGTACCTGCGGATACATTACCGGTACGCTGTGCCACGCTGTTAGTTGCCGCCATACCTGTGCCTGCATCGCCTTCAGGCGGGCAGAAAGGCACACCTGCCTGCAGTGTCCCAGTGGGATCTAAGAGCTTCGCGCCCTCCTCTGTCAGAGTTCCTGCCTGTTCTCCTGCAGTATATACTTTCGGCAGTACATCTTTTAACTTCCAGGCATAGTTCTTATCTGCCACGGTCTCATCAAACTGCTGGATCATCTTCTCATTAAACTGCCCTGTGGCAATATCGATCGGGAACATACCGGAAGCCTCACCCACGCCCACGATCTTCTCGCCTGTCAGTCTCCAGTGGATATAACCTGCCAGCGTGATCACAAATTTCAAATCCGCCACATGCTCTTCCCCGTTCAAAACCGCCTGATACAGATGCGCGATCGTCCATCTCTGGGGAATATGATAGTTAAAGAGCGCTGTCAGCTTATTGGACGCCTCTTCTGTGATGGTGTTTCTCCAGGTACGGAAAGGCACCATCAGTTCATCTTTCTCGTTAAAAGCCATATAACCATGCATCATCGCGCTGAAACCGATAGCGCCGATCTTAGTCAGCTTCTCACCGTACTGCGCCTGCACGTCTTCCGCAAGTTTCTTGTAGCAGTCCTGCAGACCATTCCAGATATCATCCAAACTGTAAGTCCAGATACCGTTTTCCAGTCTGTTCTCCCAATCATGTGCACCGGACGCAATCGGCTTGTTATTCTCGTCCACCAGTACTGCCTTGATGCGGGTAGAGCCAAACTCAATTCCCAATACTGACTTCCCGCTTGCAATCATTTCTTTTGCTCCCATCTTATACCTCCTGTTGATTTACTATGCCTTGCATTCATCATCAGGACTGCAGTCTTCCCGCAGCCCTGTTCATAACCCTTTTAAAACGCCGCCTCATTCCATCTCAATTCGTTCTTAAAGTTCCGGATTGTGGTATCCTTGTCGATCACAACACTCTCAATACCCATCGCCGCTGCCCAGTCTACCATCTGGTCTACAGTCAGATCATAGGAGAATGCCGTGTGGTGTGCTCCGCCAGCCAGAATCCATGCGGTAGCGCCAATCTCCATATTAGGCTGCGGTGTCCAGAATGCTGTACCCACAGGCAGTTTCGGCATAGGCTTCTCCACCTTCTTGCAGTCCACCGCATTGATCAGCAGCCTGAAACGTGTGCCCAAATCTACCAGAGAACATGCCACTGCAGGACCTGTCTTGGAAGTAAATACCAGACGGGCGGGGTCTTCTCTGTTACCCATGGACAGCGGGCAGACCTTAATGCCAATCTCACCCTCAGCCACAGAAGGACATACTTCCAGCATATGCGCCTGCAAAATACCCTCTTTGCCCGGCACCAGGTTGTAGGTGTAATCTTCCATCATGGAGGTACCCTTTGCATCCTTGATATCCGCCGTCATCAGCTTCATCATGCGAACCATGGCTGCTACTTTCCAGTCGCCCTCTGCACCGAAACCGTAGCCTTTCTCCATCAGTCTCTGGATAGAAAGTCCCGGAAGCTGCTTTAAGCCGCCCAGCATACCGAAATGTGTAACAATCGCATGATAATCATTGTCCACCAGGAATTTCTCGATACCAATCTCCTGCTGTGCCTGCACTGCTACATGTCTCCTGAACTCATCCAGGTCTCTGCCTTCATCAATAATCTTATATTTGCTGTAGTACTCGTCTACCAGAGCATTCACCTCGCCCTGGGGCACTGCATCCACATATTCTACCAGGTCATTGACACAGTAGTGGTCAATCTCCCAGCCGAACTTAATCTGTGCTTCTACCTTATCGCCCTCTGTCACGGCTACGTTGTTCATGTTGTCACCCACGCGGCATACACGGATATGGGAGGACTCGATCACGCCGAGCGCTGTGCGCATCCAGCTTCCCAGCTGTTTCTGCACACTCTCATTTGCCCAGTGACCCACGATAATCTTACGCTCGATGCCCATGCGGCTCACGATATGACCATACTCTCTGTCTCCGTGTGCGGACTGGTTCTCATTCATGAAATCCATATCGATGGTATCATAAGGAAGTTCCTCATTGAACTGTGTATGCAGATGGCATAAAGGTTTTCTGAATTCCTTCAGACCCAGAATCCACATTTTAGCAGGTGAAAATGTGTGCATCCACGTGATCACACCTGCACAGTCAGGATCGTTGTTCGCGTCATTGAATGTCTGGCGGATGGAAGCCTGACTGATGAGCGTAGGCTTTAATACCACTTCAAAAGGCAGATTGCCGGAAGCGTTTAAGCCCTCCACAATCTTAGCGGAATGATCCGCAACCTTCTTCAGACATTCATCTCCGTACAAGTCCTGGGAACCTGTACAAAACCAAAATTTGTAACTCTTCACTGCTTTCATACTATACCTCCATATATTATTTTTTTGTTAAATTACCTCTCTTCATAAGCCCAATTCTTATTATAAATTTTATCACTTAGCATGACACTTTCGCAAGGAATTATTATACTTTTAATTAAAATACTTTATATAATCCAAAAAGGGGCCGCCATTAAGGCTGCCCCTACACTAATCCTATACGCCAAAACGCCATTTCCTATCCCTGAAAACATGCCGTCTGTTCGGACAAATGGCTGATCACGTTGGATACCTGATCCAGTGCGCCTATAATGTTCTGCATATTATCGACCAGCGCCGTTGTATTGCCCACTACGCCAGTTACGCCCTGTGCGCTCTCCTGGACATTGTTGGTAATATTTTCATTAGACTGTGCCACATCCCGCATCATTCTGCCGATGTTCTCCATGGATTCCCGAATATCACCCATCATCTGATCCACTGTAATGGAGTCATTCAGATACTGTTCCCCGGTCTGCTCCAAGATCTCATAATCGGGCAGAATCCTTCCGTTGATGAAATTGACCAGATTATTCGTATTATCCGCCAATGTCATGACCGCATCCACAACGCCCTTGGAAATCTGCTGAATATTATTGGCCGTTTCTTTGGAACTGTCTGCAAGTACCCGGATTTCATCTGCAACCACCGCAAAACCCTTGCCCGCTTCGCCCGCTCTTGCAGCCTCAATAGAAGCATTGAGCGCAAGTAAATTGGTCTTGGCAGCGATATTTAGAATATCGCCTGTCAGATTAGCAATGTTCTCTATCTGATGGCTGTCCTCAATGGATGCCTGCAGGGTTACATCGAACTCCTGAATCATATCGTTTGCAGTCTTCCTGCTGGTCTGGGCAAGTTTTCTGAGTTCCTCCGCCCGGCTCCTGATCTCTTCCGCAAATTTCGTTCCGCTCACAGCCTTATCAACCATCTCTTCCACAGATGCTTCTGCCTGTCTGGTATTTTCATTCACATATATGGCTGTAGCAGACACTTCCTGTATGCTGGCTGCAAGCTGCTGCATGGTAGCAGAGGTTTCGCTGGCGCTGTTATTGGTCTCCTCCACCACTTCATTGACACTCTTTTGCTGCACATTAATCTCCTCACTGCAGGAGATTACGCCGCCGATCATTTCCTGTAAAATATCTAAAAATTCATTGACACCCTTGGCGAGAGTAGAAATCTCATCCTTAGTCTGCACTGGTACCCTGTCTGTCAGACTGCCCTTACCGTTATGTATATCTTCGATCATGCCGTTAATCACAAACGCAATCTTCTTAATCGGCACCACAATCACGCGGATTGCTATGATCGTTACCAGAATTGCCGCCACTACCAACAATACAATGACCACAATGATCACCATATAAGACTCCTCCGCCTTCTGCCGAAGTAAAGCCTTACTGGTTTCCAATTCCTCTGCAGAAAAATCCAACAGCGTATTCATGTTAGTATCAATGGTATTATTGAGCATTCCCAGATTATTGGAGACAAGCGAATTTGCCTTATCCTTGTCACCTGACCTGCTGGTCGCTATCACAGAGTCCACATTTTTGTCAAAATCACGCAGTCTGCTCTCCAAAACAATATAAATCTCTTCCACCTCAGGGGAAGTAATACCTGCCTTATATAACTCCATGGACTGCCACATTGCTTCCCGCGATTCCATGATTGCGTCCGCTTTCTTATCCATGACCCTTATAAGTTTTCCATTGATATGAGCGTACACATTCATATACATATCCTGATAACACTCATAAATCCCGTGGATCAGATTAATCTTCTCCACCTCATTGTTCATGACCTGTTGGCTGCTGGCTGTGATTGCCGTCAGGCTGTTCGCTAGGATTCCCAGAGACACAATGCCAATCAGTGCAAGCACCATGATGGCTGCTGCAAACTTTACCCCAATTTTCCTCATTTAAAGCCCTTCCTTTCTCCTCCTGATGTATCCCGAAACCCCCTAAGTGTTTCCATCATATCACATTTTCAGATATAAGGATAGACCTGCCTCGTTAAATTTTGCAACGACCATTATGGTTTATTTCTTATTATAAAACTGCCGGCCGGCAATGATATCACCGATCCGGCAGCTTATATTTATGTATTATATATTACTTGTTCTCTGCCATTCTCTTCTTTCTCGCAGACATAACCACACTCTGGATCACCAGGAACAGGCAAAGCATAACCGCTCTGGTAATACCCGTCCACCATGCCTCGTCAAGACCGGCAGAAGATACGATGTTCTGAATCGTACTCAAGGATAACACACCGAAGAAAGTACCAACGATGTTACCTACACCACCCGTCAGCATCGTACCACCGATAATGGAGGATGCGATCGCATCCATCTCGGCACCGGACGCATGGGATGCGGAGCCGGAACCCACATGCAGGAAATAGACAAAACCACCAATTCCTGCCAGAAGGCCGCAGATTACATGGGAGATGAACTTCGTTCTCTTCACGTTGATACCAAGCATCAGGGCACTCTGCATATTACCGCCCACCGCATAGAAGGAACGGCCGAGTTTCGTCCATCTGAGCAGACAGAACATAACAACCACTACAAGGATGGCAATGACCACGCCGATTTCTATGTATGCATCGATATACACACCCTTCTTATTCACGGAACCCATACCAGGCATAATGATACGAGTCATCTTCAATGCTTTAAATGCCTCGTTCTCTACGTTAAAGGGCTTGGTATTTACAATCGTGGTCATACCTCTTGCAAAGAACATACCTGCCAGCGTCACGATGAAGGGCTGGATATCCAGATATGCCACCAGGAAGCCCTGGAAAAGACCAAACGCCAAACCGATTGCCAATGCAATCAATACGGATACAAAGACATTACCGCCCTTATAATCAAGATATACAGCACAGCACATACTGATCAGTGCCGTGATACCGCCAACGGAAATATCGATTCCGCCGGTGATCATTACAAGGCTCAGGCCGCATGCCAGAATAATCAGGGCCGCATTGTTATTTAAGATATTAAAAAATGTCTGCGGTTTTAAGAAACCGGATCCCTGAAATACAATAGCGCCGATATACATCAGGAAGAACACGATAACTGTAATGCTGAGAAGTAAGTTTGTGTCACTGGCATTCTGCAGCTTATTGGCAAACCCCTTACCTGCCGGTGCTGCTTTCTTATCTGTCTTAGCCATACCTATGCCACCTCCTTACTCAGTTTCAATTTCTTGGTGAAATTTGAAAAATACTCTCTCACGGTAGGTGCGCTGACTACCACCAGAATAATAACCACAATAGCTTTATAAGCCGGCAGTGCATCTGACTGTACCTGGAACTTATACAGTGTTGTTGTCAGGAACTGGATTACATACGCACCGATGATGGAAGCCGTCATATTGAACTTACCACCACTTAATGCATTACCGCCAAGGGCAACCGCCAAAATGGCATCCATCTCAATATCCTTAGCGATAACGGAATAGTTGATGGAAGAAATACGGCTTACCTTGATCAAACCTACCACTGCCACGCACAGACCCAGGATCACAAATGCCAATACCTTGATCAGCGCCGGATTTAAACCGTTCAGTCTGGAGGAACTCTGGTTGATACCAACCGCCTGTGTATAAATCCTTAAATTAGTTACTTTCAACACAATGCCAATAATAATGACACAAGCCGCCGCAATAAATACCGGAGTCGGAATCGGTATACCCGGTATAAATTCTCCGTAATATTTAAAGCTGGGATCGCTGATAACCGGAAGTTCATTGTTGTTAATCCATGCTGCAATAGAACGTCCTGCCGTAAACAGAATCAAGGTCGCAATCATGGGCTGAATCTTAAAGTAGGCCACCAGCACGCCATTAAAGGCGCCAAACAGCATTGCTACCAAACAGCTTACAAGAAATGCTACAATAATGGGAGCCTGCAATGTTTCCGGACGGGAATTGTCGCCGCACAGTACGCGCAGAAGAACGCTGCCCGCAATGGCTACTGCTGCGCCCACACTGATATCCTGACCGCCGGAAGCCGCCGTTACAAGCGTCATACCGATTGCCAGAATTGCCAGTTCCGAACCGCTGTCCAAAATTGTGATCAGGAAGCCGGACAAAACCGGATTGCCTGCTGCATTATAACCCAGTGTGATCTTAAAGAATCCGGGATCTGCGACCAGATTGATTACCACCAACAGTAAGAGTGCCGCCAGCGGGATAAAACACTGGTTTCTAACCACTTTCATTAAAAAACTGGTATTATTGGCTTTCACCGTTTCACCTTTTCCCATTATTTATCACCTCCTGCGATCGTACTCATTACCGTCTTCTGGTTCAGATCCTCTCCTGTCAGTTCGCCTACCATCTTACGGTCACGCATGACCACCAGACGTGAACAGGTACGCAGCATCTCATCCAGCTCGGACGAGATGAAAGTAACGCTCATGCCCTCCGATGCCAGCTTTAAGACAAGTTTCTGAATATCTACCTTAGTACCCACATCGATACCTCTGGTAGGCTCATCGAGAATCAGGTATTCAGGATGGGTAAAGAGCCAGCGTGCCAGGATAACTTTCTGCTGATTACCACCGGAAAGTGATTTGATCGGCGTATCCTTGGACGCGGTCTTGATATTTAACAGCTTTATGTATTCATCTGCAACCTTATTGGCCTCCGCTTTAGAGAAAGGCTTGAAGAATCCTTTCAGAACCTGCTGTGCTAAAATGATGTTATCACGTACTGAAAGATCGCCCACGATACCGTCCATCTTACGATCCTCAGGAAGGTATGCGATACCATTCTTCATAGCATCGATCGGCTTGGAAATCTTGACGTTCTTGCCGTTAACTTTAACATGTCCGCTGGTCACACGGTCAGCGCCGAAGATAGCGCGCACACATTCGCTTCGTCCGGAACCAAGCAGACCGGTAAATCCGTTAACTTCTCCTTTATCAATATGGAAATTAAACGGTTTGATGCCCGCATCGCTTGCAAGGTTCTCAGCCTCAAACACAGGAACAACATTTTCACCTTTCTTAAATGCCTGCTGATCGCCCTTGATATCGGACAGGTCGTCTAATTCCTTACCAAGCATCTTGGATACCAGCTGAACACGAGGCAGATCCTTGATCTCATACTCGCCAACCAGTTTACCATCTCTCATAACCGTGATCCTGTCGCACACTTCATAGACCTGATCCAGGAAATGTGTAACAAAAATAATACCAACGCCTCTGGAACGAAGGTCGCGCATCAGCTTAAACAGCTTCGCTACTTCCTGCTCATCCAAGGATGAAGTCGGCTCATCCAGAATCAATACTTTACAGTCCATATCCACCGCACGCGCAATAGCAATCATCTGCTGTACCGCAATAGAACAGCTTTCCAACTGCTGTGTCGGGTTGGCCGGAATATCCAGCGACTGTAAAATCTTCTCGGTGTCCGTATTCATCTTTTTCCAGTTCTGCACAGTCCCTGCGGTACGACCGATAAACATGTTCTCCGCAACAGATAGATTCGGACAGAGCGTTATCTCCTGATACACGGTACTGATTCCCATCTTCTGTGCGTCCTGAGGCGAGTGGATTGTGACTGCCCCCTCGTTACCATCGAGAAAGATCTCACCTTCCTCCTTGCCATAGACACCGGTCAAAACCTTGATCAGTGTTGATTTCCCGGCACCGTTCTCTCCCATAAGCGCATGAATTTCACCTTTACGCAACGTAAAATCCACGCCCTGCAAGGCGCGAACACCAGGGAAGATTTTGTGGATATTTCTCATTTTTAATACAATGTTGTCTTCCACTCTCAGGTTCACCTCCCAATAATTATAGTTTTTCTGTGAAAAAAGCGCGGTGCAGGCCTATGAATATTCACATTTGCTGCGCCGCGCTAATTCTTCCTTAATTTTACTACTTAAATCAGTTTTTGTAAATCTTTTTTACCAGAGATTAGATACCGTAGTTATCTACATCTTCCTGTGTGATGGTTGTAGCATCGAAGCCCTTCTCATCCATGATAACTGTCTTCTCAGCGATTGTGCCGCCGGACTCGAGAGTCTTGATGATCTCATCGATGTAAGAAGACTGGAAAGGATTACACTGTCCATCATAGTTCCAGTTGCCTGCAAGCAGCTCTTCAAGTGCCCACTTGTTGCAGTCAAAGCCCATAATGATAACGTCTTTGCCTACGCCGTGAGAGATGTTAGCTTTGTCAAGTGCTGCTACAGCGCCCTTAGCCATATCATCGTTCTCAGCATAGATTACATTGAACTTCTCGCCAGAGTCGATAACGGACTGAACGATCTGCTGTGCTTTCTCTGCGTTCCACTCAGCTGTCTGCTGTGTAACAAGATTCCAACCCTCGGATGCAACTGCTGCGTCAAGCGCGCCAGAACGTCCAACCTGTGCTGCGGAACCCATAACACCCTGAAGGTGGATGATGTTGTACTCGCTAAGGCCCTGATCTTTCAACCAGTTAACAGCGGTCTCACCCTCTTTGTCCATATCAGATACGATAGAAGCTACATAAAGGCTCTCATCTGCATCAATTGTACGGTCGAACAGGATTACATCGATACCAGCTGCCTGTGCATCCTGTAATACGGAATCCCAACCAGATACGTCAGCTGCGGAGAGAAGCAGATAGTCAACGCCGTCCTGGATGAACTTCTGAGCTGCTGCAACCTGCTCATCGTTCTTAAGGCTGTATGCGAAAGATGCCTCATAACCATTCTCTTCTGTGAAAGCTGCCTTTAAGTCGTTAACGTTAGCTGTACGATAACCAGACTCGTTAGGATCGTTGTTGATGATACCAACTTTGATCAGCTCGCCAGATGCTTCTGCTGCAGGCTCTTCTGCTGCAGGCTCCTCTGCTGCGGGCTCTTCTGCTGCGGGTTCCTCTGCTGCAGGCTCTTCTGCTGCGGGTTCCTCTGTTGCTGCAGGTGCTGCTGCGGGCTCAGCCGGAGCCTCAGAACCGCCACAACCTACGAGGCTGGCCATTACCATAGCGCCTGCAAGTAAAACTGCTAATTTCTTCTTCATTACTTAATTCCTCCCTTTCATTTTCATCATATTGAAAAATTGAAATATGTTTTGGAATCGGTGACCATATCGGTTCCGTTCCTGAAACTACTTTAGCAAAACATCCCTATATCTTCAACACTAAATGACCGCATTTTTTCGATTTGGGGGAGTTTAACAATACAAATTCTATTTATGTCAATATTGTCTGATACAAATTGGTGAATTTAATATAAATTTTTATGATTATGTTGAATATTTATTGATTTTTACCAGAAAATAGGGTACACTAAACACTTGTATTATACCGTAAATTTTGTCATATCCTGTTATTGAATTACATTATTGTTAGATTGAAAAAATTTTTATGAATAAATATTGTATAATTTGTGAACAAATCATGAACAAGAAGAGGATTTTCTATCATGAACAAATATGAAATACTTACGAAACAACTCACAGAACAGATTTCAAGAAACCTGCAGCAGGGTATTACGGCCCTTCCCACGGAGGCGGAACTGTGCACACAATATCAGGTCAGCAGACAGACCGTCCGGACAGCGCTTTCCAGTCTTCGCAGCCAGGGGATCATCACAAGCCGTCAGGGCAGCGGATCTTATGCCACAGGCCTTCTGCCTTTTCCGGATCGCAATATCATCCCCGTACTGGTGGCCAGCGGACAAGAGTATATCTATCCCGCTCTATTAAACGACATTCAGAACACATTGGCTTCCCAGGGATATCAAATGAAGGTATACCCCACGGACAATGATATCTCCATAGAACGCAGACACCTGACCAATCTGCTGAAAGATCCGCCCAGGGGTATAATCGTGGAGGGTTCTAAAAGCACGCTCCCCAATCCCAATCTGGACTTATATAATAATCTGAAGAAAGCGGGCACCTTTCTTCTCTTTTTACACAATCGCTATAATGCCCTGCCTGATGAAATCTGTATCAAGGATGATAACTATTATGGCGGCTATCTTCTGGCCGAACATCTGACAAGCCTGGGACACACCCGTATTGCAGGACTTTTTAAAGTGGACGATCAGCAGGGAGCGGAGCGCTACCTGGGCGTAGCCTCCTGCTTAAGGGATCTTGGATATGAATTGAAAGACAGGCATGTGGGGTGGTTCAACACCCTGGATATCGATTCCATCCGCCAGAAACAGGATACCCGTTTCCTCACAAATTTTATTCAGGAGCGGCTGCCGGGGTGTTCAGCGGTCATCTGTTATAATGATGAGACTGCATACTGGCTTATGAAAGAACTTTCCTATGCTGATATACAAGTTCCCCGCGACTTATCCGTAGTCTGTTTCGACAACAGCTATTTAAGCGACTTAAGCAAGATCCGAATCACTACCCTGACGCACAGGCCCCATGAAATGGGTCGGAGTGTGGCCGAATGTATGATGCAGAAATTAAGGGGAATCCCTGTGGTATCACAGGAAATCCCCTGGGAAATCGTACGCAAGGAAAGCGATGGGCCATACAAATCCTAAGATTTTTGGCCCGCGCGGTACTCTCTGGGCGTACACCCTTGCGTCTTCTTAAAGACAAAACTGAAATAGTGTGGATCCTTATATCCCACTTCCAGGGCAATATCCCCGGAATGTTTCTCCGTCTGCCGCAGAAGTTTCTTGGCCTTGTCCATCCGCTTCTGCGTCACATATTCAATAAAGGTCATCTGCATGGCCTGGCTGAAGATCGCACTGAAATAGTTGGCGCTGACATTGACTTCTCCCGCCACGGAGTTTAGGGAAAACGACTCCTGTGAATAGTTTTCTTCTATATAATCAAGAGCCCTCTTGAGCACCCGTTTGCTCTGATTGTCAGATTCCCGGTCACGCAGTTCCATGGCCTTATCCAACATATTGCGGATGTAGCGGGGTATCTCTTCCACAGACAGATTTTTATCCTGCATCTGACCGCCGTCTGCCTCCACCATAAATTCTTCCTTGTCTCCGCCGATGGATTCTACATAGGCCAGCGTCACAAAGCGGACATGCAGCACCAGATAATTCTGGAACATTGTTGACTGCAGCGCCTCGTTGATGGTCAGCAGGTAACTGTCCACAAATTCCGGTATATCTTCCCTGCTGCCGCGGAGGAGGAAATCTTTAAACAGTTCCGGATCCATTTTGGAGTAATCAATGTCCCCAATCTTACTGCCCTCTCTCTGCGGCATGTAATTCTCTGTCACTTCTTTCGTAAAAATATGCACATGAGGCATCAGGAACCGATATGCAAAGAGGTGATTGACCTTGCTGTAACACTCTGCCAGGAGGCTTAGTCTTTCCACCGGTTCTCCCACAGCCGCATACCAGTCCAGAATATCTTCCGTAGGATGGCAGATCCGTTCCACATTTTCCAGATATTTGTCCGCAAGTTCCTGCATCTGCTCGGCATTGCCCTTGATCAGCACACCGTAAGTATTGACATTCCAGCGAAAGACCAGGTTCTCCGGATAGCGCACAAAGTAATGCAGCAGTTCTTCCCGCTTTCTGGCGAAGTCCTCCGATTCAAACCCCATATTCTCCCCGGCGCGCTTCTCCTGCAAATTGAATATCAAAAGATTGTAGCATGGGGCATTGATCTTCAGGGAAAGTTTCGCCGCCTCTTCATAGATATCCTGCACGGGCATACGTCCCTCAAATACCTTGACAAAAAAGTTCGTGCGGGAAAACCGTTCATATTCCCTGGACTCCTCCTGATATTTCTCCTGGTATTTGCGCTGCTCCCGTTCCGTCTCTATCTTAACCTTTAAGTCCGTCAGTACTTTCTGCAGGTTTGCCCTGGTGATGGGTTTTAAAAGATACTGTTCCACGCCTACGGAGATCGCCTGTCTCGCATACTCAAAATCATCATAGCCGCTGATGATTATAATCTTCATGTCCGGAAATTCCTGATGCACGATACGGCTTAAGGACAGCCCGTCCATAAAAGGCATCTTGATATCTGTCAGGAGAACATCCGGCCTGGTCTTTTGTATGAGCGGCAGCGCCATCTCTCCATCACTGGCTTCCCCCACAAACTGGTACCCATACTGTTCCCATGGCATATTGTCTCTTAGTCCTTCCCTGACAATACTCTCATCCTCCACCAGAAATATTTTCAACATAGTTCCTTCCCCCTTCTAATAATTCCTCTCCTCCAGCAATTCCTTAGTCACATTCTCTATCGTAAAGACATTCTCTTCCACATAATACTGCTGCTCTACTTCCTGTCCGTCTTCCAGCATGTCGATCACCTGTGATAAATACTCTCCCTGATTAGGATTACATTCGATATCCACATTAATGATACCTTTCGCCACCATCTCAAGTGCATCATGCACTGCATCGAAGGAAATGATCGTGATATCGCCGCCGATACCCACCGTCTGGCCCGACTCCTTGATAGCCTCGATCGCGCCGAATGTCATATCATCGTTCTGGGACACCACCACGTCAATATCCGGATATTTTCTCAAAAAAGTGTCCATCACTTCGCGGCCCTTGGCAGAAGTGAAGTCCGCATATTCCTGTTCCAGAATATTCCAATTCATATGATCGGAAGCCACCGTGGAAAACCCTATCGTCCGCCCAATCTGCGCAGAGGATCCCTCCGTGCCCTTCAGTACCACAATATTGACCTGTTCCTCATCCATTCCCCGTTTCTTAAGCTCCTTTTCCAGCCAGCGTCCTGCCCGCTCCCCTTCTTCCACAAAATCGCTGCCCACACAGGTTACATAGAGGCTTCTGTCTCTTATATTCACATTCCTGTCCATCAGGATAACCGGGATCCCCGCCTCCTTCGCCTCCTGCAGCACGGTTTCCCAGCCGGTTTCCACCACCGGAGAGAACACGATGTAATCTACCCTTTGAGAGATAAAGCTGCGGATTGTCTTAATCTGGTTATCCTGCTTCTGTCTGGCATTCTGGAAGATCATGAAATAACCGTTCTGCTGGGTAAATGCGTTCTGCACGGATTCCGTATTGGCGGTCCGCCAGCCTGACTCGCTCCCAAGCTGCGACACGCCCACCACGATCCGATCCTCCTCTTCACTTACGGAATTGTCTTCTTCTATATTAGTAAACAGCCGACCGCCAATCACCATCAGGGACAAAATGACGATGAACAGTACAATGACCAGTTTTCTGACATATACATTTTTCTTACTCATTTATGTTCTCACCTTTGTCCGCTGCATACGGAATTGCCGGAATGGCAATCTCCACACAGGTTCCTTTCCCCTTGACGGATTCGATCTGCATTCCATACTCCTGTCCGAAGTTCATGCGGATGCGTTCATTCACATTGGCAAGCCCAAAGCCCTTCTCCGTATCCTGACAGGGTTTATTGATCTCACCTTTCAGCTTTTCCAGTTCCTTTTCATCCATACCAACACCGTTGTCCTCCACGACAAAATGTATCTCGTCACCCTGCAGGACCCCTGTCACGGTAATCGTTCCTTTCGCCCGCTTATATTTAATGCCATGGTATAGTGAGTTTTCCACAAGCGGCTGCAACGTAAGTTTGAGGATCCTATACTGATACAATTCCGGCGCAATCCGAATCTCATATTCCAGAATATCCCTGTAACGTACCTGCTGTATCTCCAGATAACTTTTAATATGAAGTTCTTCTTCCTGTATGGTAATATACTCCCGCCCTTTAGACAACACCAGCCGGAAAAATTCCGACAATGACATAACTACATTGACCGCCTTTTCGGGATCATTGCCCTCGATCAGCCACACGATCGTATCAAGCGTATTATACAAAAAGTGCGGGTTGATCTGTTCCTGTAAGAGTCTTAAATCCGCCTGGCGCATCTTGCGTTCATCTTCCTTAATCTTTCGCACCAGTCCTTCAATACTCTCCGTCATGCTGTTGACGCTGTCCGCAAGCACGGCCACCTCATCTTCAGAATCCGCAGGGGCACGTGCCGCGAAATCTCCTTTGGCCACCTTTTGTGTGACCCGTGACAGTTCCTGGATCGGCTCAATGATTCCCGTGACAATCATAATGATCAAAGCTACCACCAAAAATAACAGCAAGAACAACAAAACACCACAAAATCCAGTAAAAGTATTTACTTTCTCATTCAGCTGCTCCGTCAGATGTTCCATGCTCTTAGTCTGATAATAGATATAAGACTGAATATTATCCTGAATCAGTTCCGTCATGATATAGATATTGTTATCCAACATCTCAATGTTCATATCATAGCTATTATCATTCTCAATGTTTGTCCTGATATCATCCACGCGGTCTTCCAGCGTATCAATATTGCGCATCAGAATCTGAAGCCAGGCACGACTCTCACCATCCGTTGTGATACTCATAAGGTTGCCAAATTCACTGCGCAGTTCATTCAGCAAAACATAAGGGTCTTTCAGGCTCTTATCATCTCCCACCGTCTCGAAGGTAACATAGCCTACTACCAGTTTATAAAGACTCTCATCCATCTCTTCCTTAAAATTCAGATTATAATTGTTTGCCACAGTCATATTGCTCACAATATTATCATAGGCTCTGCTGTAATTATGAAGCGCATAGATCAGATAGATGACCATCACCAGAAATGGGGTCGCCACCACCATGGAAAGCAATATCAGTTTATGTTTGATGGAATATTTTACTTTGACCGCCTGCATATTGTAATCTCCTTTCTAATTATTCTACCAATTTTCTGATAAAAGATAAATTGTAAATTTTTTTCTAATAAAATTAAGATTCTTTGTTTGCATTGACACACTAAAAGGTGTAATATAAATGTGTGTATCGTTTTTTATCAAATAAACTCATAATGAAAGATTATAATAATGAAAGAAAATTCCGTACTTGCAAATATTTACGAAAATATATGCAGAGACACCGGCCGTAAAAATGAATCTTCCAAATTAATTGTTGTTCTCAGGCTGCTGATAATCTCCATGGCAGTATATTCGCTGATTAACTGTGTCCTGATTGCATTTACCCGTCATATCGGAGGGCTTATCCTTTCTATCGCTTCTCTGGTCTTGTTTATTCTCGCCTTTGTATGCTCCTACTATTGGAGTTCATTTACATCATACTGCGCGCTGAATATTTATGTCCTGGCGTGGAGCATTGCCAACGTAATCTGCTTTGGCTGGAACATCGGAGTCCAACATTTTATTTTTACGCTCCTTGTATTTTGTTTCTTTGCAAAATACAGACATGAAAAGGCTAAGGTCATTTACACGCTGTGTTTGCTTGTGCTTCGTATCTATCTGTACTATTATTGCAGGGATCATGCCGCTGTCGTTCCCCTGACAGCAGACATCAGCAACGCTTTACAGATAATAAACACCTTCTTTGTATTCCTGTCTCTTGCACTGACCGCCTATATATTCAGCGCGGACTCTCAGGAATTGGAAGGCAAGCTGATCGAATATAACAGGCAGCTTATGAAACAGGCTAACACCGATACCCTGACAGGGCTTTACAATCGCCGCAGTACCATGGAATATCTGGATGATCTGCTGAATAATCCGGATAACCAGATCAGCATCTGCTTATGTGATATCGACTTCTTTAAACATGTAAACGATACTTATGGACATGATGTAGGCGATGTAGTACTTAAGAAGATTTCTGAAACCTTTCGTAAGGAATTACCGCCGGATTCCTTTATTTCCCGTTGGGGCGGCGAGGAATTTTTGCTGATCTTTCCCAAATTAAACGGGGATGACGCAGTAATAGCCCTGGAAAATCTCAGACAGAAAATCAAGGCCATTGTCTTTGACGGTGTTATTGAGACCTTTACCGTGTCGCTCACTTACGGTCTGGTGGAATACGATTACCACAGCGACATGACCACCATCTTAAAAGAAGCGGACGAAAAATTATATCTCGGCAAAGAAAGCGGGCGTGACCGGATCATCTTCTGATCCGGTCATTATTTATATCCCCCTCTCATATATTAATACAAATCTTTCTTGAGGGTATTTACTTGAAACGCACTCTCACACTCAAACAATGGGCTGCTGCCCTGATTCTTTTTGGCGGTTTTTGCGCCTCCACTCTGCTTTATTATGTACATAGTCACCAGGACGCCAGATTTGAATCTTTCGGGGAACAATTTTTCCTGAACGAAGTACAGGCCAATCCGATCCATTTTCATTATACAATAGATGACGCTGCCGCTTATGGTATTGACGAATCCGGTCTTACCCTCCCTGTCTATCATGCCGGTGAGGCCGCAGATGATATCTATGAACTCTCTCAGACTAAGAACAGCCTTTCTATGATAAACCGCAGCTCTCTGAGCAAAGACAACCAATATCTGTATGATCTGCTAAACACCTATCTGGCCGCATTGTCAGGTACCGCAGCCCATCCGTATTTTGCAGAACCGCTCTCCCCCTCATCGGGAGCGCCCTCAGAACTTCCAATCCTTCTGGCAGAATATGAGTTGGATGATACAGCAGATATCGAAAACTATCTGGCTATCCTCTCCCAGATTCCATCCTATTTCGATGGCCTAATCGTCTACGAGAAAGAAAAGGCGAATGCAGGACTTTTTATGTCCGATGAGACCGCAGACAAAACAATCGCCCAATGCACAGCGCTGATGAATCCCGATACTCTGGCAGCGGGCACCCATTTTCTGGAAATCACCTTTCAGGAAAAACTAAATGCCCTGTCACAGCAGGGAGTAATAAGTGCAGAGCAGACACTGTCTTACCAGTCGGAACACAACCGTCTACTGACAACTGTCGTTGCTCCTGCCTACGACAAACTGGCCGATGAAATCACCCTCTTAAAAGGAAGCGGCAAAAGTATCGGCGGGCTGGCCCAATACGAAGGAGGCCGCGACTACTATCTGGCCCTGCTGCGTCTGCGCACCGGCTCTTACCGGGATATTACAGAGATCAAGAGACTGCTCTATCAGGATCTGCAGTTTCATTATGAATCCCTGCTTCATCTGCTGCAGGCGGATCCTTCTCTCAAAAATCTGATCCTGCAGGATCCCCCGCTTCTGCCCGAAGCATCTCCGGAGGAATATTTATCCTATCTGCAGACAGCAATCCAACAGGATTATCCGGCTATTCCGGCAGGAAAAGACGATGCGCCGATCCATTCTGTGGTCAAATATGTAGATCCAAGCCTGGAGCCCTATAGTGCGCCTGCGTTCTACATGACACCACCCATCGACAACGTCTGCAATAATATCATTTATATTAATACTCAGGATACCACCAACGATCTGTCTCTCTTTACCACGCTGGCACATGAAGGTTATCCCGGTCATCTATATCAGACCGTCTATAGCCAACGTTTCTGGGACGAACGTAACATTCTGCCTCTGCGCAGCATCCTTTACTATGGCGGCTTTATCGAAGGCTGGGCCATGTATGTGGAGCTCTCCTCCTACGACTATGCAATCCAGATGGCCAAGACGGCTCACCCGGAAACCGTCCGCTATTATCAGGCCTGCCGCCTTGACCGGCAGATCCAGCTGTGCCTGTACTCCCTGTTAGATGTGGCAATCCACTACGATGGCGCCTCCCTGGAAGACGTGAGAAGAATCTTCTCTTCTCTTGGCACTATGGACGATGAAAGCGTGCAGGCCGTTTATCAATATATTGCCGAAGAACCCTGTAACTACCTGAAATACTATCTGGGCTATCTGGAAATCATGGAATTAAAAAAACAGGCTGCCGTCATCTGGGCTGAACCAGGAGAGACTGACGCTGCCTGTGAGCAAACAGATTTTCAGTATCAATTTCATTGTTTCCTGTTGCAAAACGGCCCGGCGGATTACCGATCCCTGGCTTCAAGGCTGGCTCTATGGAATCCATAATATTATAAAAACTCTCAATGTCCTTGAGAGTTTTTTCATGCCATGTCCTGTTATTTTTCCCTGAAAAATCGGTTTAACTTGAGCAGGGCCTGCTCAAGCACCCGCTGCTCCTCCTCTGAAAGTCCCGCGATCACGGCATCTATCATCTGTTCATGGAAATTCTGGTGATGAAGATAAGCCCTGATGCCTTTATCCGACAAAGAGATCAGTACCACACGCCGATCCTCCTCGCTGCGGATCCTGTTCACATATCCTTTCTTAACCAGGCCATTAATGGATATGGTCAGCGTTCCCGTAGTCACCTCAAGTTCTCTGGCAACACTGGTCATATTCTTCGCATCCTCCATTCCGATCGCTTCTATGACATGCATGTCATTTGTGGTCACATCCCGGTATTCTCCTGTCCTTATGGCACGTTCTTCTATGGTATTAATATCACGGAACAATTTGACCAATACTTCGTTGAATGTATTATTGATATCCATCTCGGCTCTCCAACCTTCGTCATTTCTGTTGTACCATTTTAGCAGATATTACTTTGATAGTCAAACTATTCCTCCATCATCTCATCAATATATCCTCTGTCCCAGAGCAAGATCCGCAGTTTCTTCGCTGCCTCCACTGCCGGATTGGTAAAATACTGATTGGTCATGACCGCACCCACCATCCGCTCATAATAAGCACAGCCTCCATAGGTACGGAGTATGGCTTCCACGCCCACAGGCCCGTTATAGCGTTTGCACTGGACAGCATAGGTAACGCCGTCTTTCTCCGCCAGAATATCTACGCCAAAGTCCCCGCTTCCGCGTGTCACTTCCACATCTATAAACCCTTGCTTTTCCAAAAGCTCTGCACAGAAATATTCAAAATCATGGCCTTCCATCTCATCCATGAAGCTTGTCCTGCGGAAATGGCGAAAGCGGCGGACACACTTTACCAAAAGTATGGCCGCCACCGTCAGGACAATGATAGCTATTATGATTGCCATGATTATCATTAACTGCGACTGCTGCATGTATTCCGCATTAACTTTCATTCCGCCACTCGCTTTCCCGGCATCTAATCAGGACTTTGTCTTTATCCACACAAACCCATGCCCCGGCAGAGTAACATCACTTACATCCTGCACTTTACCGCTCAACATATCTTTCCAGACGCCGTTCTCTTCCAATGAGACTTTCCTTTCCATATCATGGAAATTAAATACACCTAGCATCTTTTCCTTACCCTTGCTTCTCTTCAGGCATAACACCGCGTCATCCCCGGCATCCACCACCTGACAGTCTGCGTCTGCCTCAAAGACTTTCTCCTTCTTGCGCAATACCTCAAGCTGTCCGAGCGCACGGAAAATCTGTCCGGCCACAGTCTTTACGTCATCCCGTTCCGCAGCCAGTTCCCAGCGAAACTTACCCCTGTGAAGGTAACGGGAATCCGGCGCTTTTGCAGGTTCTTGCTTATACGTGTAATCATTTACCTGCCCCACCTCATCACCGCTGTAGAGCATGGGAATCCCCGACTGTGTCAGCATATAGGCATGGAGCATAACATCCATACGGACGGCATCCTTCATTTTCTGCTGATCTTTCTCATACCCTGCACTCTCCACACCGCACATGGACGCCGTGGTGCCGCAGAATCTGGCATCGCCCAGTCTCGGATCATCGTTATAGAGTTCTCCTCTGCTTTCGCTGTTCGGATAATTTCCTGTAAAGTAATCATTCAGATATTTTTTATGAGCCACCTCTTCCATGCCCCAAGTCTGCAGTGTAGCAAAATCAAGCCCCCAGCCGATATCATCATGGCACCTTAAATAATTCAGGAAAGTATATTCTCTCGGCAGTCCGTTCACCACATCCATCTGTTTCTTTAAAAGACGCACATCCCTGGTTGCAACGCAGTTCCAGGTGGTCGCCATGGTGGTCACATTATAGAGCATATGGCACTCTGGTTTTTCTACTGTTCCAAAATAAGGCACTACCTTTTCCGGTTCCATCACCACCTCACCCAGCAGTACCACACCGGGACACACGATTTCACCGATCATACGCATCATACGCACGATGGTATGTACCTGTTTTAAATTCCTGCACTGGGTGCCCAGTTCCTTCCAGATATAAGGCACCGCATCGATCCGTATGATATCCATGCCCTGGTTCGCCAGGTACAGGAAATTGTACATCATCTCGTTAAACACACGGGGATTCCGATAGTTCAAATCCCACTGGTAAGGATAAAAAGATGTCATCACATAGTGGCCAATCTCCGGAAGCCAGGTAAAATTGCCCGGCGCAGTGGTCGGAAATACCTGCGGCACTGTCTCCTCATACTGTGACGGTATATCATAATTATCATAGAAGAAATACCGGCTCATGTATTCGCCTTCACCCTGCCGCGCCCTTCTGGCCCACTCATGCTCTTCTGATGTATGATTCATGACAAAATCCATGCACAGGCTGATTCCCCGTTCATGACACTGTTCCGAAAGCTGCGCAAGATCATCCATGCTGCCCAGATCCGGCCTCACTTTCCTGAAATCCGCCACAGCATATCCGCCATCCGAACGTCCCTCAGGCGAATCCAAAAACGGCATCAGATGTATATAGTTGACATTGCAGGATTCCAGATAAGACAGCTTCTCCTGCAGTCCCTGTATCGTACCCGCAAAGTTGTCAATGTAAAGCATCATGCCCAGCATATCTTTCCTGCGGAACCATGCCGTATCTTTCTCGCGCTTCTGATCCAGAGCCTTCATCTTCTGATCCCGCGCCAGATAGTAGGTATACATCTGATCGCACAATTCTGCAAACATGGAATCGTTCTCGTACAGTTCCATATACAGCCAGCGCAGTTCATCATGGTGTTTTTGTAATCTTTTCCCAAAAATAGTTGAATCTTTCATCATTTCCTCCCAAATACATCCCCTGTGATAATAGATTCCCTTCATTTATTACACAATATACCACGAGAAGACCAATTTCGCAATTACAATAAAACCCTTTCTATTGTTATTTAGCATTTCGTATTTATGATTTCTGCCATTTACCTCTTGCATTATTTTATTACATCCGTTATAATCAAATCCATCAAGCAAAAGTGAGGTAGCACCGCATTGAGGATGTAATCTGTTTCTAACAACTTAACACGGCAACAAGTCATAGTTTGTTATCAGAGGCAGATCATATCATTGGTGTACTGTATTTTTTTGCGGGTTTCTATTTCTATAGGCATTCCCGTTTCTTTTTGAGGCACTCTGGTAACAGAGGCTTTTTTATTTCTGTGGGAAAGCGCCATGGCGCATTTGCACAATGAAGAAGGGAGTGCATTTATTATGTCACAAATTCAGGTATCTAATTTAACTTATTCCTATGATACAAGTTACGATAATATTTTTGAAAACACATCCTTTACCATCGACACGGACTGGAAACTCGGTCTGATCGGCAGAAATGGCAAGGGCAAGACCACATTCCTAAATTTGCTGCTTGGCAAATACGACTACAGCGGATCTATCAGTCATTCCACCTGTTTCGATTATTTTCCCTGCCCGGTCACACAGGCGCAGGAGAAAATGATCACTGCAGATCTGGCAGAGGAACTGGTACCGGACTTTGAACTCTGGAAGGTCTGTCGGGAATTGGACAGCCTGAGCGCCGATGCTGAAATTCTCTACAGACCTTATGAAACACTCAGCCACGGAGAACGGACGAAGATCATGCTGGCCCTGCTCTTTTCACGGGATAATCATTTCCTGCTGATCGATGAGCCGACAAACCATCTGGATATCAGCGCAAGAACCCTGTTGCGGGACTATCTGTGCGCCAAAAAAGGCTTTCTTCTGGTCTCCCACGACAGATGGCTCTTAAATGAATGTGTCGATCATATCCTGGTACTGAACCGCAGTACCATCCGGGTAGAGAAGGGTAACTTTGATAGCTGGTATACCAATAAAGAAAAGCAGGACAGCTTCGAGCAGACCGAAAATGAAAAACTGAAAAAGGAAATCGGCAAACTGAAAGAAGCTGCCAGGCGTACCGCCATGTGGGCCGATAAAGCAGAAGGCCGCAAGATCGGTTACGATCCCGCCAGGGAGCAAAACCGGTTCATAGGCACCCGTGCCTATATCGGCGCCAAGTCCGCACGGATGCAGCAGCAGCGCAAGAACCTGGACAACAGACGCGCGGCCGCCATCGAGGAGAAGGAAACCCTGCTCAAAGATATCGAAACCGTAGTTGATTTAAAACTGCCCACCCTGACGCATCACAAACAGATATTGATTCGCGCAGATCATTTAAATCTGGGGTATGGCGAGTCCACTATTGTGCAAGACCTCACTTTCTCGCTTGGTCAGGGTGAACGCGTATGGCTGCAGGGGCCAAACGGCTGCGGCAAATCCACACTGATCAAAGCCCTTTTAGGGGATGCTTCTATCGCCATATCCGGAGAACTGCAGCTTGCCAGCGGCCTTACCGTGTCCTACATCAATCAGGATACTTCAAATGTGGCCGGCACCCTGCAGGATTACATCCGCTCTGCCAATATGGACGAAAGTCTTTTTAAGGCAATCCTGCGGCAGCTTGATTTTGCGCGGACACAATTCGACAAGCGTCTGGAAGAATACTCCGAAGGGCAGAAAAAGAAGCTGCTGATTGCCACAAGCCTGCTCACTCCCGCACATCTTTATATCTGGGATGAGCCGCTCAACTATATTGATATCTTTTCCAGAATGCAGCTGGAAAAACTGATTCTTACACACCGTCCCACACTGCTGTTTGTGGAACATGACCGGACATTCGGAGAGAAAATGGCTACCAAAACCATAGAAATGAAAATATAAAATTTATTTTATATTTTCTTTCTTTTTTCTTTCGAATTCTGACACATCCCATTCACAAATTGTGTGTATAGTAATAACTGTAGTTGAGACAGAGCCGAATCAAAGAATCCGGCCCGCAAGAATATCCTACATAGATTCTCAAGCGGTGGTTACTACACTTCCAATGGAGTCGCCGGTGCTGAGTTGGTGCCGACCGACTTCGACTAAACATAACAGAGCATCTAACCAATGCCTGTTGACATATATTAGGACTGATACATTTCTATCCTTCTCACACAATGAAAACGGCGTTCGTTACGGACGCCGTTTTCATTGTGTATCATACCATCATCCCTGCCAGCACGATACTGGCTATGATACCCGCCAGAGTGGCTAACAATGCACCCTTTAAAGTATAGCGAGTCTTGGTAACCTTTGCCGCCAGGAAATAAACGCTCATGGTATAGAAAATCGTTTCCGTACAACTCATCATGATAGATGTCGTGAGGCCGATCAGGGAATCCGGCCCGTGATTCTTAAAAATATCCAAAACAAGTCCTGTGGCCGCCGAAGAGGAAAACATCTTCACCAGCATCAGAGGAATCAGTTCCGAGGAAAATCCAAGCTGTGCTGCTATCCCGCCAAAAAGTCCGCCTATAAATTCCAAGAATCCCGATGCGCGCAATACCCCCACTGCCACCATGAGTCCGATCAGTGTAGGCATAATCTGTATGACCGTATGGAAACCGTCTTTCGCGCCCCTGATAAAATCCTCATACACATTACAGCGGTTGGCAAGCCCGTACGCCACTATATAGAAGATGATGACCGGAATAATAATATTGGAGACATTGGATAATACGGAGGCCATGCATACACCTGCCAAATCTTTTATAAAAATCTATGCAGACGGGCAGATTTTTATTATACTAAAAGTAATTTGCTTCGCAAATAACTTTTTTGCTTCTCTTATGAAAGGGGATTAGAAAAATTGGAAGAGTTAAAGAAATATTCACTGCAGGAAGTTTCTGATTATAAGGTTCACGGCCGGACGGTTCCCGGCGCATGTCCTTTGCCGCTTTTCTTTAATGGAAGCGCTGTGGAAGTGAATGTATCCGGTTCAGAACTCTGGATCGATATCGAAGCAGGCTATCATATCCATGAATTATGGGTTACCTGCGAGATCAACGGTGAACTGATGAGCCGGCAGATGCTTATGCCGGGCAGATATTCTTTATGCCTGTTTCGCGGCATGAGTCCGGACGCTGTCAAAAACGTGCGGTTTACCCGCGAACTACAGGCCATGACGGAAGATGAGGATTGTTATCTTCTCGTTTATGGCCTGCAGACTGACGGAACTTTTTATCCTGTTCCCAAGAAAAAATATACGCTGGAATTTATCGGCGACAGCATCACTTCCGGCGAGGGTACCTACGGCGCCAAGGCGGATACCGACTGGATCCCCATGTACATGGGGTATAGCCGCAATTATGCCAAAATGACAGCTGAAGCCCTGGACGCAGATGCCTATCTGATCTCCCAGGGTGGCTGGGGCGTCCTCTCCAGCTGGGACGCTAATCCCAACTGTAACATCCCCTCCCGCTATGAAAAACTCTGCGGACTCTGTTCCGGCCCCATCAATGAAAGTCTGGGGGCCTTTGCGCCTTACGACTTTGCCGGCAGAAAGGTTGACGCTCTCATTGTCAATCTGGGCACCAATGATGCTTCCGCCTTCGTCCAGCCCGCCTGGTCTGATCCCGCCACCGGCCAGACCTTTGAACAGCGCCTGAACCCGGACGGCACCTTCAACGAGAACGACCTGTGCCGGTTCAAAAACGCAGTCATCGGCTTCTTGAAAATGCTGCGCAAAGATAACCCACAGGCACATATTGTCTGGTGCTATGGCATGCTGGGATATAATCTCTCCCTGGCAATCAACGATGCCGTCAACCAATACATAACTGCAAGCGGTGATCACAACGTTATTTTCCTACAGCTGCCGGACACTACCGAAGAAACGGTAGGCTCCCACGCGCATCCCGGTGAGAAATCCCACAGACGAGCCGCACAAGTGATTATTGAATACCTGCAAAAATATTTTCAGCAGTAACAACCGAAGAACTTTTCGCCACCGGCATTTACTGACGTTCCAGTTCCATCAGACCCAGCTTTAAGGCTCCCATGATGCCCTGCTTGTCATCAAGACTCTGCACTACGATATAGGAATCCAAATCCTCCAGTTCCTTCGTCTTGATATAGCCATTTAAAAGTGTCTTATATTTCTCACGCACTAACGGCAGAAGCTGTGTCTGGTGCATCACGCCGCCGCCCAGGATAATCCGCTGGGGCGATAAGGTCATAGTGTAGTCTACCAGCGCCTGCGCGATATATTCGGCCTCCATCTCCCACACTTCCGGCCTGTCTGCGAGCTCGACAGCCTTCTTTCCCCATCTGCCCTCGATAGCCGGCCCAGCCGCAAGACCTTCCATACAATTGGCATGGAAGGGACAGAATCCTTTGTAGGTATCCTGTGGAAGACGGTTCAAAAGAATATGTCCTCCTTCCGGATGCATCATGCCATGGAGCAGTCTGCCGTCCACAATCGCACCCACGCCCACACCGGTTCCAATAGTAATATAAATACAGCTGTGTAATCCTTTGGCGATACCCCAGGTGTACTCTCCAAGAGCAGAACCATTCACATCTGTGTCAAATCCTACCGGCACTCCCAGTTTATCCTTAAAGACGCCTACCATGTTGTAATTCTGCCATGCCAGCTTCGGTGTTGTCGTGATATATCCATAAGTCGCAGAATCCCGGTTCACATCGATGGGTCCAAAACACCCGATTCCCAACGCTTCTATTTCTTTACCCTCAAAAAACGCCAGCAGTTTTGGGATCGTAATCTCTGGTGTCTCTGTGGGAATGGACACCTGCTCCATGATTTCCCCATTCTCATTGCCGATGGCGCATACCATCTTAGTACCACCTGCTTCCAACGCTCCTAATATCATATGCCCTCCGTTCCGAAGCCGCCGCATCAGAATTTCCAGTCATCCGGAAACCCTGCGGGCTATGCCTCTTTTTATAAATTTATTCTCTCATATTTACTTGTCATTCAATGTTTAATTGTCATTCAATCCATAGCTGCTACAATATCCCGCGCCACATACACACCGCTGGCGGATGCATGCGACAGGGAATGTGTCACGCCGCTGCCGTCCCCGATGATATAAAGTCCCTTGTACTTTGTTTCCAGATGTTCGTTGATCTCCACTTCCATGTTATAGAATTTGACTTCCACACCATAGAGCAGGGTATCATCATTTGCCGTGCCCGGCGCAATCTTGTCAAGCGCATATATCATCTCCATAATACCGTCCAAAATCCGCTTCGGAAGCACCAGGCTCAAATCTCCCGGCGTAGCCGCAAGCGTTGGCTCTATCACACCTTCCGCGATACGTTTCGCATTACTCCTTCTTCCACGCACCAAATCCCCAAAACGCTGTACAATAACGCCGCCACCCAGCATATTAGATAATCTGGCAATACTCTCCCCGTAACCGTTACTATCCTTAAACGGCTCTGAAAAATGCTTGGCAACCAACAGCGCAAAGTTCGTATTGTTGGTTCGTTTATCCATGCCTTCATAACTGTGGCCATTTACCGTCACAATACCGTTGGTATTCTCATTGACCACAATCCCATAAGGATTCATGCAGAAAGTTCTCACACTGTCCTCAAATTTCTCCGTACGATAAACAATCTTGCTTTCATACAGCTCGTCTGTCAGGTGGGAAAAGATTACCGCCGGAATCTCCACACGCACACCGATATCCACACGGTTGGACTTTGTGTTAATCGAAAGCTCGCCGCACACCTTTTCCATCCACTTGCTGCCGCTTCTCCCTACAGATATGACACATCTGTCACATTCATAAGTCTCTTTCTCCGTAATCACCTGATAGCCTTCCTCTGTCACTTGCACAGTCTTGATCGGCGTATCAAAATAAAAGTCCACTTTATCTTTCAGGGCCGCATACAGATTCTCCAGCACAATATAATTAATGTCCGTTCCCAGATGTCTGACAGAAGCGTCCAGCAGGTTAAGATTGTTCTGCAGACACAGTTTCTTAAACTGCGTTCCGGCCGTAGAGTACAGTTTCGTGCCTTTCCCACCATATTTCATGTTGATCTCGTCCACATAGTGCATCAGTTCGATGGCCTGCTTCTTGCCCACATACTCATGGAGCGTGCCGCCAAAATCGTTGGTGATATTATACTTTCCATCGGAAAAGGCGCCCGCTCCGCCAAAACCACTCATGATAGAGCAGCTTTTACAATTTATACAGCTTTTAACTTTATCGCCGTCTATCGGGCAATGGCGCTTATCCAATGCATGACCCGCCTCAAAAACTGCTATCTTCAGATTCTCTTTCTTTTGAGTCAATTCATAAGCCGAATAAGTCCCGCCCGGCCCCGCGCCGATAATAATTACATCATATTTCATAAAGTACCCCCGCCTGTTATTTTTCCATTTACATTACAGATAATTATACCATACAACTTTCAACGTGTCATTATTGTACACAGTAAACTTTCGTGACAGTCAACATGTCCATGAACGGAATTGAAATCCCCTTTATAATATGTTATACTTTTCTTCAAAGGCGTTCTATAAAGTAGGGATTTATCGTCACACCAATTCAGCGGATAATTGCTATTAAGGCATCCGAGTATACGACAGGGGGTTTTTTGTGGTTATTAAAAAGAGAAAAAGAATCATTTTGATGGGGTTTGCAATCCTAATCGCTGTCAGCATCATTGTATTCGTCTTATCTTCCATAATCATAGCCAGAAAGAGCAACGATGCGATTAGCCAAGTCGGAAAGGTCTATACCCATGCAATGGCGGGACAGGTCAAACAGACATTTGATGCGGTCATCAGTATGCAGGTCTTCCAGCTGCAGGGACTTGTGGATAGAACCCCTCCCGACAGTGTAACTTATGGCCAGGAAATGATTGATGATCTCATAGAGAGTGCCCGTGTGCGCAATTTTACCTATCTTGCACTCTATACGGAAGACGGAGATTCGGAAATCATCTATGGCGAACCCATAGAGTACTATGACGAGAATACCTTTTACAGAGTATTAAAGAACAGTAACCAACGTGTATTTTCCAGTTACGAAGCCGATGGAGACAGGATAATGTGCCTGCTGGTGGATGCTCAGTATCCAATGCAGAACGGCAAGACCAGTTCCGCTATCGTAGCCGGACTTCCCATGCAGTATCTGGAGGAAGTACTGTCCTTAAATGACAGCAACACAGATATGTATTCTTTCATTATCCGAAGGAACGGCACTTATGTTGTCAGAAACGTGGACGGTGATAATTACTTTGACCGGGTTCTGGACATCTTTTCCGGTTCGGAACAGGAATCAGGGGATACATATATACAGGAATTGCAGACTGCTCTCAACACCGATGCTGATTATTCCACTCTCGTATATAACGGAAATGAATATGAGTACATGCTGTGTACACACCTGCCCGATTCCGAATGGTATCTGGTATCCATCATGCCTTTTGGCCTATTGGAAGATATCGTAAATGATATGAATATCCAAAGACAGGTCATTATCTTGGTCATGGCAGGCGTGGTGCTGGTAGGAATCATCATTATCTTTTTCCTCTACTACAGACTGTCACAACAGCAGCTGCGAGAACTGGAACAGGCAGAACAAGAGGCTGTTCAGGCTAATAAGGCCAAGAGCGAATTTCTTTCCAGCATGAGCCATGATATCCGGACGCCGATGAACGGTATCGTGGGCATGACGGCCATAGCAATGGCGAACATCAACGACATGACCAAGGTAAAGGAGTGCCTTGGCAAGATAACCCTTTCCAGCAAACACCTGCTTGGTCTCATCAATGACGTTCTGGATATGTCCAAGATCGAGAGCGGCAAGCTGTCTTTGAATATGAACCAGATTTCCCTGCGGGAGGCTATGGAAAGCATCGTAAATATAGTACAGCCGCAGATCAAAGCCAGACAGCAGTACTTTGACATTTTTATCCAAAATATACAGGCAGAGGAGATATATTGTGACAGCGTTCGTTTAAATCAGGTGCTGTTAAACCTTTTGTCTAATGCCATCAAGTTTACTCCGGAGAACGGTCACATCTATATCCGTCTGGAGCAGGAGAACTCTCCTAAGGGAGACAATTATGTGAGATGCCATTTCTGGGTAAAAGACAGCGGCATCGGTATGACACCGGAATTTCAGGAGAAGATTTTCGACACCTTTACCAGAGAAAAGAAATCTCAGGTAGATAAGACTGAGGGTACCGGACTTGGTATGGCAATCACCAAGGCTATCGTAGATACCATGGAAGGCAGTATTGAACTGCACAGCGAACCCGAAAAGGGCAGCGAATTCCATATTACTCTTGATTTTGAAAAGGCCACCGTTAAAGAAGAAGATATGGTTCTTCCGCCATGGAAGATGCTGGTGGTAGACAATAATGAAGATCTCTGCAAAGCTACTGTCGCCTCCCTGAAGGATATCGGTATTGAGGCACAATGGGCTATCGATGGCCAGACTGCCTTAGAGATGGTAAAGACGCATCATGACAGGCACGATGACTATGAGATTGTTCTTCTAGACTGGAAGATGCCCGGCATGGATGGTCTGGAGACCGCCAAGGAAATGCGCAAGCATTTGGGCGAAGAGGTGCCGATTCTGATCATCTCCGCCTATGACTGGAGCGATATCGAGAAAGAAGCACTCGAAGCCGGCGTACAGGGATTCATCTCCAAGCCTCTGTTCAAATCCAATCTCTTCCTGGGATTAAGCCGCTATATGACAGGAGATACGGAAAATGAACAGAAAGATACCGGGCGTACGATTGAGTTCACCGGCAAACGAATCCTGTTGGCTGAAGACAATGAACTGAATTGGGAAATTGCTGAGACCATTCTCTCCGAAGTCGGATTTGAATTGGAACGGGCAGAAAACGGACAGATCTGTGTCGATAAATTTACGCAGTCCAAACCTGGGTTCTATGATATCATTCTGATGGATATCCGAATGCCCGTCATGAATGGTTATGAGGCCGCAAAGGCAATCAGGGCCTTGGAACGCTCGGACGTAAATCTGCCCATTATTGCCATGACAGCGGACGCCTTTTCCGATGATATCCAAAGATGCCTTGAATGCGGGATGAATGAGCATGTGGCAAAACCGATTGACATGAACAGGCTGACGCAGATTCTGAAAAAATATCTGTTAGAATAAGATAAACGAACTAGCATTATATAATTATCAAAATAATTTGAAGCAAAAAGGGAGGCCCGTGAAAACAAGTCTCCCTTTTTTATTCTACATTATTCCAGACCTTTCTGTTATCTAAGATACATTTGCGTCCCGCTGATGATCTGCTCCGTGATGATCAGAAGCTTGCTTTTTAAAAACGGAGAAAGCGCTTCTCTGGAAGCTTCCCTGTCCCTGACCTCATTGCCCTCAGCCGCAAATACCAGTATCACCTTGCTCCTGGCATGGAACCTTTTCAGGTAATCAAAAAGCTCCTCATAGCATTTCTGGCAGGGACTGCAGACATACTCTGCAAACGCTCCCTCTGTCATGAGCGCCGCCATCGGCACCACGTTCGCGCTTATCTGCGTTCCCCATAATACAAGATTTAACCGGACATTGCGAAAAACCTCATTGCTTCTCTTAAGCGCCCCGATTACTCCCGCCACTGCTTCCTTAAAATCTTCCCTCTGCAAAGAAGTATCTATCACGATGGTCATCTCCAGATTTCCGCCCCGGTAGTTCCCCGGAACATGCAGGATCGCATCTACTCTTTTCGCTATCTGTAGTGTATCCAACTGTGTCAGTGTCATTTTACATTGCCTTCCCCGTTATTTATGCCCTACGTCCTTCTATTAATCTAAGTATAGCACTGTTTAGAACAAACTGAAGCATTATTTCTCCTGACAAGTTCCATGATAACGGCCGGCTGTAAATCTGAACAGCTTTTGTTGGGGTTCTCGGCAATTCATAAGGCCATGACACCTTTCGCCACATCTCGACATAAAGTAATAATAAAACAGCCCGCGAAATCATCATGTATTTCACGGGCAGAATCTATCAAATCACTTTTAGGAACGGAGCATAACATGTCAAAAGAAATAGAATGGGATGGAAGGTTTAATATTGGTGTTGCATCCATCGACAAGGCACATCGGAAACTTTTTTCAATCGTCCGCAAATTAATCAATCTAAGCAAAGACGAAAACAATGGACAATGGGCATGCGCAGAGGGAATTAAATACCTCAAAAGTCATGCCATAAATCACTTTGCCGATGAAGAAGCCTATATGAGATCTATAGGCTACAAAGGATACGAAATGCACAAGCGTCTGCATGATGACTTACGTTTTAAGACCCTGCCAGCCCTTGAAAAAGACCTCACAGAGTCCAACTATTCGCAGGAATCCATGCAGCATTTTATTGGCATCTGTCTCGGCTGGCTCACTGCGCACATCATAATTGAAGACCGGGCCATTGCCGGACTGATCACAAACAAATGGAAACAAGACCATATTGGAGAAGATATGTCCCTCCTGAAAAATGCGCTGTCTATCACGATTCAAGAACTATTCCACTTACAGACAGAAATTGTCAGCGAACATTACAGTGGAGAAAACTTTGGCCGCAGTATGATCATACGGCTGACTTATCTGTCCACAGACCATAGACAGGTACAGGTCTTTATGGCCCTGGAAGAAAGTCTGGTACTACGGGCTGTGAGCGCCATGTTAAATATGCCTCTGAACAAAATGGATAATCTGGTTCTTGCCGCCGGCAGGGAACTTGCCATCAAGATTGTGGAACAGGTGGGCATCTACTGCCACATGGCCTGGCAGTATCAGCTGGAAAACAGCCACTTCATGACTTCGGAACAATTCCGGCAGGCATTTTATGCAGGAGCCTTTGACTACAGCCTGCTTATTAATACAGGATGCGGGTATTTTGCCTTTGTGGTGAGTGTTTAGGCCTACCCTCATTATTATCTTCAACGTCTTCTCTTTTTGATAACATACCATAAGAGTCCAAAGGTAATCACCAGTGCAAGAGCAACGGCCATAATACCTATGACACTTACTACCCCGTTATCAGCAACAGTATCTGCTGCGCTCTCTGTCATCGTGGCCTCCTCCGAAGGCCAGTCTATATAGGCAATCGCATAGGGAGAGAATCTGTCTGTGGAAAATGTGATCGTATCCGGATTATCATCCTCGTCCAAAAGCTGGGCAAAATCCTGGCTGCCATCTTCCTTTGTATGTAACCTTAAAATATAAAATTCCCGGTTTTCTGCCTGCAAGTGTTTCGGAACATTCAGCACTACTTTCACCGCTTCCGGCAATTCCCGGAGCGCCTGTACATCGCCTAGTCCCGATTTCGTAAGACGCACTTCAAAATACCGCCCAATCGTCATGCCGGGCAGCTTGCTTTGTGCAAATGCCTCTATGGTCTTTTGCGTTTCTTCCCCATCGGTATCATCCACGGAAAAATGAATGGCTATTGGAACCTCTCCCTGTAACATCTCCATTTTTTCTTCTTTTGTCAGTACCTTATCCCATATCACTTTCAGGTTTGTAACGCTGGTATTTTCATCAAATCCGCCACGGGAAGTTGCCAGCTTCGTATCTGCAAAATCATTGTGGACAGTTACCTGCAAATCGCCGGTTCCAATGGCCCCTGTCAACAGTTCCGTGTCATCTTCGGCCTCTATCATCTGTTCTGCTTCCTGCGCAGACACAGCAAGCGCCTGCAAGGTGCCCGTCTGTCCTATTGCATCATCTCCCTGTGTATCTTTTCCGTCCTTATCGGACTGACTGCCCTCATCCGGCTCATGAGTCTTGTCTTTTCCATCCGGCTCCTCTGTCTGCATATGGTCACTTTCGCCCGGCTTGGTCACAAAATCTGCGGAAATACTATGATTCTGCCTGACATCCGCAAAACTATAGGAGGTAACTGCCCCCACAGATCTGCCATCCACATACACGGCATTGACCATGTACCCCTCCTGCGGCATGATCACATAGGACATTGAGGAACCTTCCGGCACAATACTATTGCCTTCCGGCACAATCTTACCATTCGCGGATACCTGGGCTGTTATAGAAAAGGTATTGGTCCGAGCCTTTTCAAAAGTTGCCAGAAGAAACATATCCCTGGAGATATCTTCTACGGAATATTCCGGATCGGTACTGACAACATTACCGTTTTCAGACCATGACACAAACCGGTAATCATTCATCGGAACCGCCTTTATCTTAATATCACTTCCCTCATCATAAGTTCCCTGTCCGGATACCGTGCCCGTAGAGGCCGGCCAGCCATTGATCGTAAGGGTATATTGAATCCTCGAAAACATAGCCGTCAGGGTTCTGGAACCAGTAATATGATTTAACTGCCACCTGCTGTCCGTACTTACGGTTGTTCCATTCTCCATCCAGCCGTCAAACCGGTAGCCGGTTTTGGGCCTGGCTTCCAGCACCATGTTTTCCCCATATTTAACGGTTCTGCTCTCAGTCGCCGTACCTGCATTGCTGTCATTAACGCTTACATTAATCTGGCAGTTATCCGACCTGAAATTAGCTGTATAAACAGCATCACTATGTATGTTCTCCACTGTATACTGTGTATTGTCGGAAACTTTGTTGTGATCTAAAAACCAGCCCTCAAAAGCAAACCCACTGTTCGGTGCAGCGGTGAGCACTGCATAACCGCCTTCTTTGACCGTGCCGCCTCCATATACGGAACCGCCATTGTCCGGAGACGCTTTCACCTGTATGGAATAACTGGAAGTCTGTACCGTTGCCAGCGCTGTTGCGCTGTAACTGCTGTCCTGTTTTGAAGTTGCCTTTACAATCAGGGAAGAGGATGATTCGTCTGATCCCACATGCAAAATACCGCTGCCATCTATAAAGGTATTCTGACTCGTCTGTCCATGAACGCTCCAAGCTACTTCCCGACTGTAATCATTCTGCCCGGCCACAGAAGCCACAAAAGCATAAGAAGAATTTTTAGAAACAACCGTTGACACAGGAGAAACGCTGACCGAAGTGATGGCAGGCGCCGGCAATTCTGCCTGCGATGTGTTCTCTACCGGATAAGCCCCCGTCCCAATCTCCGAGGCATAGCATGGCAGATCATTGGCCAGAAACAACTGCGCCATCAAAACATATGCACCCAGACAGTATATGACTTTCTTGCCCATTTTCCCCGTTTTCCTTTCCTTCTTCCGTATGAAAGATCCGCCTTTACTAAACCCATTCAACATGAAGCGCTCTACTTTGCTCTTATATATTTCGGCATTTACTTATATTCATTTTATCATACTTGCATATAATATGAAATACTGTTACCTTAGATTCCCATAACAACAACGGAGAGTCCTCGAACTCTCCGCCTGGAATCTTCCATATTTGATTCTTCCCTTGCTTAGTTGATGCCGCTGATTCCCAGCTTACCATCTACGGAATTAAAAATAATATTCGGTGTAGCGTCCCCCATAATGAAACCCGCCTTTGTCTCCTCCAGCGCTGAGACATCCACCGCCTCAATCACCGTACATCTTTCCTCCGTGAAAATAACATCGTTTCCCAATTCCATCAATGCATCCCTGCTCTCAACAACCTCACCGTTAACCGCAAGCGGATAAGCACACAAATCCGCAAGGGCTTCCAAATCCTTTGCTGCAACCGCTGTCTGAATCTGCTCTGCAAACGCCGCAGGTCCTTCCGCCTGCTTATCCACAGCACCCTTTGTGCCACATCCCACACAGGCCAGAATCATGATTCCCACCGCCAGTATTAACTTACACTTTTTCATCCATATTCCTCCCGCTTTATCTTTCTTAAAACCTCCCGGCAACTCTTATGACACGAATTGCCGAGTCCTCACACATTCTATCTTTTTGCTATTTTAGAGTCAATTTCATTTCTTCACATTTAGCCATGAAATTTTCGCAATCAGGTAAGAATTTCCTGTCCAAATCAGTTGATAAACCAGAGCAAATCCCGGTATAATTTTAGTAATATTCAGTTTGATTGGAAGACAAATTTAACGTCTTGTACGAAAGGGAAAAAACTATCGCATGAAAATAACAGTTTGTGATGACAGCATCAAGGATCTGCTCAACGTAGAAAAATTATTGTTAAAATATAAGTCCCTGCATCCGGACAAAGATTTTGAACTTGAGAAATTTTCTGATCCATCCAGATTATACCAGAAGATATCAGCAGGAAAACTGACAGATATCTATATATTAGACATGCTGATGCCACGGCGGACAGGAATTGATATCGGCAAACAAATCCGAATGTCCGGCCATGAAAGTGTGATCATCTATGTCACCGCGTCCGATGATTACGCGTTGGATGCTTATGGAGTGCACGCCATAAGATACCTCCTTAAGCCAATCGATGAGGACAAACTCTATGAAGCGTTGGATTATGCCCTATCCTATACAACTATAAAATCAGAATCCATGTATCTGATCAAGACGCAGGGCGGCTTACTGCAAAGGCCTTATTCCAAAATAGAATATATTGAAAACATTGGCCGAAAACAGGAAGTACATATGTCTGACGGCGAAATTATAAAGAGTCTTTTCCTCAGAAAATCTTTTGAAGAAGAGACAAGGGAGGCCGCCAGAAGAAAAAATTTTCTGCAGATCCACAAATCTTTCCTTGTCAATCTCGACTACGTCAAACAGCTGACATCCGACAGCATGATCATGGAATCCGGCAAACAGCTTCCTGTCAGCAAGGCAAAGGCTACAAGAGTCAAAAGGGAATATCTTCTCTTTGTTTCTGAAAAATACAAGTAGGTGCATGGTACGATAAATAAACTTTTGCGCAGAAATGAGGATTGGAATGATTTATGTTAAAAGTATATCATATACGTTTAGCCATATATTCTTTGTGATATTTATCTATCTGTTTCTGATTCATCGATACTCCCAAAAGAAAACGATAGCTATCTGTTTTATCTCCTGCACGATCATGGACCTGTTAGACTGTCTTAAGCTGAATCTGTTCCCAGACAGCAATTGGGTCTACTTTTTCACAACAATGCTGCAGATTGCCATAGCACAGTCTACAGGACTTCTTATAGCCAAAAAAAGGGACAGCAGAGTACTTTTTATCAGCCTGAGCGCTTCCAACTATGTCATTGTAGGCAGTATAACAGCCTCCATCCTGTATATTCTCACAGGCAGTATCGGCCTCGCGCTGACAGGAAATCTGCTGATGCATCTAATCATTTTAACGGTACTTTTTTATAAGATTGGAAGTATCTTTCATACGTTCTGCGAACGGGATCTTGGAAAAAGCTGGTGGGAACTGTGCCTGATTCCTGTTTTCTTTTTCTGCAGCTTTTCCTGTCTGGCGTTCTTTCCCTATACACTTTATGAATATCCCCAGAATATTCCCGTCAGTATATTCTTAATGATCACAATGCTCGTATCTTACATTGTCGTTCTGCGTTATCTGGACAGCGCTAACAAACAGGTCGATGAATATTGGAAGAATGTAATGTTCGGATCCTATATCAAGGGTCTGGAAAGTCAAAATTATCTGGTGGAACAATCCGAGCAGAATCTTAAAATACTCCGCCATGATATGAAGCATTATTCCATGATGATAGATTCCCTGATGAATCAGGGAGAATATGACGAGATCAGAAACATAACCGGACACATCAATGAGGTGGTAAATGATAATAAGATCGATCGGTATTGTGAAAATTTAATCATAAATACCCTTCTCACCCAAATGGTCGGGCAGGCAAAGTCCTTTCATATTGCACTGCACCTTGATGTAATGATCCCCCGGGAAATTCCGGTCAGCGAATACGCGTTTGCCATGGTGTTGGCCAACCTTTTGGAAAATGCTGTACACAGCGTTAAAAATACGGAACCTTCGAAGCGGTATATAGATGGGAAAATACATTGCACGACCGAATATCTGCTGATCGATATGGAAAACGAGTGTGAGAATGAACTTCTCTTTGACTCCCTGACCGGCCTTCCCAAAAGCCAAAAAGGCAAGGGGCACGGCCTTGGAATGAAAAGCGTGCAGGCCTTCTGTGACAAACTGGGCGGAAATATTGACTGCTACTGTGAGAATAATAAGTTCCGGATCATTATGTTTGTCAAATTGTGATAGATTAAACGATATAACATCTCACCAGCAATGCCCACCTGTCAATCCTTCTGAATCCGAAACGTATCCGCAAGCAGCAGCCAGTTCGGACGGAAAAACCGCATGATCTGCCAATATCCCATCCCGCGTAGACCATAGGTCGGCAGTAGAGAAAACTTTTCCCGATAACTTCTCACGTCCTCAAACCATACCTCGTGAAGCTGACCATCTTTTTCATACTGAAAAAACGGCGACATAGCTACTTCATCAAACTGAATGGGAACACCAGCCTCTATGGCAATCCGCACGGCTTCCTGATTGCTTACGGTAGTCGCCCGGGATGAACCCTGCACAAAAGGCAGCGTCCATTCGTACCCGTAATTAGGGATTCCCAGATCGATCTTAGCCGGATTGATACGGGTAACGGCATATTCTACCACCTGCCGGACTTTATTGACAGGAGCCACCGCCATGGGCGGACCATAGGTATAACCCCACTCATAAGTCATGAGAAGCACACTGTCGGCCGCTTCTCCCAGAAGAGCATAATCCTTTCCTTCATAAAGAAGCCCTGCTTGTGTGTCAGAAGTCTTGGGTGCAAGCGCCACGGAGACATGATAGCCGTAAGGAGAAAGAAAATTTCTTACATCCGCCACAAAATCAGCAAAGGGAATCCTATCCTCTGGTCGGATATACTCAAAATCAATATCCACACCCTGAAACCCCCTTTCCTGCACGGTGACAAGAAGATTGTTAAGGAGATTGTCTTTGGCTGCCTGATCATTTACCACAGAAGTGATCAGAAAGTTATTAAAATTTCCATTAGAATCAAGCGGCGTCAGGGTAAGAACAGGACGCACTCCTTCCGTAAGCGCCGCATTAATCATAAAGGAATCATCCAATGTCGGCGGAATCAAGTCTCCTTCTGTGGTAAAGCCATAAGAAAAAACAGAGAGGGAAGACAGGTAAGGAAGGGTTTCATTTAAAACATCCTGTTGAATAAACGGATAAGCATAGCCATTTACCCAAGCCGGATAAGAAGGTTCGGAATCCTCACCCACAGATAGAAGAAGCGCCTGGCCCACTGCCAGGGAATAAGGGTAGACAAGCTGATTATTATAAATAACGGAAGATACCGGGATCCCATAGCTTTCTGCAATGGAATCCACGGTATCTCCTGGTTTTACTACATAAATTTCCATAGATTATTCCTGAATGGATTTTACTTTATTCTATGCGAGTTGTTGTTTATAGGTACTACTTATGTTTGCACAACCAACCACAAATTTTACCGAATCTAAATATCAGATGCATATTGGTTTAATGGTTATGATACCCGCCTTACAATGGATCTCACTTCCGAAAGATACATCCTCCCGAACATATTCAGATGGTTCAGGAGATGATAGAGATTATACACATCGCGGCGGTGCTCATAGTCCGGCTGCAAAGGCGCTACTTCCTGATAAGCGTCATAAAAATTTCGCGGAAAGCCCCCGAACAACTCTGTCATGGCAAGATCCGCTTCCGCATGACCCACATAAACTGCCGGATCGATCAGCCATGCCCTACCATCATTTCCCGTGATCACATTCCCTCCCCACAAATCTCCGTGCAATAGGGAAGGCGATTCCGGTTCTATAAGAATTTCATCCAAATGATCAAGCATCCGGCTAATCCTTTTCCAATCCTCTTTATCAAAATATCGCTCGGCATCCCGAAACTGCGGTTCAAGACGGCAGTCGCGAAAGAACTCTGTCCACCTGTCATATCCTGCATTGATCTGCCTGCGCATGCCAATGTAGTTGTCTGCGTTAAAACCATAGTTGCCGCTTGCAGTCAATCCGACCGTTGACGCATGATGCATATCGGAAAGCTGCCTCGCAAAGTCTTCCCAATAATCTGTAACGCGATCCCTACCGGAAATAAATTCCAACAGCAGGAAAGAATATCCTCCTCTGTCCTCGTCCGTTCCAAGGCCAAGAATCTGCGGCGTGCCAATTGTTTTTGTGCGGGCGATTGCACTTAGTCCATCTGCCTCTGCCACAAAAAGAGAAGCGTTTTCCATGGTATTGGATTTCATAAAAATACGCTTGCCGCCTGTCAGGACTAATCCGTAGGCTTCATTGATATCGCCGCCGGATATTCGGATGGTCGGTTCTATTTTTGTCTCTCTCCCGAACAGCGAACATAGTGCGTCTGTTAAAGAATTGAAGTGTTGGGGTGCATTTTTATCTGATGCCATGATTTCTTTTCCGTTTCCCTTTGTATATCCATATGATATTCTTAGACTGGCTGAATATATACCATTGTACATTCTAATTGGTTTACATCAAAATTTATATCATTGCCATTATCATCGTAGTTATAATAAGTATTTTTGTCAATATATATCCTTACAACAAAAGCGAAGAGCCCTCAAACTCTCCGCCTTCTATCCTTCCCCTTACAGTACACCACCGCTGTCAACGTACTGATAAACGTTGCCACAATCGCCGGCGCAATAATCCCCGCCGGGTTCACACTGCCATACTGCTGCCGGTAAGCTATCATATTCACCGGTATCAGCTGTAAAGAAGAAATATTCAATATCAAAAACGTACACATCTCATTGCTGGCAATACGCTCCCGCTTCTCTTTCCTCCTGCCCGCGGCCCCCAAACTATCCGCCGCGCTTCCTCCGTCAAGACCGCCGGCCGTTTCCCAGCTATGTTTGACATTTCCGCCTTCCTGCACATACCCCAGTGTCCCTCTCTCCGCCTCCAGCTTCGCCAGTTCTTCCATGGCCTTCAGCCCGGCTTGTGTCAAGATAGTGACACGAACTTTTTAAAATTAGGATTTATTAATCTCCCAATATCCTTTTCTACTGGAACCCACACGATTAATCATTTCCGATTCACGCAATTCCCTTATGATGCGGCTAATTTTTCTTGTACTCATTCCTGTCTGCCCGCTTATTTTTTTTGCTGTTATATCAGGTTCTTTTTCCAATAATAACAAAACCTTATTGCTATCGCTTTGATTATCGCCACGTATATCGCCATTATTATCGCCATTGGCGACATTCCCATCATCAACTGGTAAAGAAAATGGAAATATGACCTTTATAAAATGATCCGAAATTTCAAAAATACTGCGGTCATATGATTGTAAAATCCTGCTCATCCCAGAACCTAACTGCTCAACTAGTCCCAAATCTTTAAAAACCCGCATTAATTCTCTATTTCTGGGCATACTGCTACAACTGAAAAAATCTTCTATACTTTGCCCGGGAATCAAACCACCATATGATGTAAACTCAATCCTGTTACTGAAAATTTCAAATACTGGCGGGATTTCCCGCGAAAAATCATTATGCACAATGGAATTAATCAATGCTTCCCGTAGTGGTACAGATTCAACAAGATTCTTTTCAATCCTTTTTGTACTGGTTACCTTCGCTTTTGTAACATTTTCTATTTTCATTTTCTCCAAAACATGATTTGTCGCCTTAATCAATGAGCAATATCCATACTCTTCATTTTCAACCAGATCTACCTTTGTTATTCCGGCATATTTTGCAACTTTAATAGACACTCCATTTTCATCGGCAAGCAAATATGCTATATAATTGTATTTTCCATCAGGAGTAAGTAATTCAAGACTATTAGCAAATTTCCTATTTAACTCAAGTCCCCTTTCCTGATAGTATATCTTTAACTGTGCAAAGGTGAGGTCCTGTCTGGGCGCCGGAATATTACGCAATGTTGTGTGTATTCTTTTTGCATACAGTTCGTCTATTAATGCAGTAGACATTGGCTGGGTTGATGTTCCAAGCCGCATATAACATCCGTTAGGTGACATTCCCTTATTTTTAATATAATATGGTTTTTCAAGACCACTACAAACAATTATTTTAGTTACTGGAATATTGTTCACATATTCAGTAACGATGTCAAACAATCCAAGCGTTGAGGGTAAAATATTATTCTTGATTCTATCTGCAATTTTTAATTGCATAGAATCTATATCGGAATTTCCAACCGGCTCCCCTTTGTTATCAACCCCTATATAGAGAATACCACCCTCACGGTTATTTAAAAATGCCACTATCTCTTTCTCCAATTTATCATTTAAATCAGCTTTTAATTCAATTCGATTACTTTCCCTCAGCATTCATATCCTCCCCTACTTAAAAACAATTAGATATATGAATAATATTCACTCTGCGCTATCGCTTTATTAATGTTTCTATTTAGGTAATCCTTATATTCAGACTTCATGGTGTCATAATATTGCGTTTCTAATCTGGAAAACCCAATACCTGTTATTTTCGATATAAATAGCGGATTAACCATATTATCAACCATAATTGAAATAGCTCCATTCCGAATAGGCTCCACTGGATATGTTCTTCTATTTGTTTTTTCAATATATCCAATGTCCTGTAACAGATTGAAAAACCATGTATTTAAAGACTCATCTGTAAACTTTCCCCTATAACGATAAATAAATTCAAAAATCCTATCTGCTTTTTCAACCTGTTTTCCATTCCTGTCTTCAGCATATTGAATCGCCTGAATAATATCTCTTGATAGCCCACAGGGAATATTTATCTTAATTTTATTTATTTTCAAAATCTTAAAATTTCCTTCAAAATCATTCATTTTTATTTGTCCTATTACCTTCCTCTTAGCGGGCGCTATTAAAGTTATTTTAATAAATAAACGCATTATAATTCTTTGTAAATAACGTTCCTCATCCCTTATACCAGATTTTTCTTCTATGGACTGCTCTATTAGTTCTTCCGTAGATGCTAAAATCTCAATAAGTTCATCACAACTAAAACTGCCTCTTTCCACAGGTTCAGACAGGTCATATTTTTTTACAATTGCTTCTTTATAATCTTTATAATCATAATCAGTAAAAATATCCGAAAGTTTATCTGTTCTACTTAAGTAATCGTAAAAGCTTTTTAATGCTTCCAGATGTGCCTCCATAGTAGAACGGGTATTCAATTCACCTTTTTCTATTCTATAATATCCTATACAATCTTCCACTACATTTTTATCTATCACCTTCGGGTAATTCTCTAAACCTGCCACTTTTAAGTAATATATAAATTTATCTACATGCTTTCTATAAGAATGTTTATTTTTAAGAAGTTCTATACAATCTTCAAAATACATATCTCTAAATCTTTCCATTTCACTCATATCACGTTCCTTCTTTCTATTAAATGTCAATTTTATTGTATTTTGTGTAATTAAACTTGTCAATATATTCTGCCTATGGACAGTAAAAAGCGAAGAGCCCTCAAACTCTCCGCCTTCTATCCTTCCCCTTACAGTACACC
>CAMXIF010000018.1 GCA_947243845.1 uncultured bacterium
AAGTTAATTTCTCGGTTACATCCGAGCCTGCGAAATTAATTTACTTCCCGCTTATGCCGAGTCCGCGAAGCGAATCTCGTGAAGTTAATTTCTCGGTTACATCCGAGCCTGCGAAATTAATTTACTTCCCGCTTATACCGAGTTCGCGAAGCGAATCTCGTGAAGTTAATTTCTCGGTTGCATCCGAGCCTGCGAAATTAATTTACTTCCCGCTTATGCCGAGTTCGCGAAGCGAATCTCGTGAAGTTAATTCCGAAGGAATTTACTTCTATTATTCGCATCTAGGATCAATAATCTTCACAGCATCATCTACACGGCCGTACTGACCACATGCCTTCTCATATGCTGTATTTGGATCGTCACCCTTTTTGATGAAGTCTGTCATCTTGCCAAGGCTTACGAACTTATAACCGATGATTTCATCATTGGCATCCAATGCGATACCAGTTACATAACCTTCTGCCATCTCAAGATAACGGGGACCCTTCTTGAGAGTACCATACATAGTACCTACCTGACTTCTCAATCCTTTACCCAGATCCTCAAGACCTGCGCCTACCGGAAGTCCATCCTCGGAAAAAGCAGACTGTGTACGGCCATATACGATCTGTAAGAACAGTTCTCTCATCGCCGTATTGATTGCGTCACACACCAAGTCTGTATTGAGTGCTTCCATAACCGTCAATCCCGGCAGGATCTCAGATGCCATAGCAGCGGAGTGTGTCATACCGGAACATCCGATAGTCTCCACCAAAGCCTCCTGAATGATACCCTCTTTCACGTTCAGAGTCAGCTTGCAGGCACCCTGCTGAGGAGCACACCAGCCAACGCCGTGTGTCAGACCGGAAATATCCTTCACTTCCTTCGCCTGCACCCATTTTGCTTCCTCTGGGATAGGAGCACAGCCATGATGAACGCCCTGTGCCACTGTACACATTTCTTCAACTTCTTTTGAATAGATCATGTGATAACTCCTTTCGATTATGTATAAATTATTTGATAACAGACTGAATGCAGTCTGTCATAACCGCTGTTTCTATTGTCTCATATTGTTATAAAAAAATCCAGATATTTCTTGTAATTTCTATCCCATAAAGTACTCAGAAATATCAATGCTGTTTAAGAGCGCAAGCCCGTTTTCCTCCTTACACTCCAGCCAGCTGGCACTGCATCTGGTCCAGCAGCGCAGGGAATAATTGAATATTTCCTCCGTACATCTGCAGTGAGAATCCTTTTTGTCCAGATTGCGCAGAATACAGTTTTCACAGGGGGTATCACGGTTCTGCAAAGCTTTATAACAAATGTCGCCTATCTTGACATTTGGAGAATCCATCAACACTCTCTTATTGATAAAACTGAGTTCATATGTATCCGGATTGACCACATAGACAAAACTGTCCAAGTTATCGAAGATTGCAATCTGTGTCACAAAGTCCTGTAATCTGTCCATCAGGCCGATCTGCAGGATATGAGCCTCCATGATACGAAACAGCGAACGGATCTCCTCCATCTCACTCTTCTTCAGTTCCAGCTGCACATCCACATGGTTTTCCAGAACAATGGCTCCCTGAAACTCTCCCTTGGATGTCAGCGGGTAAAAGAGCATACTCTTGATGCCTTCCGCCTGGAAATAGTCATGCATCTCGTCCAATGTCAAGTCATAGTCATGAATGATGGATGCTCCCTGGAAGGATGCATAGAGAATTTCATTTACCACCCGTTTCAGTTCATAGTGCTCATCTGCTTCTTTGCCCGTTGCATAAGCATCCTCTGAAAACTGCACCGTTCTTGAAATCGGTAACGATTCATTTCCACAGATATATCCCCTGTGAAAATGATATTTGGAAGTCATCAGCTCGATGGCCGATTTGAGCGCCGACTCCATAACCCTATCCTCAAACAGAATCTGCATGACCTGATCTTCGATATTTCTATCGACATCCATTCCCTTGTTCAGATCATAGCCGTTCTTTCTGTTGGCATGATAGACCACAGTACTTGCCGCATCATAAATACGATAGTCACATTTCCCGTTGGCTTTGGCCGTATAGACCGCTCTGTCCGCCTTCTTGAAAAGTTCCTCGTATTCCTTGCCATGGTAGGGAAATACGGAAACACCCACGCTGCAGGTTACCTGAATTTGGCCTTCTTCCGCCTCCAGCGTATATTTCACACTGCTGACAATATTGCTCGCCAATACATCCGCCTCAGAAATAGATTTTAAGTTTTTGACATAGACGATAAACTCATCACCGCCGATTCTGCCGATGATATCGCCGCCCCTGAATATCTCGTTTAATCTGCCCGCTGTCTCTCCTAACAAAATATCGCCCTGTGCATGACCTATCAGATCGTTGGCCTCTTTAAAATTATCCAAATCAATGATCATTAAGGCATTTAAGGTATCATCACCGCTGTCCTCAATGGCATTGCGGATCAGCTGCTCTGCGGCACCCTGATTATAGAGTCCTGTCAGCGCATCTTTTTCCGCCCGCAGTAAAAGTTCCATCTCCTTAATCTTCTTGTCATTGATATTGATCATGCGGCCCACTATCCTGGTAACATAGCCTTCCGCGCCTAACAGGGAAGTGAGATTTGCCTGATACCATGTGAAATCTTTATCAAACCGTTTGATTCGAAATTCAATGGTATCATGTTTGGGTGATTTGAGGAGACTGTCAATGACTGCCCTGTAATATGCCACATCTTCTTCATAAATTGTGGAAGTATTAAACTTCTCGAGATATTTATTATAAATCTCCTCTCCTCCGACACCGTACTCTCCGGAAGATTTGATGATCATGACATCGGTCTTGGCATTATAGTCGATTATCTTTTCCCCTTCTGCCTCGGAAAGGATATGTAAACGTTCTGCCTGCCTTTGCAGTTCTTCCTCTATGTTCTTGCGCTCAGTAATATCCTGTATGACGGTTACGATCGTATTCTTCCTGCCCTCTCTGGCATAGAGATTCCCTCTGACATGCAGCCAGCGCAGTCCTCCCGATGCCGTCACAGTACGAAACTCCACATCCACCACACCGTCATCCTTTAGAACATCCTCAATGGCCTGACGAAAAGCAGGCATATCTTCCGGTATGATGACCATATCAATCATCTCCAGATATTTCATGCCCTCAATTCTGGAATAGCCGAGCATACGGAAAAACCCTTCATTGATATAGATGGGTTTAAATTTTCCATTCTCATATTCGAAGAAGCATATTCCCGAGATCACATGATCGATCATGGAACCAAAATTCTCAACACTCAAATCTACTGACATACATCTTATCCTCAAAATACTTTTTTCTGTCGGTTTACGGGTATCTTCTCTGACAGGTCTAATATTTTGCCGCTATCTCAGTCTGCTTTTTGTAAATGCTGTTCGGCGGAATAACCCCCCGCACCATGGAAGTCGGATACACATTGGAACATTTGCCGATCACTGTCCCGGGATTCAGCACAGAATTACATCCCACCTCCACATTGTCACCAAGCATGGCACCAAATTTCTTAAGCCCGGTCTCATAACTTTCCTCTCCGGCATGTACCACCACCAGCGTCTTGTCGCTCTTTACATTTGATGTGATGGATCCTGCTCCCATATGTGCCTTATAGCCCAGAATGCTGTCTCCTACATAATTATAATGAGGCACTTGCACTTTATTAAAAAGTATCACATTCTTAAGTTCCGTGGAGTTACCCACAACCGCTCCTTTTCCCACGATTGCGGACCCCCTGATAAAAGCGCTTTGTCTGATCTCCGCCTCTTCATCAATAATCGCCGGGCCGCCAATATATGCGCTCGGAAATACTTTCGCGCTTCTGGCCACCCAGATATTCCCTTCTCTTCTCTCAAATTTGTCTTCCGGTAGCGTCTCTCCCAAAGCCACAATAAAATCCTTGATCTTAGCGAGCACTTCCCACGGATAGGTCACCCCCTCAAAAATGTCCTTCGCAATCGTTTCCTCCAGCGTATAGAGCGCCGCTATTGTGGTATCCTGCAATCCTGCCATTTTCCTTCCCCTCTTTTCTTAATTTTTTGATATAGAAAATCCTTCCGCTTATCCGAGTTCGCAAAGCAATCTTCGCCTTCGTGTTTGCCACATTTGTTACTCTGCGAAGCAAATTATTTTTTGTAAAATTGCGATGCATATTGAAATCTATGAATAAGCGCCGACTGATTATTCATCTGTTTGACGGCATTGGTTCTTCTGGTAACAAAATCATCCAGCTTGACCATATATTCCTGTTCCGTAATCTCACCCGAAGCCACCAGCGTAAGCCCTTTCTCCCAGCTGGCCGTGAGTCTTGGATCCAAGAGCGGCCTGATGGATCCTGCCACCACCTCATAGATCATTTCTCCCAGAAGCGTGGGCGTGATGATCTGCGTCTTTTTATTCAGGCCTAAATATTTAATATGTACCAGCTTCTTTAAAATCTCCGCTCTGGTTGCTGAAGTACCGATACCGCTTCCCTTAATTTGCGCACGCAGCTCCTCATCCTCAATAAACTGCCCTGCATTCTCCATGGCCAGAATCATACTGCCGGAATTATAACGCTTAGGCGGCGAAGTTTCCCCTTCTTTCTTACCAAGATCTCCAGCCACAAGTGCCATTCCCTTTTTGAGAGTTCCTAATGCTTCCATAAAGGACGCGTCACAGGCGACTTCCTCCTTGCCCTCCTCTTTCTTCTCCTCTTCAGTATACTCCTCTGGCTTCTTTCTGGCAAAAGAATTCTGTGACACTTTCAGGTAACCCTGTTCCGCAAGCACTTTGAAACCGGAAGTAAAAGTTTCTCCCTTCATCTTCACACCCAGATTAATCTTTTGATAGACTGCCGCTGGGTAAAAAATGCTCAAAAACCGCCTGACTATAATCTCATAGACTTTGGCTGACGCCGGGTGCAGGCTGTTCAAACTGCCAAACCCCTGTCCTGTAGGAATGATCGCATAATGATCCGTGATCTGCTTATCATTGACGTACCGCGTTTTTTCCAGGCCACGGTAACTTCCCTTTTCCAATATTTCCGCAGCATATTGTGCCGCCACATGATAATTCTTAAGCCCGCCGATATTTTTCTGGATTTCCTTCGCCACTGCCGTGGAGAGGACTCTGGCATCCGTTCTGGGGTATGTTGTCAGTTTCTTCTCATAAAGTTCCTGTGCGATCCGCAGCGTCTCATCCGGACTGATCTTAAACAGCCGGGAGCAGTCATTTTGCAGTTCCGCCAAATTATACAAAAGAGGGGGATTCTTTGTCTCCTTCTTTTTTTCAATTTTCTCAATCACCGGCTCCTGCCTGGGCTCTTCTAACAAAAAGCTGATAAAGGCATCCGCCTCTTCCTCTTTCAGAAAACCGTTATCTTTATAAATCTGCGGTGACTGATAATACTTAGAACCTTCCACCGCCTTCCACTCAAAAGTACACGCATGCCCTTCTATTGCAATCTGTAAGAGGATCCGGTAAAAGGGTATTTTCACAAAATCCCTGATCTCCCGCTCCCTGTTCACCACCATACCAAGCACGCAGGTCATGACACGCCCGACAGAAACCACCGCCTTATCTGCCTTAAGATAACTTTTGATCGGGTAACTATATTTCAATGTCAGCGCCCTTGAAAAATTGATACCCATCAGATAATCTTCTTTAGCCCGCAGATAAGCGGCACTTGAAAGATTATCATAAGCTGAAAGATCTTTGGCTTCCCGGATTCCCCGTAATATCTCCTCTTCTGTCTGTGAGTCAATCCATACACGCTTCCGGATCTTACCTTCCACACCGGCCTGCTGTTCCACCAGCCGATAAATGTACTCGCCTTCCCGCCCGGAGTCAGTACAGACATAAATCATCTCCACATCTTCTCTGTTTAAAAGGCCGCTTACAATCCCAAACTGCTTTTTAACACTTTCGATGACCTCATACCTGAATTCTTCCGGTATAAAGGGGATGGTTTCTAAAGACCAGCGTTTGTATTTCTCATCATAGACCTCCGGGTAACTCATGGTCACCAGATGCCCCACACACCAGGTTACCACAGCCTCATCAGACTCCATATAACCATCTCTATTTTTCAGATTATATTTTAACGCCTTGGCAAACTCTCTCGCCACGCTGGGTTTCTCAGCAATAAATAAACTCTTTCCCATAACTTCCTCACATACCACGCAACAGTTTCGGCTTTGCTCCCACTGTCACAATACCACCCTATAAATCTGAAATCTGCACCAATTTCAGATTTGTTTTGATCTTGGCTTCCAGATTCAATTTCTCATCAAAGCGGAACGCCGTATACATATAGACATAATCCGGGTTGATTTTTGCCTTTCTGGCATAGAGGAGCAGATTTTCATAGTCCTCATAGGTCATGGGCTTCTCCCAGTTACACAAACCGATCAGCGTATGCCCCTCCTCGTCCTGGGATACAATATCCAGAGAACCGGCCTTGCCAATCCACTCTCCGATATCCTCCAACAGAACGGGCAGTCTGTGCCTTTCGTTTAACATAGCAAGATGCTGTCTGCATATCTGCTTGAAATATCCTGACACATAATGTCTGAACCCCCGCATAATATAGTGGTTATAAAATTCTCCCACGGAGAGTATCTGCAGATCGCTCATATGGGGATACATATAGGTGTAATAAAAATCTACAAAAGGATGGCTGATCCTGTAAATACCTTTCTGCACATTTTCTTTTCCAGCCGTATCATAGGAAAAGACCTTCTCCACCAATTCCAGTTCAATCAGATTCTTCAGATACACACTGATCTTTGCCCTTGAAAACTCCGTGTGCAGATAAAGATCGTTCAATTTATGATTGCCGGCTGCAATGGATGCCATGATCGTGTTATACACCGCCGGTTCCCGCAACTGTTCCGTAAGGATCCGCTCTCCTTCCTCAAACAGGAGGCTGTCCGGATCCAAAATATTGCGGCAGATATTCTGCTGAATCGTCAGCCGGTCATCAAACTGGTTCCATAGGCCGGGAATCCCCCCAAGGATTGCATAGGCTTCCACACACTCCTCAATCCGGAAATTAGGGAAACGCTCCACAATATCCGCGAAGGACATCTCCTTAATTTTCAAAAGACCCGATAACTCATATGCCGCCTCGCCGATGCGCGTAATCATGCTGTTTTCAATCCAGCCGATAGATGAACTGCAAAGGAGCACCATCACATCGTCCTTATTCCACTGACTGTGTACAAAAGCAACCAGTTCTCTCATAAAACTGTCACTGGCTTTGACAATATTCTGAAACTCGTCAATAACGATTACTTTCTTTCCGTTTATGCGGTGGGATATCTTAGCAAAGATATCATGAAAAGTCGGGAATTTATCCACTACATAACCGTCATGGGCCATCTGCCGCCCCCACTGATAAGTCTGTTCTCTCTCAGAACAGGCTCTGGCCAAATAATAATAGTGAGGTCTGTCTTTCATAAATTCCTTCACAAGCGCTGTCTTACCGATATGCTTTTGTCCATAAACGATCAGAATCTGACTGCCCTCCCGATCATAACAGTTATTCAGATAATTCAGTTCGGTTACTCTGCCCAATAACATAAATTGCCTCACATATCCGCCGTTATATTTGCCAACAGCTTTTCAATACTCTCCGCGGGCATCGGTTTGCCCAAATAGAATCCCTGAATGATATCACAGGAAATCTCATTGAGATATCGAAACTGTTCTTCTGTCTCCACACCTTCCGCTATCGTTTCAAAACCCAGTTTTTTGACCATATAAATAATGGATTCCGTGATGATCCTCGTGTTTTCATCTGTAATTACCGTATCAATAAAGGACTTGTCAATCTTCAATGTGTCTATCGGCAGCCCTTTCAGATAGGACAGAGAAGAAAAGCCCGTGCCGAAATCATCCAGAGATATCTTGATTCCAATATCCCGCAGGATGGCAAGCCGTTCTGTAATCTCTTCAAAATCATCAATCAGAATCGACTCCGTTATCTCCAACTCTATCTCATAGGGCGAAACCTGATACTTCTCCAGGATCTGTAACAGTTTGTCAATAAAATCCGGCTGTTTATACTGAATCGCAGAAATATTGATGGACATAATCAGCGGATAATGATATCTCCTTCTCCACTCTGCATAAGCCCGCAAGCTCTCCTCGATCACCCAGGTACCAATGGGAACAATCGTACCGTTCTTTTCCGCAATGGGAATAAAGACTGCCGGACTGATCATATCGCCGGTATCATCCTTCCAGCGGATCAGAGCTTCCACCCCGCGCAGTCCCCTGTCCGTAGTGCGGAACTGGGGCTGGAAATGCATTATAAAATTCTGTGAAAACACCGCTTCTTTCAGCTTATTCTCTATGGTCACATTCTGCAGGAAATCATTTAGGATTGCGCCGTCAAAGTATTGTATCTTATCTTTGCCCATGCTCTTTGCCTTGAACATGACAATCTCTGCACAGTTGATCAGTTCCAGCGTATTGGAAGCCGCTTCAGGATACTCTGCCACTCCCACACTCACCGTTATATAGATTTCCTGTCCGCCAGTTAATTTAAAGGGCTTTTTCAGCCTCTCCTTGATGGTCTGATAGATTGTCTCCACACTTCTTGCACCATAAGGACTATATATCCCGATACAATAGATATCACTGTTAAAATGTGATATCACTACGTTATCCCCCATCAGATCGATCAGATATTGTCCAAACAGCTGAACCAGTTCATCCCCCACAATGATACCCATGCCATCATTGATTCTGCGGAAATCATCCACATCCAAAAACATCACCGCCACAGTCTCATTCTCTTCCCCCGCGCGGCGTACGAACTCTCCTAAAAGCCGCACAAAATAATTGCGGTTATAGAGCCCCGTCAGGATATCATAATAAGCCATGTACGTCAGTTCATCATTCTGCGCATTGAACTTTGTCACATCCTTAAAGCGGATGATTTTGTCTGTTGGCTTCCCATTGTCATCGTAGACAATATTCACTTCCACCTCAATACAAATGCGGTTGTCCTTGAGTTTGATCTCAATAGTCTGACTCTTCATCCCCTGCTTTTCTATGAAAAGCACTTCACGCAGAGGAATCGCATACTTTTCCTCCACACAGTCATACAGTTTCGTCAAATCCTTCATATCCTGAATCGTAAAATCGAAGAAATGATCCCAGTTCGCTATGGTCTGAAGTTTCTTTTCCTCATAATTATAATACAGGAACGCACTGTTAGATGTTTCACAGATCAACCGCAGCATTTTCTCATCCCTTCGCAGCTTCTGGTTGATCGCATTTAAGAGATCCAACTGATATTCTAATTTATTCATACCTATACCTACCCCTATACACTGCCGCCATTCCCCTTCTCATGATCGGCAGTCCCCTATCTTTTGTTTTATTATCTGTTTGGAAACACCTTGCTTTGCTTCGTTATTTCCTGGTGATATATCCCTTTGCCTTTAGTGTCTCTGCACATAACACAGCGCCCCCTGCAGCGCCGCGCACAGTATTATGGGAAAGCCCTACAAACTTCCAGTCGTAGACACTGTCTTCCCGAATCCTTCCCACGCTGATTCCCATGCCGTTCTCATAGTCCACATCCAGCTTAACCTGGGGACGATTATCCTCTTCCATCACCTGAATAAACTGCTTCGGTGCGCTGGGAAGATTCAATTCCTGCGGCAATCCTTTAAAATTAGCCAGTTTTTCCACCAGCTGCTCCTTCGTAGGTTTCTTCTTAAACTTCACGAATACAGCGGCTGTATGGCCGTTTAAAACCGGTACACGGATACACTGACAGGTGATCACAGGGGTTGCAGCCGGTACAATCTGTCCGTTCTCCACCTTCCCCCAGATCCTTAATGGTTCTTTCTCACTCTTCTCCTCTTCACCGCCTATGTAGGGAATCACATTCTCCACCATCTCCGGCCAGTCCTTAAAAGTTTTGCCCGCGCCAGAAATCGCCTGATAGGTAGTTGCCACCACCTCGTAAGGCTCAAACTCCTTCCATGCCGTTAACACCGGCGCATAACTCTGAATGGAACAGTTCGGTTTCACAGCAATAAACCCACGCTTCGTGCCCAGTCTCTTTTTTTGATCTTCTATTACATCAAAATGTTCCGGATTAATCTCCGGCACTACCATGGGCACATCCGGCGTCCAACGGTGTGCACTGTTGTTGGAAACCACAGGCGTCTCCGTCTTTGCGTAATCTTCTTCAATCTTCTTAATCTCTTCTTTGGTCATATCCACCGCCGAAAACACAAAATCTACTTCAGCAGCCACCTGTTCAACTTCATTTACATTTTTGACCACAATATCCTTTACCGCTTCCGGCATAGGGGTATCCATCTTCCATCTGTCACCCACAGCCTCCTTGTAGGTCTTATTTGCTGACCGCGGGCTTGCCGCAATCGTTGTGACCTCAAACCAGGGATGGTTTTCCAAAAGGGCAATAAATCTCTGTCCCACCATACCGGTACCGCCTAAAATTCCTACTTTCAATTTCTCACTCATTTTTTCATCCTCCTCAAATTGTTATCTGGGAATGTTGATCTCATCTTCATCCTGCCAGTCCTTTGCCAGATACTCTTTGTATATACCAATCACCTTCCGCATCGCTTCCGGTCCCGGTGCACCTACAGTAAGCCGCCTTTCCACACAGGTCTTTATATTGACCGCATCATAGATATCTTCCTCAAAGACCGGACTGATTTCCTTCAGTTCCTCCATTGAAAGATCCTCAATACCGCATTTTTTATCAATACAGTATAGAACCAATCTGCCGACAATGCTGTGCGCATCCCGAAAAGGCACGCCCCTGCCCACCAGATAGTCCGCGGCATCCGTAGCGTTTGTAAATCCCATGGCCGCACTCTTTTCCATCACATCCGCATTGAACTTCATAGTGCGGATCATTCCCTCAAATAAGGCTAAACATCCTTTGGCCGTATCGATAGCGTCAAAGGTAAGTTCCTTATCCTCCTGCATATCCTTATTATAAGCAAGCGGAATTCCCTTCATCGTAGTTAGAATGGAGAAAAGAGCACCATAAACCCGCCCTGTCTTGCCCCGTACCAGTTCCGCGATGTCCGGATTCTTCTTCTGGGGCATAATACTGCTCCCCGTTGCATAGGCATCGTCAATCTCCACAAACCGATATTCATTGGAATTCCAAAGAATGATTTCCTCACAAAAACGGCTTAAATGCATCATAATCGTAGACAACGCCGCCAGAAACTCAATCACATAATCCCTGTCCGATACGGAATCCATGCTGTTGCTTGTGGGACCCTCAAACCCCAGCAGGCTGGCTGTGTAATTCCGATCCAGCGGATATGTGGTGCCCGCCAGCGCACCTGCCCCTAACGGACAATAATTCATGCGGTGATAAATATCCTTAAGCCGCGAACGATCCCTTTTAAACATTTCAAAATATGCACCCATATGGTGAGCCAACGTCACCGGCTGGGCTTTCTGTAAGTGCGTAAATCCCGGCATGTAAGTCTCCACATTATCTTCCATGACGGTCACAAGCGTCTGCAGCAGTGTCTTTACCAGTTCATCCACATACAATACTTCCAACCTTGTATACAGCCGCATATCAAGCGCCACCTGATCGTTCCTGCTCCTGCCTGTGTGCAGTTTCTTGCCGGCATCTCCGATCCTCTCGATCAGATTGGCTTCCACAAAACTATGAATATCTTCATACTCCTCCGTGATCTGCAGTTTGCCTTCCTCCACATCCTGCCTGATTCCCGTAAGCCCCTTTAAAATCTCATCCTTCTCCTCTTTCGTCAGAATACCCTGCTTGGCCAGCATAACCACATGTGCGATACTGCCCTCAATATCCTGGCGGAAAAATTTCTGATCGAAAGAAATCGATGCATTAAAGTTATATACAAGCTGATCCGTCTCTTTGGTAAAACGGCCGCCCCACAACTGTGCCATGCGCTAGTCCTCCACTTTAATTAAATCTAAATTTGATGATACCACAAAATAGTTTTCTTTTCAATCGGAACACAAATTTTAATTGAAAACATAAAATATGTTATAATCATAAGGAGTTGTTGTTCTATGCAGCCTATACTGTCTTTGCAGGATATCTCCTATTCTTATCATAATCTCAAGGGAGAAACGCCTGCCCTTACCCACATAAATCTGCAGGTGTCCGAAGGAGAATTTGTGGCTGTCGCAGGTCCCAGCGGCTGCGGTAAGTCCACGCTACTCTCCATCGTTGCCGGACTGCTTATACCAGAACAGGGAAAGGTCCTATACCGGGGGCTTTCTCCGTCAGACTACTGTCAGGACACTGTCCTGAAAATCGGATACATGCTGCAGAAAGACCATCTTTTTGAGTGGCGCACGATTTATCAGAATGTCATTTTAGGACTGGAATTGAATCACATGGTCACGAAAGAAAATACCGATTATGTATTAAAGCTTTTGGAAGATTACGGTCTCTATGCCTTCAAGGGCAGCAAACCCTCCGAACTTTCCGGCGGGATGCGGCAAAGAGCCGCCCTAATCCGCACCATGGCAGTTCATCCCGATCTTCTCCTCTTAGACGAACCCTTCAGCGCCCTGGATTTCCAGACCAGACTTGCAGTCTCTGCAGACATTGCCTCCATCATTAGAAAAACTCAGAAAACCGCTATATTGATCACACACGATCTCTCCGAGGCCATCACACTGGCAGACCGAGTGGTCGTACTCTCTAAAAGGCCCGCCTGCGTAAAATGCGAAATGCCAATACACTATGACATCAGCCGGGAAGATCCGCTGGCAGTCAGAAGTACGAAAGAATATCAGGATTATTTCAATCAACTATGGGAGGTATTGACAGATGGCGAACCCATTCTCTGAGGCGGATCAACCTGTCTCCGCCCGCCAGGAAGAATTCCTGCGCGCCCATCACAGACATCATCACAGAATCACTTTTGGCAGGCTCTCTTTGTTCATTCTCTTTCTTGGTCTCTGGGAACTGGCTGCGAGGCTGGCCTGGATTGACAGCTTTTTCTTCAGCAGTCCTTCCGGCATCCTTCATTATCTGGGCCAAATGTTCGCAGACCACTCCATATACGGCCACACTGGCATCACCCTGCTCGAAACCATTCTCAGCTTTGTGTTGGTCACTCTTTTAAGTCTGGCAGCCGCTACGCTTCTATGGTATTTCGGCAGTCTCTCTGAAATCCTGGAACCTTATCTGGTGGTCTTAAATTCACTCCCCAAATCGGCACTGGCGCCCCTGCTCATCGTATGGCTCGGCACCGGCACCGACACCATCATCGTAGCCGGTATTTCCGTAGCTGTCTTTGGTTCCATCATCAGTCTCTATACCGGTTTCTGCCAGACAGACCCGGAAATGTGCAAACTGATCTATACCCTGGGCGGCAGCCGCCGGGATGCCCTGCATAAAGTGATCCTGCCAAGTTCCATTCCCATGATTTTAAGCAATATGAAAGTTAATATCGGACTTTCTCTGGTAGGCGTCATCATCGGCGAATTTCTGGCCGCCAGGCGCGGTCTTGGATACCTGATCATCTATGGTTCTCAGGTTTTTCAGCTGAATATGGTAATCACATCCATCATCATTCTCTGTCTCATCGCCATGGCGTTTTATAAGCTGATCCAAAGCGCAGAACACTATTATAAGAAAAAATATTAGCAGAATATGTTATGGCAGACGACAGGGCTCACATGCCGTGCCGTTTGCCGATTTCTGCATTAATATCTCTGAACGATTATGAATTGCCTTCCATACAAATCTCTGTTATAATAAGTGCTGCTTAATAAACTTTTACAATAGAATTTAGCAGCGTATATAACCGCTGTCATGGTGCTAAAATGTTACTGAGAAAATACACAAAAAAATTATGTCTTTTCCACATACTGCTTCTGTTTTTCTGGGGTACCGTTTCTGCCGTTACTCCCGTCACGGAAATGGCAAATTTTGTTTGCGATGTGAACGGGAATTATGTAAACCATTCTTCCGCCCTCACTTCCCTGGGCAGTACCTTACCATCTCAGGAATATCTGTCTGCGCGGAATACAAATGCACAGGAGACTGTATCTGTTGCCAGAGGCCGCAGCATCAGACCTCAGCCCCGTTCTGCCAGAAATATTACTACGTTTCTTTATACCGGCGTTCTTTTTGCCGGCATCAGCATATTCTCAAGACGTTTTATCAATCGTGAGATACTCTCTCACTGTCTTTGTGGTATCGTTATCACGCAATATATCCACGCACAGGATGGTCAGAAAATCTAATCTCTTTTTATCCTGCAGGAAATCTTTCCGCTTATTAGAGTCTGCAGCGCAGATTTCTTAAGATTATTTCTGTAGGCATAGGACAATGGGGAAATTTTGAATCGTGTGATAAAAGGAGATTAGAATAAATTATGAACATAGGTCTTTTAATATTGATTGTCATCGGTGGCGCCGCAGGCGGACTTTCCACCATTTATATTGCTGTTTCCCTTTTTGGGACACTTGGATACAAGATTTATCGTAAGATTAGATATGGGATGTCTCTCTATCAATAAGATAACCCAAACCATCAAAGAAGTGCCGGTCAATTCCTGACCGGCACCTTTTATGTTCAATCTTTATCATCCCAATATACAATTTCACCTTGCACAAGCGATTCTGCCACCGCAATGATGCGTTGATTGGCAGAGCCACGAAACTGCAGGCTGATATCCTTTTGCGCCAGAATGAATTTCCCGTCCACGATCACATCCAGATAAGATAAAAATTCTTTCATTGGTTCCCACTCGGCACAAAATCTCTCCAGAATATCCTGCTCATAAAGATATCCTGTATAACACCAGATATTCTTATGCGGATATCGTCTTTTGGCTTCCCTGATCAGAGGCAGAAGCGCCTGCCGGTTGCCCGGTTCCAAAGGTTCTCCCCCCAATAGCGTAAGCCCTGCGATATAGTCCGGTGCAAGTTCTGTCAGAATCTGCTCCTGTACCTTCTCCGTAAACGGCTGTCCATACTGAAAATTCCAGGTTTCCTCATTGAAACAGCCTTCACAATGATGTGTGCAGCCGCTGACAAAGAGCGTCACCCGCACACCGGGTCCATTGGCAATGTCACAGTTTTTGATCTCTGCATAATTCATAGATGCAATACGCGCTCCTTGATCTCCTGGGTACGTCCCTGGTTCCAGAACTGTGTTCCGATATAACCGCAGGTACGTCTGGCCACATTCATCTTATTCTGATCCGTATTGCCACAGTTGGGACACTGCCAGACCAGCTTGCCGTCCTTATCCGCAGCAATCTTAATCTCTCCATGATAATCGCAGACCTGACAATAATCGCTCTTGGTGTTCAGTTCCGCATACATGATATTCTCATAAATATACTGCATGACAGACAGGACTGCATCCAGGTTATTTTCCATATTAGGCACTTCCACATAGCTGATTGCGCCACCCGGAGAAAGTTCCTGGAACTGTGCCTCGAATTTCAGCTTCTCAAAGGCGCTGATTTCCTCCGTCACATGCACGTGGTAGCTGTTGGTAATATAATTGCGGTCTGTCACGCCCTCAATGATACCAAAACGCTTCTGCAGGCATTTAGCAAACTTATAGGTCGTGGATTCCAGAGGTGTACCATAGAGACTGAAATCAATATTGGTCTCCTCCCGCCACTCCTTGCAGGCATTATTCAGATACTGCATAACTTTTAAGGCAAAAGGTGTTGCCGCCGGATCTGTATGGCTCTTACCCGTCATATATCTGGTGCACTCACATAACCCCGCATAGCCAAGCGATATGGTGGAATACCCTCCATAGAGAAGTTTATCAATCTTCTCCCCCTTCTTTAACCTGGCCAGTGCACCGTTCTGCCACAAAATAGGCGCCACATCGGAAAGTGTGCCTTTCAACCTGTTATGTCTGGCCATCAGCGCACGCCTGCACAGTTCCAGACGATCATCCAGAATCTGCCAGAATTTTTCCATGTTCCTGCCGGAAGAACAGGCTGCATCCACCAGATTTAATGTCACCACGCCCTGGTTAAACCGGCCATAGAATTTAGGGTTATCCTCTTCGTCATGGTATACGGTCAGAAAAGATCTGCAACCCATACAGGTATAACAGTTGCCGTCTTTTAACTGCTTCATAATCTTCTCTGAAATATAATCAGGCACCATCCGCTTAGCCGTACACTTGGCCGCCAGTTTCGTCAGATACCAGTACCTGCTGTCCTCATGGATATTATCCTCTTCCAACACATAAATCAACTTCGGAAACGCGGGAGTGATATAGACTCCCTTTTCATTCTTAACTCCCTGAATCCGCTGGTTCAGCATCTCCTCTATGATCATGGCCAGATCGTCTCGAAGCTGTCCCTCCGGCACCTCATCAATATACATAAATACCGTAATAAAAGGCGCCTGTCCATTGGTCGTCATCAGTGTGATCACCTGATACTGAATGATCTGCACACCCTGCCTGATCTCGTCTTTTACACGCCGCTCTGCAATTGCATTGATCTGCTCCTCTGTAGCATCCACCTTCATCTGCGCCATTTCTTCCCGCACCTTCTTGCGAAGCTTTTCACGGCTCACATTCACAAAAGGCGCCAGATGCGCGAGGGATATACTCTGTCCACCATACTGGCAGCTGGCAATCTGCGCGATACTCTGTGTCGCCACATTACAGGCGGTGGAAAAACTCTTGGGCTTATCGATCATCGTCTCGCTGATCACTGTACCGTTCTGCAGCATATCCTCCAGATTGACCAGACAGCAGTTATGCATATGCTGGGCAAAATAATCCGCATCATGAAAATGAATGACCCCCTGCTCATGGGCTTCCACAATATCCGGTGGCAGAAGGAACCGCTTCGTGATATCCTTACTCACTTCACCCGCCATATAGTCACGCTGCACACTGTTGACCGTAGGATTCTTGTTGGAATTTTCCTGTTTAACTTCCTCGTTATTACACTCCAGAAGACTTAAAATCTGTTCGTCCGTAGAATTAGATTTTCGAACCAGCGCCCTCTTATAACGATACGTAATATAATTTCTGGATATCGTGTACGCCCGGTATTTCATAAGCTGGTTCTCCACCATATCCTGAATCTCCTCCACACTGGGAGCGCGATTCATCTCCTCACAATGATCTGCCACCACACCGGCGATCTCATCAATCTCATCTTCCGTCAGTTTCTCTTCCTCTTTGACACTATCGTTTGCCTTCCCTATCGCTGCTATAATCTTCTTTAAGTCAAAGGTTACCTCCACACCGCTTCTCTTAATAATCTTCATTTTTCACCCACCCATAATTTTTCTAAAGCAATACATGATATATGGTATTGATACATCACGCATACTACATATTGTATCATGTCAAAATATTATGTCAAGGTATTGTGTCCTATATTTTTCGATATTTAGTAGAAATTATGCATCAGATTTCTGACTGACTGAGTCAAACAATTTTGATGATAGTAGACGTATGAAAGATTCTTCCTATAAAGAAAACAATTCCAAGAAAAAAACAACACCAACGCTTCTGCGTCAGTGCTGTCTTTTGAGGAAGCTGGAAAAGGGACTTGAACCCTCGACCTACTGATTACGAATCAGTTGCGCTGCCAACTGCGCTATTCCAGCATGATTCCCGCAACAATGATTATTATATGATGGAACATCAAAATTTGCAAGGTATTTTTCACAAATAATACTAATTGCATATTTTCCCCTTCTATGATAAAATACTCGACATCAAACACCGTAGAAGGATTCATACATGAAACAAAAAACATTTCCTATTTTTATATTGCTTCTTGGCCTGATTTGCACTGCATCTTTCCTTTTATTTTGTGAAGAGCAGCAGACTCTCTCTGACTCCGGCAATATTCAGGATCTTTCCACCATTTCCTTTCAAATTGACGCATTTGAAAACCACAAAGCTTATGGCAGCATGGTCTGCGCGATTCCATATGACAACGCTCTGGGGCAGGCCTGTGAAAAGAACAGTTCTGCAGAACTCAAGATACTGAATGAATCTCTTCTGCCCAAGGAGGAACGCTGTTATCGTTTGAAACTGACTGATGAAAAAGGTGAAAAAAATTCTCTTTCCCTCGCCAATTTAGAAGCTAATGGTTCCTGGGAACTTCACACAGCAGACGGTTGCGAGCACCTTTTGGCCCTGCCTGATGTCTATGCCGACATCATATTCTATCTGGATGATCAGCCCATGGGACTCTATACATTAATCTCTGAATCCAACCAGTAAATTCTTCTCTTTAACCAGTCAAACAGATAAGCAATATGCTCTTCATAAGTAGAAAAATTCTCTATCTCCTCACGCATACGCCACTGCCCATCTACTCCCAGCACATGCCATCTTTCAAAGTTCGCCTGCATATCCCCGGATAACTGCTCCGCTTTTTCTTGCTCTTCCTGCAGGAATACTTCCAGTTCCGCTTTGCTTTCTTCCCATTTAGCGGCAAGAACTATCTGAAATTCCTCCATCTCCATCAATGTATCAAACCAGATATTCTGACTGCTGGTATCCGGCTGCCAGGTATCCACAGCCGCCCCTCCCGTTTCCGAACTGCCGCAAGACTGATCGAAATCCCATACCGGTCCCAGATAAATCTTATCACCTTTTGGCATAAACCCAAACATACTCCATCCCATGTCTCCATTTAACATGATCTCATTCGTAAGATACCATCCTGCAAAAGAATCTATATCCACCAATTCAGTAATAGTCTGCCAGTCTTTTGACAAAATGGCATTGTTCACCATCTGCATATAGGCATCTATATATTCCGCCTGATGTTTTGTAACAACTTCCGGTTCCGGATACAAAATCTCCACGGTAAAATTATCATCCCAATTACGAGGACTTTCTTCTAACGGAAACAGTGGGAAACCATTCAGTTCTCCGCCCATCTCCAGAAAAAAACTAATCATAATCTCTTCCGGATCATAATCCGTCTCTATATTTACCCGGTTAATCCCCGTTTCAACTGCCTCACACAAAAGATATACGCCCAGATATTCCTCATTCCAGTACAAATGACACAGCTGGCAGTCAGAGGTATAGGAAAGCCCCATAATATCGGCAATGCCAAAGGCAATCTCATTTCTGAACATGGCATGATCCATCATATTGCTGAGTAAGACCCACTCCCTGTCCTCTCCCATGCCCATCATATCCTGTCTTTCAGTAAATTTAATCTTATAGGGTTTTTTCTCAAACTGGCTCCAGGTACTGTTCCCCCGGCCGCGTACTTCTCCCGGTATATCTTCAAAACAGTAGCGCAGATTCGTATTGGTCAGGCAATACGTGCAGGCAAGATAGGACTCTCTCTCCACTTCCGTATATGCCAGGTCTGCTGTGATGAACAGTTCCGGCAGCGTAAACTCGGTGTTGGGATCATCCTGAACCCAGCTGGCATAGACATCTGTTATTTTTTTCGTTCCTTCCCCAATGTTAAACTGTAATCTGTTATTAACCGGCTGTATCAGTTCTTCATCGTAGAACCATCCCTGAAATATCAGATTTTCTTCCTCTATAAACGGTGGTTCCACCGCAATACTCTCTACAAAAAACGGCAGCAGGTATTTTCTGGTGTAAGTCTCCTGTTCAATGCCTGTGTGATATAGAACCGTATGTTCCCGAAAACATGCTGCTACAATAATGGCGACAGCCATAAGCAAAAACATGCTTCCTGTCATTTTTGCCTTTTTACTCATCAATGCCTTTGAGCCCGCTCATCACTCAGCCGGCCTCTCTCCTGTCTGTATGTGTACATCCATCTGGGGAAATGGAATAGAAATACCGGCCTCATCCAGTGCATACTTCACTTCCTCCGTAAGGCGCCACTTCGTATTCCAATACGTATCGTTCCTGCTCCAGCACCGCACATGGAGAATCACTCCGCTGTCCGCGAGTTCATCCACAAAAACCAAACGTTCCCTGTCTTTCAGGACATCCGGATCGTTTTCCAGCACCTCCATAAGTACCTTTCTGGCTGACCTGATATCCTCATCATAAGCAATTCCCACTATGATATCCATCCTCCGGTCTTCCAGCGTACTCATATTGACAATGTTGGCATTGGCCAGCGTACCATTGGGCACGATCACCACATGATGATCCGGTGTGATCAATCTGGTATAAAAAAGCTGTACTTCCTGCACGGTCCCTTCATTTCCGTTACTGTCCTTGATATAATCGTCTGTCTTAAAAGGCTTTAACAACAAGAGAAGTACCCCGCCCGCGAAATTCGAAAGACTGCCCTGCACAGCAAGACCGATTGCTACACCGGCAGAACCGACCAGTGCCACCACACTGGTCGCATCCAGTCCGAAACCGGAAGCAATCAGAAATACCAACAGAATATAGAGAATGACTTTCAGCAGGGAATCCAGAAAATGAATGACGCCCTCATCTACATTGCCTCTCCTTAAGGAGCGTCTAAATATCTTGCGAACCAGCTTGATAATCTGTGTTCCCACCAGAAATACTATCAGGGCAAAAAGCACACGGACACCAAAGCGCAGCGCTTTATCCGGCAATTCCTGAAGATAAGTCTCAATCACTCCTATCTTGAGTTCATTTTCCGCAATGATTTCCGCCCCTATGATTTGTCCTTCTACAAGCTTTTCTTCCATAAATGAATGCCCCTATCTTTGTCTGCGCCAATGCTTACTTATCTGCAGGTGTCTGCTTCTTTGCTTCTTTCTTCGCAGTCGTATTCTTCTTTGCCGTATTCTTCTTTACTGCCGTTTCTTTCTTCACAGACTCCTGCGCCGCTTCCGGCTTCTCAGTAAGCTTCTGAAGTTTCAGGGCAGCCTCCTCGGCTTTTTTCACCAGCGCTTCCGCAGTCTTTGCCCGCTCCTTCGCTTCTGCCGCGGCGCGTTTCGCCAGTTCCTTTGCCTCTGCCGCAGCCTGTTTCGCCAGTTCCTTTGCCTCTGCCGCAGCCCTGGCCGTCTGCTCAGCCTCCTCTTTCGCCAGACGTCTCGCCTCCGCCTCTTGAGCCTTACGCCTCTCCTCCGCGCGCTTTTTCTCCAGTTCCACTTTTTCTGCTTCCGTATACGGTGTATAAGAAAAAATACTGATACTCAAGGGCGCACTCACCATATCAATGGCACAGGGCTTGCCGTCCCATTCCATATCCAGTGTCTCACATACTTTGTTGTTTATACAGCCGCTTCCACCGTAGCTTTTGTCATCCGTATTAAAAATTTCTTTGTATTTTCCCTCACAGGGAACCCCTATCCGGAATTCCTGTCTTACATCTGCAAAATTCGCCACTACTACCAACATGTCATCTGCATTGTCGGTTTTGCGTATATAAGATAGCATACAGGCATTCGGCGTAATGCAATTAATCCACTCAAACCCTTCCCAGGAAGTATCCTTCGCATAGAGCGCCGGTTTTGAAGTATAAAGCCTGTTTAAATCCGCCACCATCTGATTCAGTTTACCGTGATCCTCATTTTCCAGAAGTTCCCATTCCACGGCACGCTTTTCATTGAACTCGTCATACTCACCGATATCCTGCCCCATAAACAGCAGTTTCTTACCGGGATGCGTCATATGATAAGCATAAGTCAGACGCAGGTTTGCAAACTGTTTCTTCCGTTCTCCCGGCATTTTTCCAAGCAGTGTTTTCTTCCCGTGCACCACCTCGTCATGGGACAATACCAGCATGAACTTTTCACTGTAGGCATAAATCATACTGAAAGTAAGTTCATTATGGCATCCTGACCGGAAAAAGGGATCAGTGGAAATATACCCCAGATAATCGTTCATAAAGCCCATGTTCCACTTTAAGTCAAACCCAAGCCCGTCCTCGTCAAAGCTGCCGGTCACTCTGGGCCATGCCGTGGATTCCTCTGCAATCATCAAAACACCCGGATTTCTCTTTTTCATGATAGAGTTCAAATGCTTTAAAAACTCCACCGCTTCCAGATTTTCATTGCCGCCATAGATGTTGGCCACCCATTCTCCGTCATTCTTGCCATAATCCAGATAGAGCATAGATGCTACCGCATCAATGCGGATGCCATCTGCGTGATACTGTTCTACCCAGTATAGTGCATTGGCGATCAGATAGTTGGTCACCTCAGGACGCCCATAGTTATAGATCAACGTCCCCCAATGCGGGTGAAATCCCTGTCGGGGATCCTGATGCTCATAGAGGCAGGTGCCGTCAAAACCGGACAATCCGTAGGTATCTCTCGGAAAATGTGCCGGTACCCAGTCAAAGAGTACACCAATCCCCTCTTTATGCATCTCATTCACAAAATACATCAGATCCTCTGCCGTGCCATAACGAGCTGTGGGCGCATAGTAACCGATCACCTGATATCCCCAGGATTCATCCAGCGGATGTTCCATGATAGGCATCAATTCTATATGGGTATATCCCATTTTTTTCACATACTCTATTATTTTGGGGGCCAATTCCCGATAAGTATAAAATTCCCTGCCATCCTTCGGTTTATCAAAGGATCCCAGATAAACTTCATACACACTCATCGGTTTATCCTGAGCCTGCATTGTCTGACGGTTCTTGATCCATTTACTGTCTTTCCAGGCAAAACCGTCAATATTTCTGACAACGGATGCACTGCCCGGACGAAGTTCCGCCCCAAACCCATAGGGATCCGCTTTCATAAAGGTGAGTCCGCCCTTGGCCTTCACCTCAAATTTATAGCAGTCCCCAGCTTTCACATCCGGAAGGAACAGTTCAAAAATACCGGACTCCCAGAGTCTCCTCATCTGATGCACCCTGCCATCCCAGCCGTTAAAATCGCCCACCACGCTGACGCGCAGTGCATTGGGCGCCCAGACAGCAAAATAGGTACCCTCCGTATCGCCAATCTTCATCGGATGAGCGCCCAGTTTTTCATAGATCATATAGTGGATGCCGGCATTGAATTTCTCCGTATCCTGTCTGGTAATCTGCGGCGCAAAATTATAGGCATCCTTCACTTTTCTCAAACTGCCATTCTCCGCCTCTACGATATATTCATAATCCGGAACTGTTTTCCCTGGCAAGAGCAGGGCAAAATACCCTTCCTCATCCGCCTGCTCCATCTTATAACTCTTATCTCCCTCCACCAGCTGCAGACGCACGCTCTTTGCGCCCGGCTGAAAAGTCTGCACCAGTACAGAGTTTCCCACTACATGAGCACCCAAAACAGTATGCGGATCGTCTGCCTCGGAATAAATAATCGCTTCTATCTGTGGCCAATTCATCAGTTTATATAATTTTTTATTCATATTCTACACCATACCCTTCCGTTATTACAGATTCTCAAGTTTTGTCCTGCACGCCATTTCTTAACATCCTGTTCCGCCTTACCGCTCAATTCTATGGATCAAAATCCCACTCCGAAGTTTCGGTTCAAACCATGTAGATTTGGGCGGCATAAGTTTTCCGGCATCCGAGACGGCAAACAGTTCATGAATATCCGTTGGATACATGGCAAAAGCCACCACGGCATCGGTGTGGACACGCCGTTCCAGTTCCTGTAATCCCCGGATACCGCCTACAAAATCTATCCTGTTATCCACCTTAGGATCTGCGATACCGAGCACTGGCTCCAGAAGTTTTCTCTGCAGGATTGCCACATCCAGATCCTCCACCGGATCCCCTCTGTACTCTGCATTGTCCACTGTAAGCCGATACCAGCAGTCTTTCAAATACATGCCGATCTGCCCCTTGGTTGCCGGCCGTACCGGAGTATTCCCCACAGGTTCCACCTTAAAGATTTCCTTTACCTTCTCCAAGAAGGTGTTCTCATCATAACCGTTTAAAGAATTGACTACGCGGTTATAATCCATGATCATCAATTGATCATCCGGAAAAAGCACCGAGAGGAAATAATTAAATTCTTCCTGTCCTGTATAATCCGGATGACTCGCCCGCCGCTTCTTCGATACCCGGACCGCTGAGGCACATCTATGATGTCCATCAGCAATATAGATCGACTCCACTTGCCAAAACGCTTGACGAATCCGCTCCACGCTCTCCTCATCATCGATCACCCAGAGTCTATGCGTAATCTGATCTGCGGAGGTAAAGTCATAGACCGGCCTTGTGTCCATTGCAGCCTGCACCTCCCGCTCGATTGCCTCCCGTCTGCGGTAGGCTAAAAAAATCGGCCCCGTCTGGGCACTGCATACATCCACATGACGGATGCGGTCTGCCTCTTTGTCTGCGCGGGTATTCTCATGCTTCTTGATAACCTGTCTGTCATAGTCATCCACGGAAGCACAGGCTCCAATCCCCACCTGGGAACGCCCCTCCATCACCAATTCATACACATAATAGGCCGACCTCTCTTCTTCCATGAAAAGCCCTTCCCGGATCATCTGCTCTAACATATCCCTCGCTTTGTCATAGACCTCGGGCGCATACATATCGTATCCTTCGGGAAACTGTGTCTCCGGCCTGTCTATCCTCAGAAATGTATAAGCGTCATCCTGCACGGCCTTACGCGCCTCTTCGCTGCTGTAGACATCATAAGGCAGGGCTGCAATACGTTCCGCAAAATCATCCCGCGGTCTGACTGCCCGAAATGGTATAATATTTGCCATATTTTCTCCTATTTTCTCTATTAAATTATGTAACAGTGTAAATTGACTGCCGTTTTAATCACTTTTAACCCATTTTATCAAATTCCACTATGCAGTACAAGCGCGAAGTGCTAAAATGTACGGGAAAGGAAGTGTAACTATGACAGCAGAAAACCAAAAAATATTAGACCGAATCAATGCCTACGCCGAAAAAGCGCTTGCCGACATTGATCCTCAGAAGACCAGAATTTCATTTCAGTTAGAAGCATTGAAACCTATCATGCAGGAAATTGCTGATGAAACCGGAAAATCTGTGGAAGATATCTTCATTCTCTACATGGATCTAGCCAGCGAAGCCTCCGTGGAAGCCGAAAAAAACCTTCAGGCTACGCTGGATGAAGACGAGGATGCCAATTTCTCCTCCATCGCCAACAGACTCAGCTGATAAAATATCCTGGCTGGGTTTACAATTGAAGGTATCTGTAAATATTTGTGGCGGCCTGTTCATGATTCCATAACAGACCGCCCTGCTTTAAGTAACACCTTTATCCCCGGCCCGGTTATTTACGGCCAGAATATTCTTCTCCCAACAAATCCGCTCTATTTTACAACCCTGACTCTGAACACACCATCAATGGATTGTAACTTCTCAATAATCTCCGCCGAAGCAGGTTTCTCGATATCCAACATGGTGTAGGCCACTTCTCCCCTTGATTTATTGGTCATATCAGAAATATTAATATTATTGTCACCAAAACATGCCGTAAATTTAGTGATCATATTGGCAATATTCTTATGGAAGATTGCCACACGGCCTGCCTGCGCACAGACACCCATATCACAGGAAGGATAGTTGACACTGTTCACAATATTACCGTTTTCCAGATAGTTCTTCATCTGTTTTACAGCCATCACTGCACAGTTATCCTCTGACTCTTCCGTAGAAGCGCCCAGATGCGGGATTACGATACAGCCTTCCTGGCCAGCCGTAGTCGGATTCGGGAAATCGGATACGTACTTTCTCACCTTACCGGCCTTAAGCGCTGCCAGCACTGCCTTTTCATCCACCAGCAGATCTCTCGCAAAGTTTAACAAGATCACGCCCTCTTTCATCTTATCAAGGGCCTCCTGATTGATCATTCCCTTCGTAGCATCCATCAACGGCACATGAATGGTAATGATATCACACTCGGTATAGATTTCCTCCACATTCAGCACATGCTTGACATCCCGGCTTAAATTCCAGGCTGCATCCACTGATACATAAGGGTCATAACCGTAAACTTCCATGCCCAGATGCTTGGCTACGTTAGCCACTTTGACACCGATAGCGCCCAGACCGATGATACCCAGTTTCTTACCTTCAATCTCTGTCCCTGCAAAATTTTTCTTGGCTTTCTCCGCATCCTTGGCAATATTCTCATCGGCTGCATTTTCCTTCACCCACTCAATACCGCCCGACACATCACGGGATGCCAGAAGCATGCCGGCTATCACAAGCTCTTTCACACCATTGGCATTAGCGCCTGGTGTATTGAAGACTACGATACCCTTCTCTGCGCATTTATCCAGCGGGATATTGTTGACACCCGCGCCCGCACGTGCAATAGCAACCAGATTTTCCGGAAGTTCCATCTCATGCATCGCCGCGCTTCTGACTAAAATACCATCCGCCTCTGCCAGATTCTCTGTCTTCACATACTGATCGCTGAATTTCTCCAGCCCAACAGCGGAAATTGGATTTAGACAATGATACTTAAACATTCTGATACCCTCTTTTCTCATAACACTCGTGCATTACCGCCGGCTCTGACGTCCGGCATTCTGCCTACTGATTTTCCTGCTCAAACTTTCTCATAAATTCTACCAGCTTCTCCACGCCTTCCATAGGCATTGCATTATAAATGCTGGCGCGCATGCCTCCTACAGTCCTATGGCCTTTCAGATTCACAAATCCGGCTGCCGCAGCTTCCTTGACGAATTTTGCATCCAGTTCCTCATTGCCTGTCACAAACGGTACATTCATCAAAGACCGGTCTTCTGTTCTGACAGTTCCCTTAAACATGCTGCTCTCATCCAGGAAATCATAGAGAATCTTCGCTTTTTTTTCATTCTGCGCTTTCATTGCCTCTAAGCCGCCGTTTTTCAAAAGCCACTTAAATACCTTACCGCAGATATATATACCATAGCATGGCGGTGTATTATATAAGGAATCATTGTCTGCATGCACCTTGAATTTCATCATGGTAGGTGTTCCCGGCAATACCTCATCTGTTAAAAGATCTTCCCGGATAATGACTACCTGAGTCCCTGCAGGACCCACGTTCTTTTGAACACCCGCATAGACCAGACCGTATTTTGTCACATCCATGGGCTCTGAAAGAAAACAGGATGACACATCAGAGACCAGAACCTTCCCTTTGGTATTGGGCAGTTCATGATACTTGGTTCCGTAGATCGTATTATTTTCACAGATATAAACATAGTCCATATCCTCGGTAATCGGCAGATCGGAACAATCCGGTATATAAGAAAATGTCTTATCTGCAGAAGATGCCAATTCAACCGCTTCTCCATAAATCTTAGCCTCGGCAAAAGCCTTTTTCGCCCACTGACCTGTCAGGATATAACCTGCCTTGCGGTTTTTCATCAAATTCATGGGCACGGACGCAAAGAGCAGGCTCGCACCGCCCTGTAAGAATAAGACTTTATAATTGTCCGGAATCTGCAGAAGCGTCCGCAGATCCGCTTCCGCCTCCTTAATGATCGTATCATAGACCTTGGAGCGATGACTCATCTCCATGACCGACATTCCCGATCCTTTATAATCTAACATTTCCTCCGCCGCTTCCTTCAACACCTCTTCCGGCAGCACTGCGGGCCCAGCTGAAAAATTGTATACTCTAGCCACTTTTCTCTCCTCCCCATCTTGTACATGTTTACAGACCAACGCCGCAGGTAGACTTAAAAATCCACTGTAACGTAATTACAACCAAAATCCATTGTACCTTTTTCATCCACTTTAGTCAATTATCACGCCAAATTTTTTCTAAATAAGACTTTTTTCAATGTTGCTGTTGTCCAATGTAAAAGGCACTCTTTTAATAGAACATGACTACAGGTGTTCCAATCTGCGCCATATCATACAGCCGCTCCATAGCCTCCCTGGGCGTATTGACACATCCGTGGGAACCGTCAGTCTTGAAAATCTCACCGCCAAACTTATTCCGCCATGCCGCATCATGAATCCCGATATTACCCTTTACAGGCATCCAGAAATCCACATGGGATGCATAATTAGCGCCACGAAGGATTCTGTTTGTCTGCTTGAGATAGACAAAATTCACCCCGGAAGGCGTCCCCATCCTGCGGGAAGTATTACCTGTCACAATAGGCGTCTCAATCTTCAGGACGCCGTCCACATAATAATACATCTTCTGCTCCCCCATATCTACTTCAATATAGGTGGAACCGATATCTTCCTTCCCCTGTTTCCAGGCTGTCTGCAGATAAGCCGGCTCATGCACTTCCTGTCTTCTTTCCTGAAAGGCAGTAGTCAGATAGTCCACTTCCGTCTTCTGGTCAATCTGGTTGCCGTAGAGACCGCCCTCCACCGTCACAATTTCTCCTCTGGTGGCACGAAACTGCCGACTTGCCCCCACCGTATCATACTCAGCCGCAAGATTTGCCACAAACTCTTCGATAGCGCCTTCCCGCAATTGAAACTGTCCGGCCTCATCCAACAGAAAGTCTCCCATCTCATCAAGCGCTATCCATTCACTGACTACCGATGCATCCAGAGGAATCTGTTCTTCCCCCATCTGATAGACAATCCCGCACTGTTGGAAAGCCTCCAGCTTCTCCCACAATACCAAAGTATCCCGCATCTGATCCGTCAATTCCAAATCATGATAACACCCTGCTTCCACAAGAGATATCTCTTCTTTCGATTCCTCAACCGCCGCAAGAATAGCAGCCTTCGCTTCTTCCAAATTCAAAACTTCCGTTCTCTCATTGACCAGTTCATATCCCTGACTGGTCTTGATGATCTCCACCTTACATTCCTCGTCCGGTATTTTGTCAATACAAAACGGCAATGCTGCAAAGCATGACTCAAATTCATCAAGATCATAAGAGACCACCGGCGTAAGGTCCGTAATATGTTCATGGATCATACTGTCAATCCACATCCAGGAATTCTGCTGTTTCTGATAGATTTCCAGCGCCCTGCGAAAATCAAACTGATAGGAAATTTGCTCTGCAGGGATTGTGAAGACATTGCCATCCTTATCATAAACATTCAATCCCTCATATGTGAAATCTTTCACAAGCTCACCATTGACTTCCTGAATACTTTTTCCCGTGCAATAGACACCGTTGACCCAGGTCCCATAAGCAAACGCATTATGATAATAGATGGCAAGCCCCACATATGTTCCCATCAGACTGATCGTAATGATTGCCAGTACGATCACCAGATGTTTCAATATCCTCTTCCTCATAAATGCTTCCGTTACCCTATTTTCTTCTGTATTTTCGACCGCCGGATTACTCTGCCGCCAAGTCCTTTGCATCAAAAGCTTCGCTGATGGGCGCCCCTGCCGGCACCATAGGAAATACTTTGTCATCCTCCGGTATGATACAATTCAATAACACAGGTTTTTTTAAGGCGATAGCCTTTTCAATAGCAGGTGATACTTCTTCCTTCTTCGTCACAAGGATTGCCTCACAGCCAAGTCCTTCTGCTACTTTACAAAAATCCACGCCATCATTCAGCACAGTCTGGGAATACCGCTTGCCATAGAACAATGTCTGCCACTGTCTGACCATCCCCAGCACGTGGTTGTTGATGACCACCTGGATAATCGGAATGTTGTAACGGCTGGCCGTGGCAAGTTCATTCATATTCATGCGGAAACAACCATCTCCGGCAATATTGATACAGATTCTGTCAGGCTGCCCCATCTTAGCGCCAATGCAGGCCCCCAGACCATAACCCATGGTGCCCAGGCCGCCGGATGTGAGCAAGGTGCGGGGCTGGGAATACTTATAATACTGTGCCGCCCACATCTGATGCTGTCCGACATCCGTGGTAATGATTGCCTCTCCCTTTGTCAATCGATCGATTTCTTCCATGATATAGGGACAGGACAGCACCGACTGGTCATAGCTTAAGGGGAATTTCTCCTTCAGCTGTGCAATATGCTGCATCCACTCTGCATGCTCCTGTTTCGCCAGACGGGCATTCAGTTTACCAAGAACCTCTTTCAAATCTCCCACCAGGGAAACATCCGTCCTGATATTTTTATTGATTTCTGCCGCATCGATATCAATATGCAGTACTTTGGCATTTTCCGCAAACTTTTTGGGATTGCCAACTACACGATCGGAAAATCTGGCACCCAGCGCAATCAGCAGATCACATTCACTGACACCAAAATTGGAAGTCTTGGTGCCATGCATACCAATCATACCAGTATACCTCGCATCATGTCCGTCATAGACACCCTTGCCCATCAATGTATCACAGACAGGCGCGTCTATAATCTGCGCAAACTCTCTCACTTCCTGATAAGCCTCCGCGATCACGGCGCCGCCGCCCACATAGATATAGGGCTTCTGTGCCTGTTCAATCAGCTGCACTGCCTCCGTAATCTCTTGCTCTGAACACCGCACAAGTCTTTCTACTGTGGCGGGTTCCTCCTTTGCATATTCGCAGCTGTTGGCCGTCACATCCTTGGTGATATCCACAAGTACCGGTCCCGGTCTGCCACTACCCGCAATCGCAAAGGCTTTGCGCAGCGTGTCTGCCAGAATATTCACATCTTTCACAATATAGTTATGCTTGGTAATGGGCATGGTAATCCCAGCAATATCTACCTCCTGAAAAGAGTCCTTGCCAAGAAGCGGCAGATTCACATTACAAGTGATGGCCACAATAGGAACCGAATCCATATAAGCCGTGGCGATCCCGGTCACCAGATTTGTAGCGCCAGGTCCGCTGGTAGCTAAACATACGCCGACTTTACCGGTAGCCCTGGCATAACCATCAGCCGCATGAGCCGCCCCCTGTTCGTGGGATGATAAAATATGATTTATTTCATTACTATGTTTGTATAACGCATCATATACATTCAAGATTGTACCGCCGGGATATCCAAACACGGTGTCCACACCCTGTTCTTTGAGACATTCCACTACAATCTCTGCACCTGTCAATACCATTTCCTTTTCCTCCTGCCTGTTTTCTATACAGCATATGTCCTCAAACGAATTCTTTCGATTTCCTATTTTTTCCCCGGAATTTCCAGAATCGCCCCTCTGTTACCACTGGTGACCATCTCACGATATCTGGCAAGATAACCTGTTGTCACCTTGGGCTCCCTGGGCTGCCATCTGCTCTTACGCTGTGCCAGTTCTTCCTCAGAAACTTTAATATCCAGTTTCATATTGGGGATGTCAATGCTGATGATATCTCCCTCTTCCACCAAAGCAATGGGTCCGCCCACCGCCGCCTCCGGAGATACATGGCCGATGGAAGCGCCTCGGGAAGCGCCGGAAAAACGTCCATCCGTAATCAGAGCCACACTAGATCCAAGTCCCATACCCGCGATGGCTGAAGTAGGATTTAACATCTCGCGCATGCCGGGACCGCCCTTAGGGCCTTCATAGCGGATCACTACCACATCTCCTGCCACAATCTGACCGCTCTTGATGGCCGCAATGGCATCTTCCTCACAGTCAAATACTCTGGCCGGCCCTTCATGGACCATCATTTCCTCCACCACTGCAGAACGCTTTACAACACTGCCATCGGGCGCCAGATTTCCTTTCAGGACAGCGAGTCCGCCTGTCTTACTGTAAGGATTCTCCACCGTACGGATCACTTCTGTATTTCGATTCACCGCATCCTTGATATTCTCCCCGATGGTCTCTCCGGTGACTGTCATGCAGTCTGTCTTAAGCAATCCGATATCTGCCAGCTCTTTCATCACCGCATAGACGCCGCCAGCCTCATTCAAATCTTCCATATAAGTAGGACCCGCCGGTGCCAGATGACATACATTGGGCGTTTTCTCACTGATGTCATTGGCAAAAGCGATATCGAAATCGAAGCCAATCTCATGGGCGATTGCCGGCAGATGTAGCATGGAATTGGTGGAACATCCCAATGCCATATCTACTGTAAGCGCATTTAAGATGGCATCCTTTGTCATAATGTCTCTGGGCCGGATGTCCTTTTCCAGCAGTTTCATCACTGCCATGCCTGCGTGTTTAGCCAGTTTAATACGCTCAGAATAGACCGCCGGGATTGTGCCGTTACCACGAAGTCCCATGCCCAGCGCCTCTGTCAGGCAGTTCATGGAATTAGCCGTATACATGCCGGAACAAGATCCGCAGGTAGGACATACTTTCTCCTCAAACTCCCGCAATTCCTCCTCTGTCATGGTCCCGGCCGCATGAGAACCCACCGCTTCAAACATGGAAGAAAGGCTTCTCTTCTGTCCTTTCACATGTCCTGCCAGCATAGGGCCGCCGGAAACAAATACGGTAGGAACATTGATACGCGCTGCCGCCATCAGAAGTCCCGGCACATTTTTATCACAGTTAGGCACCATCACCAACGCGTCAAACTGATGTGCGAGCGCCATACACTCTGTGGAATCTGCGATCAGATCTCTGGTCACCAGGGAATACTTCATACCGATATGTCCCATGGCAATACCGTCACAGACTGCAATCGCCGGGAACACCACCGGCACACCGCCGGCCTGGGCCACGCCCAGCTTCACCGCCTCCACAATTTTATCCAGATTCATATGCCCTGGCACAATCTCATTATAAGAGCTGACGATTCCCACCATGGGTTTCTTCATCTCCTCCTCCGTAAAACCAAGGGCATTAAACAAACTCCTGTGCGGCGCCTGCTGTGCACCCGCTTTCACATTGTCACTTCTCATACTCTCCTCCGTTCCGAAGCGTCCAGCGCTCCCTTTCTCTATTTTCTTTTATATAAGATAAACTGCCAGTTCTCGTAGACCGGCTCCATCTTTTTCTCCAAATATGCTGTCGGTATCTCATCCTTTGTCAGATAAAACTTCCATTCTTCCGGCCCCTCCCGATATCCATACTGCATACCAAGAAGCGCCTTGTCGATCAGTGCCACATCTGCCTCTTCTATCTGCCTGGTCACCCGGTCTCCTTCTATATCATAAGCATATAGAAGATAATACTCCTGGTCACAGTCTGTCACCGCAATCCTGCCGGCCTGCTCCATGTCTATCTGCTTATAGGCCTCCCGAAGCAGTTCATCCCGTCTGCTGTAAGGAGCCGTGTCCAACAGCAGCGCCAGGGTACACAGACCGCCTATAAGAACACTCCACACAATTCCTGTCCTGCCGGAAGCATTCCCTGATTTCTCCTGTGCACTGTCCCCTTTTTCCCTGCTTCCCTTCCTGCCCACAATCCTGCCTGCCATTGCAATCAGCCAGGTAAGCAAAAGTGCCGCCCACACGCCCAGGAAAGAAAATACTCTCTGGTAAGGCAGTTTGCACTGTATGATCAATGCCACTGTCAGCAGAAGAATCGTGAACAGAAAATACCATTCCAAAAACTCCCGGTACCTTTCCCGTTCCACATCCGCCCCATTAAATAACAGATGTATCTTATTTTTAGACCGCCATCCGATACACAATACCACTGCCAGAAGCGCTACTGCCACCAGCCAGCACATAACGGAATCCTTTACTCCGACAATCGGAGACAGCTGGGTTCCAAATAATGTCTGCAGCCAATGGAATGCCTGACCGGTAAACTGTTCTCTCGTCATACTCTGGATATAGGGAGTATCCAGCATATAAGAGACACCTGTTATTACTGCCTTGACCGGCGCATGCAGGATTACATGCAAATGACTCATGCCGGCAAACCCGCTGTCTGCTGTCTTTACCAGCAGATTGGAGCCAATCGCCAGCCACAAAATTCCATAAAGGCCCACCGTGCAGACTGCACTGAGCAAAGATATAACGATCAAATGTAACAGGGCCTTATATTCTTTCTGCGTCAGAAGTACCACACCGCCGATGATGCATACCGGCATCATCACATACAGACTGCTTGGAATCGCCCACAAGGCAATTACCAGAGAACATCCAAACAAGATATAATCCCTTTTCTTATGCCGGTGTTCCACTGTGATGTGGAACAGCTCCCATAACGCCGTCAGATAGCAAAAAGTCACAAGCGCATATCCCCTGCCCTGTACAGCCAGCTGATTTACCATGCTCATCTGTGCAAAAACAAACACAGGCACTAATGCAAGATATCCTGCAAAACATTTTCTGCCAATTCGATACAGAAGAATCAGGCTGCCCAGGCTGCATATCCATGATACACCTCTTAAAGCCACCGCGGCACTGCCAAATATTATGAGACAGGCAGATAAAGCAGAATATCCCACATGATTGTTGGGAAGCGGCCAGTGGATAGCTGCATAGACCGGCCCCCTGCTGATAAAATAATAATACGTATAAAGTTCATCATACCATGGAGTAATTTCAAACATCCGATATCCATAGTAAACCGCCATACCCAGGAAAAAAACAAGAAACACATAAAAAATCCTGTCCTTTTCTGGCACCTTTGCTTGCTGTTTCATAGAGTCAAACCTTTTGGTATCATTCCCTTTTCCGCCTCCAAATCATATCGGCCGTTATTATATTCTCTCTGCCAGCAGATCTCCCATCTGCTTACATCCCACGCGGACGCAGCCTTCCGACATAATATCTGCCGTGCGGTATCCATCCTGCAATACGGACTTCACCGCATTGTCTATAGCATCCGCCTCCTGATCCAGATCAAAGCTGTAACGCAGCATCATAGATGCGGATAATATCGTGGCGATCGGATTCGCAATATCTTGTCCTGCAATATCCGGTGCGGAACCGTGACTCGGTTCATACAGGCCAAACTTCGTGTCATTTAAAGAGGCCGATGCCAGCATGCCGATAGAACCGGTTACCATACTCGCCTCATCCGATAAGATATCGCCAAACATATTCTCTGTCAGGATTACATCAAACTGAGCCGGATCTTTCACCAACTGCATGGCGCAGTTGTCCACCAGCATATGTTCTAATGTCACATCTGGATAATCCACTGCCACTTCTTCCACCACCTTGCGCCAGAGTCTGGAAGAATCCAGCACATTGGCCTTATCCACACTGGTCACCTTATTACGGCGCTTTCTGGCAATGTCAAATCCCTTGATGGCAATTCTGCGAATTTCATTCTCATCATATGTGAGGGTGTCAATGGCTTTGCGCACCCCATTCTCCTCAATCGTCTTACGTTCTCCGAAATAAAGTCCTCCCGTCAATTCCCGCATGATCATCATATCAAATCCTGCCGCAGAAATTTCTTCTTTCAGCGGACATGCTCCTGCCAGTTCCTCGTACAACACTGCCGGCCGCAGATTGGCAAACAGATTCAGAGCCTTGCGGATTGCAAGAAGACCTGCCTCCGGTCGTAAATTGGGCGGCAATTTATACCAGGGCGAAGTAGTCGTATCGCCGCCAATTGATCCCATCAGCACTGCATCTGCACTCTTAGCGGTCTCCACCGCTTCCTCCGTCAACGGTACGCCATGTACATCAATAGAGGCTCCCCCCATCAAAATATCAGTATAACGCATTACATGACCATATTTTACCGCCACAGCGTCAAGCACTTTCTTCGCCTCTGCTACGATTTCCGGGCCAATCCCATCTCCCGGAATACAGGTTATCCTAAGTTCCATAGATTCCTCCATTCCCGCGCGCCTGTCCGGCCGCACATTCATCCTGTTATCATAAAGCCATAGAATCGCAAAATATCACTTATATATCATAGACTATTCCCGTATAAATTTCAATATGGAAAAGCCGGATCATTGCTGATCCGGCCTGTCATGTTCCTGTTTGATCCACTATTTAACTGTAAATGCCCTCTGTGCAAGTACTCTGCCGTCCGCTGTCTGATAGCTGTATATTACTGAGGCGTTTCCGGGATTCCCCAGTTCATCCTCTATCATATCTATCATCTCTTCCACCAAAGGCTCTACTGCATCCAGGCCTGCATTTAATGCATCTTCTATTCCATCTATAAGATAGGTGGAGTCTGTAATCGTCACGATAACCGCCATGGTATTCTCCTGAAATACGACAGTGAACTCCATACCGCTTCCTGAAAATGCCTGCATTTCAGCATCCAGCATCTTCTTAAATTGAGGATCCTTACTATACTCCTCCAAAGTCATCCCTGCAGGTGCTGCCGGTGCAGGCTGTACTGCCGGTGCCTCAGGTGCCGGTGCCGCTTCAGGCGCTGCCGGTGCTGCTACTTCAGGCGTTGCAGCAGGCGCTGTAGGTGCTGGTACTGCTTCAGGCTGTACAACCGGCGCCTCGGGTGCAGGCGCTGCTTCAGACTCTACAGCAGAAACCACTGGCACTTCTGCAAGATCAGGAATCACGATCACCTGCCCCGGATAAATCTTGGTCGGCTCCTTAATCGTATCTTTGTTCGCTTCAAAAATGATATTCCACTGATCCTTGTCTCCGTACTTGTCCTGGGCAATCTTCATTAAATGATCCCCCTGTGCCACCGTATAGTTCTCTGCGGCGCAAACTGTCATGCTCATGGACAATACACTTATCATAGCAGCTGTTACTGTCAGAAATTTTACAAATCTTCTTTTCATAGTGCTCCTTTCCGATCTGACGATCCCTCTATGTATTTTATCTTCCATTTACTATTCTGACGGATATACCTCTTTCTGTCAAGTAATAGAAAAGACCGCATCCTTATCGATACGGTCTTTTAAAGTTAATTTCTCTCTCAATCGAACTTGCCCGATTGGTTATTGTGCCTTAAATCCTCTCTCTGCCAGAACATTTCCATCGGGATCAAGATATTTAATTACAATCTGCACTGCACCTTCCTGCTCAATCACCTCATCCATCTGAGCAGCCATCTGCTCGAACACAGATTCTGTTGCATCCAATCCTGCCTCTAACTGCGCCGCAGCATCATCGGTAACAAGTGATGCATCTAAGGTAAAGTTAAAGATAAAATCATTTTCCTTTATTTCCGATGTTACACTCAGACTATCTCCGCTCGCACCGGCAATCTGCGCCTCAACCGCTTCCATAGCACCGGGTGTGGAATTCAAATACTCTTCTAATGTCTGACCAGAAGCATTTGTCTCTTCCTCTTCAGGCTCTTCTGCTTCGGGTTCTTCTGCTTCAGGCTCCTCCGCTTCGGGTTCTTCTGCTTCAGGTTCCTCCGCCTTAGGCTCCTCTTTCTCTTCCTCTGGTGCTTCAGCTTCTTCCTCAGTTGCTGCGTCTGTACCCTTAGATGCATCATCAGAACCGCCGCATGCTGTCATAGACAGGGTAAGCGCCATAAGTGCTGCACATAAAATTGCTTTTACTGCTTTTCTCTTCATAACTACTATCTCCTCCATTTACGCAATAGTATTCTGTCGTGTGCCCTCACACAGCATGCAATTCTACATCAAATATTGCCCGTTGTCAATACTATATCAAATATTTTTTTAACTTATTCTGTTTCCGCTTTCTCAACCTGTGCCACCGCAGATTTCTGCATCGGAATACGACAGTTCTTATTATTGCCGAACTCCACGATGAGAGTGTCATCCGTAATATCAATCACAATACCATAAAATCCGCTGGTTGTAAGAACCACATCGCCAACACTCATATCCGCCAGCATGGCCGCCACCCTCTTCTGCTCTTTCTTCTGCGGACGTACCATCAGAAAATACATGAACGCAACAATGACCACAATATAGATGATCATGACCAGACCACTGCCTGTAGCAGCCGCTGTATCAGCCGATAATAATAATCCCATTATAATTTCCTCCGTTATCTTTTCATCAAAAGTCTAAAGCATATCATACACAATTTAATTCGCAAAAACAAGCCTTTTCACAGAAATTTTATGTTTGGGACATTTTCATGCCCTCCAGCTTACTCTTTTTATAAGAAACAAAATTCCCTTCATCAAGGGCGTTCCTGATTTCTTCCATCATAGTATTATAGAAATACAGATTGTGCAGCACACACAATCTCATGCCCAGCATCTCCTTGGCCTTGAGCAGATGTCTGATATAAGCCCTGGAATAACGCCGACAGGCCGGACATTGGCAACCCTCCTCTATAGGCCGATCATCCAATTCATATTTCGCATTAAAGAGATTAATCTTGCCCTGATTCGTATACAGATGTCCGTGTCTGCCGTTTCTGGTAGGATAGACACAATCAAAGAAATCTACACCGCGCTCCACCGCTTCCAGGATATTGGCCGGCGTCCCCACGCCCATCAGATAAGTGGGTTTGTCCTTCGGCAGATAAGGCACAGTCTCCTCAATCACATGATACATCTGTTCATGGCTCTCTCCCACCGCCAAACCGCCAATCGCATAGCCGTCACAGTCCAGTTCTGAAATTCTCTTAGCATGCTCAATCCGAATGTCATCAAAGACAGCCCCTTGGTTAATCCCGAAGAGAAGCTGTCCGGGATTGACGGTGTCCGGAAGTCCATTCAGACGCTTCATTTCATTCTTACAGCGTACCAGCCATCTGGTAGTACGCGCCACGGAATCCTCCACATATTTTCGCTCTGCTACACTGGAAGGGCACTCATCAAAAGCCATGGCAATGGTAGAAGCCAGATTAGATTGAATCTGCATACTCTCCTCCGGACCCATAAAGATCTTACGCCCGTCCACATGGGAATGAAAGTACACCCCCTCTTCCTTAATCTTGCGCAGTCCCGCCAGTGAAAAGACCTGGAATCCGCCTGAATCTGTAAGAATCGGCTTGTCCCAGGACATAAATTTATGCAGCCCGCCCAGTTTCTTTATGACCTGATCACCGGGGCGCACATGCAGATGATAGGTATTGGAAAGCTCCACCTGAGTGCCGATGCCCTCCAGATCCTCCGTGGAGACGGCTCCTTTGATGGCCGCCACTGTACCCACATTCATAAAAACCGGCGTTTGAATTGTACCATGCACCGTAGTAAACTCGGCACGCTTGGCGCTGCCTTCCCGCTTCAATATCTTGTACATACGAACCTCATAATTCTATCATTATAAATACTTATCCCAAAATTCTTCCAGACAGATGTTATCCTGCTTCATGGTCATGGCTGCCTCCCTGCCCACATAACGGAAATGCCATGGTTCATACTCAATACTGGTAATATACTCCTTCCCCTCAGGATAACGCAGAATAAAACCATATTCATAACTATGTTCTGCCAGCCACTTGCCCGCTTCCGTATCTTCAAATCCCTTATCCAGAGATTTATAGTTATCACTCCATATATCCAGCGCAAGTCCGACCTGATGTTCACTTGCCCCCGGCACCGTAACAATCTGAGATGCCGTCTTATAGGCTTCCATGTAGGACATCCCCTGTCCCATATAATTCTTTATCTTCCTATTAAAAAGATACTCCTGCCGGTTATCCCCTCGATACGGCGAGCAAACTTCCAGATTAACACCCTCGTTCTTAGCAGCCTGCATCATCAAAAGCAGATCGTCAATGATACGCTCATCACAGCGCATTCCGGCTGTAAATGTCCCCAGTGTAAAATCATAATCTTCCGGAATCGGATGCTGCTTATTGATCAATACCAGACGCCAGTCTGAGGAATCAAACACATACTCTTCTCCCGTCATCTCCACCGCTTGATCCGGCGCTTGATAGGTTTCTCCCTCATGGCTTGCCAGCAGATCCTCCAGAGAATAGGCCGTCACGATCTCTTCCTCTTCCGTTGTATCACATTCCGAGGCGCCTTTATTCTCTTCCAAAGTTATCTTTTCCTGCGGTTCTACCGGCTGTTCCGCCAAGGTAATATCTGAATCCTCAACGATTGCACTGTAAGTCTCCTGGGCACTGATAAATCCGGTACGCTCTGCAAACACCGCAAAAGAAAAACTGCAGCTGCTCATAAAGAAGACAAACACAAAAGCAACGCTTACATAACGTTTTCCATTATTCACAAAATGCATAAAAATATGATAAAAGAACAAAACAACAGCTACCGCCGTAAGACAGGAATATTTTAATATCTCATGCTTTCTGGCGATACCTGTGAATTTCGCTATCACATTTTCCCGAAATGTCTTCTTCATGAAACTCCTCACCATAAGTTAATATGTAAACCTATTTTATATCATAACATATAAAATTTATTTGTACAGTCTTTTTATGTAAATCTTTAAACTTTTTATAGTTTTACCGTCTCCATATTTATTTTTATTTCTAAATATGATATGCTACATAGGCGAATTGGTTTACTTTATATAGCAGTTGTTCTCAAAAGAATCCATGCAATTTTTCTATCATCAATATTAAATATGCATTTTATATTTCATTGGTTATTTAATTATGCAGGATAACCTGCATAATATTTTCTGAAAATTGCACAATATTACAGAAAGAGGGAATACAATGGCAGGTTCATCACTAGGAATTATCTTTCAACTCACCACCTGGGGAGAGTCCCATGGCGCGGCGCTTGGTGTCGTGGTCGATGGCTGTCCTGCAGGCCTTTCTCTTGATAAGAGTGACATCCAGGCATATCTGGACAGAAGAAAACCCGGTCAGACCAGGATAGCAACCCCCCGTAAGGAAGCCGATGAAGTACAAATCCTATCCGGCGTCTTTGAAGGCAGGACTACCGGCACACCTATTTCCATGCTGGTTCAGAACACTTCCCAACGCTCCGGAGATTACAGCGAGATATCCAGCTATTATCGTCCTGGCCATGCTGATTACACCTTTGACCAAAAATACGGTTTCCGTGACTATCGGGGCGGCGGACGTTCCTCCGGCAGGGAGACCATCGGCCGTGTAGCTGCAGGCGCCATTGCCGCCAAAGCACTGTCAGAATTTGGCATCCATTTGCGTGCCTACACACGTTCTATCGGCCCCATTACCATCTCCAGGGAAAACTTTGATGCCAGCGCTATCCTGGAGACCCCCACGGCCATGCCGGATAGGGAAGCATCCGTCCTGGCAGAGAAATATCTGGCCGACTGCATGAAAGAATACGATTCCGTAGGCGGTGTTATTGAATGTGTCGTGGACGGTATGCCTGCTGGTCTGGGAGATCCGGTCTTCGAGAAACTGGATGCCAATCTTGCAAAAGCCATTATGTCCATCGGCGCCGTCAAAGCCGTAGAAATCGGCGATGGCGTGGACGCTGCTCTGCACCGTGGCTCAGCAAACAACGACCCATTTCGAATACAGGACAATCATGTCATCAAGTCGTCTAATCATGCAGGCGGTATCCTTGGCGGTATCAGTGATGGTTCCCGCATTATACTGCGCGCCCACATCAAGCCTACGCCTTCTATCTTCTCTCCTCAGCAGACCGTAAATCAAAAGGGAGAAGAAATTGAGATTTCCATAAAAGGGCGCCACGATCCCGTCATTGTACCACGGGCCGTGGTCGTGGTGGAATCCATGATGGCTGTCACCATACTGGATTCCTTATTAGTCAATGCTTGCTGTAAAATGGAAAATTTAAAGAAACTGTACCTGAATTAAGAACATAGCTATCATATATAAGCTGTATCGTATAAAATCTCAATCCTTATGAAAAGTTCTATACGCCCCAATCATCACACCGCAGGAATCCGAGCCATGTCCAATCTTTGATGTCTTTACAATCGGAAGATCACCTGCATATTCCTGCACCAGTGTGATGATATCCGGGCGAATGTTCTCCGTCTCCATCTGTGTAAAGGTTCCCAATAAAATACCGCTAACACGGGCAAATACACCCATACACTTAAGCTGGCTTAAATAAGTCACAAACTGCGGTAAACTTCCTCCAAGCGCTTCCAGAACCAGAATCTTATCCGTCATGTCCGGAAAATAATCTGTGCCCGCCAGTTTCAGCAGGCACCGCATATTGCCGCCCACCACAATCCCTTCCATGTGTTCTCCCTGCACAAACTGATAGGGAAAAGAAAACAGGGAATCCTCCTCCTTCAATACAGTATCGGCAAAATTCTTGCGCTGGGCACCACTTTCATCCCGAAGCAGATTCATTACCTGATAAAGAACCCCTGTATGACCCGTTTTGGTATAAACAGCATTTATTATTGTGGTCAGGTCGCTGTATCCCCAAAATTGCTTGGGATGCTCCCTGATCACGTCATAATCCAGATAAGGCAGGATCTCGTTGGCAATATCTCCTCCGGATATGTCAAAAATCGCTTTTATACTGTCATCCTCATAAAAGTGCATCAGTGCCCTGGCACGCTCCATTCCGGTTCCCGAAAACACCAGATTTCTCGTATAAATATGGTCACTAATTACAGGTGTAATCCCAATTTCCATTAGGGCTAGCATTAATCCTTCCACTTCATTGCTGCGATTCTTGTTCAGTCCATTGGAACAGCATACGATTCCCGCCTTGTCACCCTGTCTCATATCTTCTCTTCCTATCCACGGATAATAACCTGCCCCGTACACTCCATCACCGGATCTTCTCGAATGATCTCACCCACGCTGTCCACTGTAATGCTACCCGACCGTGGATTCTTAATAGAGATCACATGCCCCCGCACATCCGCTTCCACATCAGAATATTCAAAGGAAAGATCCGTATCGTCCATGGTACAGTTAATCAATTTCAGATTCTTACAATAACATAGCGGCTGTGTACCACTGATTTTACAGTCGATCAGAGTTAGTCCATCGGAAAACCAACCTAAATATTCTCCCTTCACCACACTGTTTCTGACCGTCACATTCTCGCTGTGCCAGAAAGCATCTTTGGTATCCAGGACGCTATCTGTAATTTCCAGATCCTTCATATACTGAAAGGAATATTTACCATGCATTTTCACATTTTCCAATCTCACATCCCGACTGTCAAAAAACAGATATTCGGAAGTGATTTCCGTATCCTTTAACACAATATCGCTGGATTTCCATCCAAATTCCTGGGATACTACCTTACAATGCTCAAGACGTATTCCTGTACACTCTCTGACCGCTTTGATGCCGCCCAGCACAGATTTCCTGATCACACCGTCCTCTGCATACCAGATTGCCGCCCGTGTCAGTTCATCCATGGTAGAATCCTCCATTGTGAAACCTTTCACATGCCACAGAGGATAACGAAGTGAAAACGTACATTTGTACAGATTCACATCTCTGGATTCTTTCAGCACAGACTCTCCATCTGCCGGACCGGCAAAAATACATTCCGATACATCCGCTTGCTGCAAATTATATAACGCCCGTTCTTCATCAAATTGTTTCTGGGCAATATTTGTTCTCATCTACATCCTCCCTACTGTTCTTACTGTATTAAATAACTACTGATACAGTATAGTGTCTGTCCATTATAATCTACTCTGGACCATCCATATGCTTCATTGATTCCCGTCCTGGTCACGTACTCGTCATTGTGAAGTACCGCCGTTACCACAGCATCCGGATTCGTTACGCTGGGCAATGTACGGAGATTGACTTCAATCTTAGCCGTCACCTGTTCATTTCTTTCCTCAAACCTTGTCTTTAATCCATCCCCGCTGCCGGCTCCTTCCTGGGGTGTCTGATAGGATAAATCCGTTGTCAGATAGCTGGACACGGCATACACAATCTGTCCGTTATATGTAAGCCTTGACCAACCACTGTCACTGATACCGGTTCTCATAAGAGTCTCTCCGTTTGGCAGTGTATACACTACCGTACTGTCACTTCCCTGGCTGGGGATGTTTCGCAGATTCGTAGAATCCTTGGCCGTTACTTCCTCACTTACTTCCGTAAAGTTCATCAACGCCTCCACATCCGCCTGCGCTTCCTCCGGCGCCTCTTCATTGATAGCCTCTGCTGTGCCTTCATAACCGAAATAGGCAATGTTTACATCCACAGGCCTGTCAATGCCCGCAACCGTTCCCCGATTGGTATACTGCCACATGGCATGACTGCCGGCATAAGAAGACTTCTTTGTCTGCGGATAAGGCTCTGTTGGATATTGGGAAACCCAAACCTTATAGGTGTTTTCAATCCGTGAAGTCTCCCACTTGGCTTCTCCGGTCAGTTCTCCCATGGACGAGTAGAACATGGGCGTATAGCCGCGACTATAGATCTGCTCCAGAAAGGCAATGGCAATATCTGTGCGCTCTGTCTTAGTCAATGCATACTGGGCACTTTCCGGCCTGTCAAAACCTTCACAGTCATAAGCCACCGGATAGGTAATCTGATACTGTGAAATATAATCCGCCACCCAGTCTGCTTCCTCTACTGCTTCTTCCTTACTTGTGGCCGTTGAGAAAAAATAAGCTCCTACTTTAATTCCATGCTTCTGGGCTTCCTGCATATTATATCTGGCATTGGTATCCGCACAGATTTCTCGTGTACTGTCCGTACGATATCCCACGCGCACCATGGTAAATTCTATTCCCGAAGCTGCCACCTGCGCCCAGTCTATGGTTCCCTGATACCTGGCCACATCAATACCAAGTGTTATTTCTTCTGTCTCTGCTACTGCACCGGAGGACAGCAGTTCTGTCACATCCACCGCTGTACCTTGCTGCGTACTCATGGTTTCCGTCTGCGGATCCTCCGCTCCTTGTACCGGCACGTCCGCCTCTTGATCGGTATTTTCCGCCCCTTCGGTATTCGATTGCTTTTCCCCTGCAGCATCCGGAAGACTCTGTCCGGCCTGATCCTGTACTTGCTCATCCTGCATTTGCTCTGTCTGCAGTCCTTCCCCGGTCATCTCCTCCATCGCCGGTACGATCCCCTCTGCATCCTCTGTATGATTACGTTTCAACATAAGCAGTAAAAATGCTGCCATAATAATAACAATCGTTATTATTATAATCAAAACCTTTGCGGAAATAAATTCTTTCCAACCTGCCAAAGACTCATATTCCGCTTCATACGCGTCCTCGTAATCGTCTTCATATTCATCTTCATATTCGTCTTCGTAATCACTTTGGTTTTCGTAGTCACTTTCGTTTTCGTAAGCACTTTCATTTTCGTCCAGGTCGATAAATTCTAAATCCTGCTTCTTCTTTTGCTTCATCCTTATCTTCTCCTGAATAACTTATGTCTGTATCCGCCTAGAAATTCTCTAGAAGTTCCAGATAAAACTCATAATAATCTTTCCGTTCTTCTTTCATAAATTGGATGGCAGACTTCGGATGCTGGTTTAAAATCCCCGTCAAAAGATAGGGTACATCATATCCCCATGTTACCCCTGACTCCCGCAAGGGAACAATCTGCTTCTCCACAAAATTTAGAATCGGATTGATATTATATTTCGGATTCTTCAAAAATCCTAACAGCAGTTCACTGGGGCAGTTGCCGCATCCCCGGCCCATACCACTCACAGTGGCATCCAGATAGCTGACACCCATGATGATAACTTCCGCCGTATTGGCAAACGCGAGCTGCTGGTTGTTGTGGGCATGTATGCCTACTTTCTTATTATATTTCGCTGCTACCTCCAGGTATTTATCCGCCAGACGCCTTGCCTGCTCCGGATAGAGCGAACCATAGCTGTCCACCAGATAAATGGTACCTACGCTGCTTTGTCCCAGCAATTCCAGGGCAGCATCCAAATCTGTCTCGTTGGATTTGGAAATTGCCATGATATTGACGGTAGTCTCATAACCTTTTTTCGTACAGTCTTCAATCACCTCTACTGCCGCCGGGATGGTGTTGATATAAGTGGCAACACGCACCAGATCGATTGGACTGTCCTTCTTATTCAGGATATCCTTCCTAAAATCACACCGGCCAACATCCGCCATCACTGCAATTTTCATATCCGTCTTGTTGTCCCCGACAACAGCCCGGATATCCTTATCATCACAGAATTTCCATTTGCCGAACTTGTTTACATCAAACATTTCTTTAGACGCCTTGTAACCAAACTCCATATAATCAACGCCGGCCTTGATATTTGCAATATATAACGCCTTCACAAACTCATCTGTAAAAAAGAAATCATTCACAAGACCACCGTCCCGCAAAGTACAATCCACCACCTTGATATCTGGTGCATAGGACATCAATGTTCTTCCTTTTGCTCTCTTTTCCATATCCGCTACCTCTCCATGCTTTCTCTCCGAATATACATATCCGTGTGGCCTTCCACAATCCTCCATATCTGCTCCGGCTTTTATGCCAGAATCTTCTTAAAGCTCTTTTTGCCTTTTTTGACAATAAAATCTTCTGCTGTAATATCCTCTTTGCTGTAAACAGTCTTGACATCGCCTACTTTTTCACCCTTAACGGACACACCGCCCTGCTCCACAGCCCGGCGGGCTTCCGAACGTGATGCTGCCAGTCCGGACGCTACCAGAATCCCCAGGATATCAATAACGCCATCCCTGAAATCCTCCTCAGAAAGTGTCACCGTTGGCATATTTTCCAGACTTCCGCCGCCTGCAAAAAGCCCTCTTGATGCCTCTTTGGCCTTCTGCGCTTCCTCCTCACCATGCACCAGATTCGTCAATTCATAAGCGAGAATTTCTTTGGCCTCATTCAACTGGCTTCCCTCCCAGCTGTCCATCTCATCAATCTGTTCCAAAGGCAGGAAAGTTAACATCCGCATACATTTGAGGACATCAGCATCATCTACATTCCTCCAGTACTGATAAAACTCGAAAGGCGTTGTTTTGTTGGGATCGAGCCAGACCGCTCCTTTCTGTGTCTTACCCATCTTCTTGCCTTCGGAATTCATAAGCAGTGTAATAGTCATAGCGTAAGCGTCCTTGCCCAGCTTCCGCCGGATTAGATCCGTACCGCCCAGCATGTTACTCCACTGATCATCCCCGCCAAACTGCATATTACAGCCATATCTCTTATAAAGTTCCAGGAAGTCATAACTTTGCATAATCATGTAATTAAACTCAAGGAAACTTAAGCCCTTTTCCATTCTCTGCTTATAGCACTCTGCCCGAAGCATATTGTTGACGCTAAAGCAGGCTCCCACCTCCCTGATAAACTCCACATAATTTAAGTCTAACAGCCAATCCGCGTTATTGACCATCATCGCCTTTTCTTCTGAAAAATCAATAAACCGGCTCATCTGTTTCTTAAAGCACTCACAGTTATGTTCGATGGTCTCTTTTGTCATCATGGATCGCATATCCGTACGCCCGGAAGGGTCACCGATCATGGCCGTACCGCCACCGATTAAGGCAATGGGTTTATTCCCCGCTTCCTGCAGACGTTTCATCAGACACAACGCCATAAAGTGCCCCACATGCAGACTGTCCGCCGTAGGGTCAAAACCGATATAAAATGTAGCCTTTCCGTTATTGATCAGATCGCGGATTTCATCAGCATCCGTCAGCTGTGCCAGAAGTCCTCTCGCCTGTAATTCTTCATAAATTCCCATATTTTGTGTCCCTTCCTTTCACTTTTCTGATTGCATCATTTTCCTGTATGAACAGACGCAACAAACCCTCGTCCTGTATCAGGACGAGGGTTAAACTCGTGTTACCACCTAATTTCACAAACGACTCACATCGTCTGCCTCATCGAGTACAATCATTAAACAGCGCATATTACACTATTCAAGATGATACTTTCCTGCTATAACGTGCAGCCTCCGTCATGACCTACTAAGAAAACTGTAACTGTCTGTCTCCCTCGACCCTACATCAACTCTATTCTGCCATGAAGCTCCAAGATGTATTCATGAAAAAGTTCCCGCGCGCCTCTCATCCACCGGCTGCTTTCTGTCCGTTCCCTGATTCACTACTTGTTCTTATCAACGCCTGTCATATATTATTATAAAACTTTACTGCCTTATAATGTATATGATATTTTTCTGTTTGTCAACTACTTTTTAATTCAAATTCCACAGCGATTCATTCTTCGCTGATCGCTTTTAATGAAGTCCTAAATCTTCTCCCGCTATCGTACCAATGCCGTCCTTTTCCAGAACCGCTGTCAGTCCTTCTGCATCCGCTACACGGAAGATCATGCAAGCCTGCCCATCCTTCTGCCCGAAAACAGAATACATATATTCTACATCAATACTGGCGTCAGAAATCACTCCCAGTACCTTACTCAAGCCGCCTGGCGTATCCGGAACCGCCACTCCCACTACAGGGGTCATGGTCAGAATAAAGCCCTGCTCCAGCAAAATGGCAGAAGCCTTGGATGCATCGTCCACAATCAGCCGCAGGACACCATAATCCGCTGTCTCTGCAATATTGATTGCCCGCATGTTTACCTGATTCTCTGACAGAATATGGGTAATATCCGCAAGCTGTCCCGCTTTGTTTTCCAGAAATACAGATATTTGAGGTATTGTCATATTTATAACCCAGCTCCTTTCAATCATGTTCAAATTTCCAGTTAAATTTTACGCTTATCGATCACACGCACTGCCTTACCTTCACTTCTGGTAATGGACTTGGGCGCCACCAGACGTACCTTTGCATAGATGCCCAGCATAGCCTTGAGCGCTGACACCAGTCCTTTCTCCATCTCTGTAATCTTACCCAGATTATCAGAGAAGTTCTCAGGCGTCATCTCCACCATAACTTCAATCGTATCGGAATTATTCACACGATCCACAATAATCTGGTAGTTCGCCGGGTATCCCTGTTCTAACAGCACTGTCTCAATCTGGGACGGGAATACATTGACACCCTTGACAATCAGCATATCATCGCTTCTGCCCATGGGCTTGCTCATCTTCACATGGGTACGGCCGCAGGAACATTTTTCTCTGCTCAGGACACAAATGTCTCTGGTACGATAACGCAGAAGCGGGAAAGCCTGTTTGGTGATAGCCGTAAATACCAGTTCTCCCTTACTGCCTTCCGGAAGCACCTCTCCTGTGTCCGGATCGATAATCTCCGCTATAAAATGATCTTCATTGATGTGCATGCCTGTCTGTTCGCTGCACTCAAAGGAAACACCAGGACCACTGGTCTCCGTGAGGCCGTAAATATCATACGCCTTGATGCCCAGCTTATTCTGAATGTCCTGACGCATCTCCTCACTCCATGCCTCTGCGCCAAAGATTCCTGCCTTCAATTTAATCTTATCCCGCAGTCCCCGCTCATGTATGCTCTCCGCCAGAAAAGCCGCATAAGAAGGCGTACAGCAGAGAATGGTTGCCTCTAAATCCACCATAAACTGCAGCTGACGATCGGTATTGCCCGATGACATAGGAAGTGTCAGGCATCCCACCTTATGACTGCCGCCATTTAATCCCGGTCCTCCGGTAAAAAGGCCGTAGCCATAGCACACATGACAGACATCCTCATTGGTGCCGCCTGCAGCCACAATGGCGCGTGCGCAGCAATCCTCCCATAAATCCACATCATGCTGGGTATAAAAGGCCACCACCCTGCGCCCGGTAGTGCCGGATGTGGACTGGATGCGAACACAGTCCTTCAAAGGCTCGGCCAGAAGTCCGTAGGGATAAGCCTCCCGCAGATCATCCTTTGTTAAAAAGGGCAGCTTGTGCAGGTCTTCCACACTCTGGATATCCTCAGGCGTAACGCCCTTCTCCTCCATCTTTGTGCGGTAGTAGGGTACATTGTCCCACACATGGCGCACCTGTTTTACCAGCCGCTCATTCTGCCATGCAAGAATCTGCTCCCTGTCCGCAGTTTCAATCTCTTTTTGGTAATACCGTTCCATATTTTTGACCTCCCGATTCTGTTTGCTTCCCGTTAACTGTCACGCCGCCGCTTCACGGCATCTTACATCTTTCATGCACTCTGTCCAAGTGCAAATGCTTTTTTATTCATTTCCAGAAATTTGGGCGGTACACTGTGCTCGATTGCCTCCATCCACTCCTGTGTCGTAAACTCAAAGTGTTTGGAAAGTCTGCCCATCAACACCAGATTCACAGCCTTACTGCTCCCTGCCTCCTCTGCCAAAGTCAGAGCATCAAAGGCATCCACCTGAATCCCAAGACCAGCTATCTTTTCCACCAGATTCTCCGGATAAGATGCTGCTCCCGCGACCACGGGCATGGGATTGATCTGCTGGCTATTGACAATAATCCTGCCACCCGGTTTGACATATTCCGTATAGCGGGCCGCTTCCAGCAGTTCAAAGGAGAGTACGCAGTCCGCCTGTCCCTTGTCTATAATGGGAGAACACACCCGGTCTCCCCACCGTACATAGGTGACAACGCTTCCGCCCCGCTGGCTCATTCCATGTACCTCACTGACTTTCACATCATATCCTTTTCCAAGAAGCAGACGTCCCAGCAGTTTACTGGCAAGCAGGGTACCCTGTCCGCCTACCCCCACGATCATAATATTTTTCGTCTCCATACGATCTGACCTCCTTACTCTTTCGCACCCAGGGCGTCAAACTTACAAAGCTGTTCACAGACGCCGCATCCTACACAGAGCGTTGCATCTATCTTCGCCTTACCGTCCACCATGCTGATAGCCGGACATCCGATATTCATACATGCCTTACACCCCTTACACTTTTCCGGATCGGAACAGATTGGGCCGGGATGTTTCACGTATTTTAACAAGGCGCAGGGACGGCGGGATATGATGACCGAAGGCTCCTTTTCTGCCAATTCTTCTTTGATAACCTTCTGACAGGTATCCATATCGTAGGGATCCACTACGCGCACACGTTGAATTCCCACTGCATGGCACAGACTCTCCAGATCAATCTTCGTACAGGGATCTCCTTTCAGGTTATAACCTGTGGTAGGATTCTGCTGATGCCCTGTCATGCCTGTAATAGAATTATCTAATATGATCACCGTAGCATTGGACTCATTGTAGGCAATGTTGATCAGGCCCGTGACACCGGAATGGATAAATGTGGAGTCTCCAATGACCGCCACAGTCCGTCCCTCCATCTCTTCACCACCTGCTTTGACAAAGCCATGAAGTCCTGACACCGAGGCGCCCATGCAGACAGTCGTATCAATGGCTCCTAAAGGCGCCACAGCGCCCAGTGTATAACAGCCGATATCTCCAAGAACCGTCAGGTTTAACTTCTTCAACACATAGAAGATACTGCGATGGGGACAACCCGCACACATCACAGGCGGTCTTGCCGGAATATCTTCCGCCAGACAGGTTCCTGTCTGCACCGTGCCGCCCAGCTTCTCCTTCACCAGATTCTGGCTCAGTTCCCCAATATTGGTAAACAGATCTTTTCCGGATACGGAGAGGCCCAGATTCTTACAATGTGCCTCAATAAATCCATCCAGTTCCTCTACCACCACCAATCTGTCAACCGTAGCAGCAAAATCCTTTATCTTCTGCTGCGGCATTGGCCATATCATACCCAGTTTCAACACAGGATAGGTATCTCCCAATGCTTCCTTCACATACTGATAACAGGTAGATGAGGTGATGATGCCACAACTGGTATCCTGTCCTGGCTCAATCCGGTTAATATCGGTTTGCTCCGCCCACTCCGTCAGGGCTTTCGTGCGCGTCTCCACCTCCGGGTGCCGTCTCTTGGCATTGACCGGCATCATAATATATTTAGCGGGGTTCTTCTCATACTTTTTCTGTTCAGGAACCACCCGTTCTCCTGTCTCCACCACACTCTGGGAATGACTGACACGGGTACACATCTTGATCAGGACTGCCGTGTCAAACTTCTCCGAAAGTTCATAAGCCAGTTTAGCAAAACTGAGCGCTTCTGCCGAGTCAGAAGGCTCCAGCATGGGAATCTTCGATGCTTTTGCATAATGTCTGGAATCCTGTTCATTCTGGGAACTGTGCATCCCCGCATCATCGGCCACACCGATTACCAGCCCTGCATTTACCCCTGTATAAGAGATGGTAAAAAGAGGGTCTGCCGCAACGTTTAATCCTACATGCTTCATGGCGCAAAAACTCCGCTTTCCTGTAAGAGATGCGCCCAGCGCCGCTTCAAGCGCCACCTTCTCATTGGGTGCCCACTCCGCATACACTTCCTCATATTTCGCTACACACTCGGTAATCTCTGTACTGGGCGTTCCCGGATAACTGGATACAAAGCAGCAGCCCGCCTCATAGAGGCCTCTGGCAACCGCTTCGTTGCCAAGCATTAGTGTTTTCATACTTTCCTCCATTCCAAAGCGTTTATCGCTTCTTAAGACTGATCACCGATGGAATCTGTCACAGAAACTGTCACCTTCTTATGGTAACAGGAGAATATCCCCTCCAGTATCTTCTGGTCAGGCGCCTTAGTAAATATGCTTACCACAGGCACGATCGCAAGCCCCGCCAACATGCAGAAAGCGCCCGCGTTGATCGGCGACTGCAGGTATGCAGGAAAACTTGAACGGAAAAAGATATTGGCTAACATCACTACTGTAGAGAACAAAAAACTTACCCAGCAGGCCGCCTTGGTCGTACGCTTCCAATATAGACCATAGAGGAAAGGCGCAAGAAAAGCGCCAGCCAGCGCGCCCCAGCTCACACCCATGAGCTGCGCGATAAATGTGACATTAGAACGATATTGAATCAGTGCAAGCACTACGGATATTGCAATAAACACCACCAGAAGAGCCCGCATCCATTTCACCTGTTCTTTTTCATCCATCTCCTTAATAATATTACCTTTAATAAAGTCCAGCGTCAAGGTAGAGCTTGATGCCAATACCAGGGAGGATAGCGTGGACATGGAAGCAGAAAGCACTAAAATAACCACCACCGCAATCAGAATCGTGGGAAGCCCTGACAGCATAGTAGGCACTACAGAGTCATAACCATTGGCCGCAATATCTATCTTGTCGCTGAAAAGCCGGCCAAAACCGCCCAGGAAATAGCAGCCGCCCGCCACAATCGTAGCAAAAACGGTGGAGATGATCATCCCCTTGTTAATGGCGCTCTCACTCTTAATGGCATAGAACTTCTGTACCATCTGAGGCAGTCCCCAGGTACCAAGGCTGGTAAGGATTACCACGCCCAGAAGCCCCACAGGATCCGGTCCAAAAAAGGAATTGAACACACCCGGAGCTGCTGAGACCGTCTCGTCACTTACAGCCGCCAGCTTATCAAGCGCCGCCAGGAAACCGCCTTGACTGTTTAACACTGCAATAACCACAGCTGCAATACCAAAAATCATAATAATACCCTGAATAAAATCATTGATGGCGGTGGCCATATAACCACCCGCTATCACATAGATGCCGGTGAGCACTGCCATCACGATTACACACACACTGTAATCAATATCAAAAGCCATGCCAAACAGCCGGCTCAGACCATTGTAAAGACTGGCCGTATAAGGAATTAAAAAGATAAAGATGATTGCCGAAGCCGCCAGTTTTAACGGCCTGCTCTCAAAACGCTGCCCAAAAAACTCCGGCATGGTGGCGCTGTTTAAATGCTGTGTCATGATACGGGTACGTCTTCCCAATACAGCCCAGGCAAGCAAAGAACCAAGAAAAGCATTCCCCAGTCCGGCCCAGGTAGCGGCAATTCCATACTTCCAGCCAAACTGCCCCGCATAACCCACAAAGACCACCGCCGAGAAATAACTGGTTCCATAAGCAAAAGCTGTCAGCCAGGGTCCCACATTTCTGCCTCCCAGCACAAATCCGTTCACATCGGTAGCATGACGGCGGCAGTAAAGCCCGATGCCGATCATCACCCCGAAAAATATGACAAGCATTAACAATTTAATAAAAAGATCCATTTATGATCACTCCTTTCTCACCCTACAAATTCCTGCCTTCAACACAACCCGCACAGTTGAAATGCCTTTCCTCTTTTAGTTCATAATCTGCGCCTCTACAAGGCTGCCATGACAATACCGCTCTCTGAGAACCGGCTTTTCAATCTTACCCGTAGGATTTCTTGGTACTTTATCAAAAATAACTTTTCTTGGCCGCTTATAACGAGGCAGTTCCTTGCAAAATTCCATAATCTCTTCTTCTGAACAGGAGATACCCTCTTTCAACTCGATAATCGCTGCCGCAATCTCACCGAGTCTTGCATCCGGCAGGCCGATCACAGCCACATCCTTAATCTTATCATTCCTGCGCAGGAAATCTTCTATCTGCACCGGATAAAGATTCTCACCACCGGAGATGATGACATCTTTCTTCCTATCTACCAGATAGATAAATCCCTCCTCGTCCATCCGCGCCATATCTCCCGTATAAAGCCATCCGTCCTTTAACACTTCATCTGTAGCTTCAGGATTCTTATAATAACAAAGCATGACACCCGGACCGTGGACAATAAGTTCTCCCACTTCGCCCTGTGACACCTCCTGCCTCTGCTCATTCACAATCTTTGCTTCCCAGTGATAGCCTGGTTTGCCGATGGCTCCCACCTTATGTATATTCTCCACGCCCAGGTGCACACAGCCGGGCCCGATGGATTCACTTAAGCCATAGTTGGTATCATACTGATGATGGGGGAAATGCTTTTGCCACCGCTGAATCAGACTGGGTGGAACAGGCTGCGCCCCAATATGCATCAAACGCCATTGCTCCAGCAGATAGTGTCCCATCTCCACCTGTCCGGAATCAATCGCATCCAAAAGATCCTGTGCCCAGGGCACTAACAGCCATACGATGGTGCACTGCTCTTCCGTAACGGCCCTCAAGATCCATTCTGGTTTCACACCACGCAGGAGAACTGCCTTACTGGCCGTGATCAGGGAACCAAACCAGTGCATTTTAGCGCCCGTGTGATAGAGCGGCGGAATACAGAGGAATACATCCTCTTTCGTCTGTCCGTGATGATTCTGTTCCGTCTCACAGGAAGAACGCAGGGCCCGATGGTTATGCAGGATTGCTTTCGGGAAACCGGTGGTGCCGGAAGAAAAATAAATCGCCGCATAATCCGTCTCCTCAAGCGCCACAGGCGGCGCACTGGAAGAACAAAAGCCCATCAGTTTCAGACAATCCTCCGTATAGGAAGGCCCTCCTTTGCCTGGAAAGAACATCATCCGTACGCCCGGCAGTTGATTCGCTATCACATCCATACGGCTGATAAATTCCGGCCCGAAAACCAACACTTCCACATCTGCCAGTTCCAGACAGTATTTAATCTCCTCCGAAGAATAACGGAAATTTAAGGGCACGGCCACACCGCCTGCCTTCAGGATTCCAAAATAGATGGGCAGCCATTCCAGACAATTCATCATCAGGATACCCACCTTTGTCTCCCGCTTCAAACCACGGCTCAAAAGCAGATTGGCAAAACGATTGGCACGCCTGTCAAAATCCGTCCAGCTTAATTCCCTGCGATAAGGAGCCCCGTCCCCCGCACTCTCGATGAGACTTGCCTCCCGCCAGGTAACCGCACTATCACGCTCGTTAGAGGGATTCAACTCTACCAGCGCAGTATCCGAACCGTACAGACGGGCATTACGCTCCAAAAACTCTGTAATTACCATTATATGGCTCCTCCTTTTTACATGTAAATGTTATATCAGTTGTTATGAATCTAATCCGTTTACCGTCCTTCATGTCTTATCCGATAACATACCCGTTAATGGTAGCATGGGCCACATAAGTACCCAGTTCATCCTTCACATCCACCTCATACAGCGCAGTGGTACGTCCGGCCCGCAGACAGGAAGCCTCCGCGATCAGCCGCGCCCCCTTCGCAGGGGAGAGAAACGTGATAGACGCATGCTGACTGACTGTCTTTTTCTCAGAATACCCGTTGGCTGCAACGGCACAGGCGATATCCGCGAGCGTAAAAATAGCCCCTCCCATGGGAACGTGATTCTCATTCATATGTTTCTCTTCCAAAGTCAAAGAACAAACGGCCTTTCCCGGTTCAGCGACATCTATGATAACACCCGTGGCATCTGTAGCAAAATGATCATTTTGAAAACGACTGCGAATTTCCTCCAAAGCTGACATGATCAGTCTCCTTTCTCATTATCTCAAAAAAACCACCTTCAACACTTTAGCACTTTTACTCGTTAAAGTCAAGTGAAAAATTAGCGGCATGATAGATTCCCCAGACTTCCTCTAAGACGAAAAAAGGTGACGGGAAATCCCCGTCACCGAGTCACCATCAATTTCATCATCGCCTGGTTAAGCCCATCCACCGTCAGTTTATACATGGGAAAAAGCTCTTTGATCGCTGTCTCCGCTTCCCGCCAAGGCGCATATCCCGGCGCCATCTTCGGATTCAGCCACACAATCTTTTTATAATGCCGCTTCATCAAAAGCAGCCAGTCCATCCCGGACAGTCCTCCGTTCGGTCCTCTGTAATTGCCTGTGGTGGAATATAATTCTTCTGGCGCCATAGCCGCGTCCCCCACAATGATCACTTTATAATCACTGTCCAGATTCCGGAACATCCACTCTGTCTCAATCCAATCCCCATTCTCACACTCCGGCGTGTTATAGAGATTCGAATAGATACAGTTGTGGAAAAAATAAGTCTTTACATCCTTATAATGATTGGATTTATGCACAGAATGGAACAGTTCATTCAACAAGGTTGTATAAGGAATCATGGTACCGCCGGAATCCATCAAAAGTAACAGTTTCACCGCATTTTTGCGAGGTTTCTCCATCACGATCTGCAGACAGCCGCCGTTGTTACAGGTGGCATCCACCGTACCGTTAATGTCCAGTTCCGTCTCCGGAATATCCAGCTTGCTGGAAAACTGCCGCAGTTTCCGAAGCGCCATCTGGAACTGTCTGTTATCCAGCACCTTATCATTTCTGAAATCACGGTATTTCCTGGCTCCTACTACCTGAAAAGCCGACTGATAACCGGTGGTGCCGCCTACCCGGATACCGCCCATGTTGCCGCCCATATTACCGAAGGAAGTCTTACCCATGGTTCCGATCCAGTAGCTGCCGCCGTTGTGCTCCTCATTCTGATCCCGGAGCCTGTCCTTGAATTTATTCTCCACGTCTTCTTTATCTAGGGTAATCACTTCCTGATTCATCTCATGACGCATCTCCTCAAACACATCCTGCATCTCCGGTTTATCCAGCCAGCGCATCATATTCTTGCCCACTTCGTTCTCCGACTGAATACCCTTAAAGACTTCATCGAAAGCCATATCAAACTTATCAAACTCTGTCTCGGACTTCACCAGAATCATCCGCGCCAGATAATAAAACTCTGTAAGACTGCTGTGACACAGTCCCTGATCCAGCGCTTCCTGTAAAGTCAGCCATTCACTTAACGAAACCTCCAATCCTTTGTCCTTTAAGGTATAGAAAAATTTACTGAACATATAGTGTCCTCTCGCTAAAAATCCTTCTTCGTCCTGACAGTCTCCAGATCTTCGTCCTTTTTGACCACCACGCCGATAAAGGGCAGTTCCTGTCGCAGCCTGTCCGTAGATATTCCGCCAATCTGCAAAGCGTTAATCCAGTCAATCAGTTCCGAAGTACTGGGTTTCTTGCGGATATCCTTCATGGAACGAATCCAGTAGAAAACTTCCATAGCATCCTTCAGCAGCTTATCTTCCACCTCCGGATAATGGGTTCTCACAATCTCTTCCATCAGCGTCTGATCCGGGAAATCAATATAATGGAAAATGCATCTGCGCAGGAAAGCATCCGGCAATTCCTTCTCCGCATTGGAAGTGATGATTACAATCGGTCTGTGTTTTGCCTTCACGGTACGCTTGGTCTCATGGATATAAAATTCCATCTGGTCTAATTCCCACAAAAGGTCATTGGGGAATTCTAAATCTGCCTTGTCTATCTCATCAATCAGAAGGATTACCTGCTCTTCTGACTCAAAAGCCTCTCCCAGCTTACCCAGTTTAATGTAATGGGCAATATCATCCACACCCTCCTCACCGAACTGTCCGTCATAGAGTCTCTGGATTGTGTCATACATGTAAAGACCATCCTGAGCCTTTGTAGTGGATTTGATATTCCAGATGATCAGTTTCTTTCCCAGGGAATTGGCAATCGCCTGCGCCAACATGGTCTTACCGGTGCCTGGCTCTCCCTTTACAAGCAGCGGTTTTTTCAAAGCAATCGCAACATTTACGCTGGATAAAAGCTGCTCGGAAGCCACATAATCAGTCGTACTTTCAAACTTTGTATTTCCCATTTTTGATATCCTTTCCGGTTCCTATTTCCTGATTTTCCATCCATTCCGCCATTTTGTGCCGGCTGTCTCATGGATTTCAGTTATTGCACACGTTATAAATTTATGTTACGATATTTCAGATGTAAAAGCAAGGCATTTTCTATCTGTTGAGATGTCAATCGCTTAAAAACCAAGAAAGGAACCCGTCCTATGTCTCAAACCATAAAACATCATAAAACCAGTCTCTCATTTGAAATATTTCCACCCAAAAAGGAAGAGGAATTTGACAATATATTCGGATTTCTAAACGAAACCGCCAAACTGCATCCCGACTTTATCAGTTGTACCTACGGCGCAGGCGGTTCTCATGCCGGTAAAACCATTGAGATTGCTTCTTATATCCAGAAGAAACTTCAAATTGATGCCATAGCCCACATTACCTGCGTGGGTTTTACCAGAGAAGACCTTGCCAAAAATTGTACGGCGCTGCAAGACGCCGGCGTCAATCATGTGCTGGCGCTGCGCGGGGACAGGCCCAAAGACATGACTGATGAACAGTTTAACAGACGGGAATTCTTTTACGCCACGGATTTGATCCGTCATTTAAAAGCTCACACCGGATTACAGATTTCCGGCGCCTGCTACCCGGAGAAACACTTTGAAGCCCCGGATATGGAGACGGACTTAAAGCACCTGAAGGAAAAGGTAGACGCAGGCGTCACTTCCCTGATCACCCAGATGTTTTTTGACAATACATACTTCTATCGTTTCCTGGAAAAAGCGCGTGCGCTGGGAATTGATGTTCCCATTCACGCGGGGATCATGCCCATCACCACAGCCAAACAGCTTGGCACCACGGTATCCCTCTCCGGTTCTTCCGTTCCTAAAGAACTGGCAGATATCATCGCTACCTATGGAGAACATAAGGAGGATATGCGCAAGGCCGGTATTGACTTCGCTGTGCGCCAGATCAGGGATCTGAAGGAACATGGCGTAGATGGAATACATCTGTACTCCATGAATAAATTAAAGACAACCACTGAAATCTGTCAACAGATATAGAGGACGAACTTTGTCCGATCGGAAATCTGCTTCGCAGTTGGCAGATTCGAACGAACAAACACATTATATAAAGAGGCTGAGCACTATGCTCAGCCTCTTTTATGCAAATACATTACCAGCCAATTCATCAATTCTCCTCATCCCACGGAATCAGCGGATTCTCTATCTTCTTATCCCGCAGCATCAGGTGCTTTACAGCCTCATCCACCGGCATACCTGCAAAGAGGATGTTATTGACCTGTTCGATGATGGGAATCTGCACATTATATTTGGTCGCAAGCCCCATAGCTGCCTTAGCTGAATAAACGCCTTCCACCACCATCTTCACCTCGTCCATGGCCTGTTTCATAGTATAACCTTTGCCGATCAGAATACCGGCACGGCGGTTACGGGAGTGCATGGATGCGCAGGTCACGATCAGATCGCCAATACCGGTCAGGCCGCTGAATGTCTCAATCTTGCCTCCCATGGCCATACCAAGCCTTGCTATCTCTGCAATACCCCTGGTGATCAGAGCTGCCTTGGTATTGTCCCCATATCCTAAGCCATCGGCAATACCGGCTGCCAATGCCACCACATTCTTAAGCGCCGCACCCAGTTCAATTCCCAGCATATCCGGGCTGATATATACGCGGAACACTTCATTCATAAAAACATTCTGCAGATACTCCGCCGTTGCCTTTTTCCGGGCGCCGACTACAATTGTTGTGGGAATCCCACGGCCTACTTCCTCTGCATGGGAAGGTCCGGACAGCACCGCTACCACCGCCTGGGGAATCTCTTCCTCAATAATCTGTGACAACGTCAAAAGACTGCTCTCCTCTATCCCTTTCGCCACATTGACGATGATCTGTCCTTCTTTTACGAGCGGAGCCATATTATGGGACGTAGTTCTGGTATAAGGAGAAGGAACTGCCAGAACCAGCACATCCTTACCCTTCACAGCTTCCTCCAGATTCGTAGTAAATACCATATCATCCGGCAGCTTAACACCGGGCAGCTTATCTTTATGCTCGCGCTCTTTGCAAAGCATCTCAATCTCCGCTTCCACAATGGACCAGACCGTAATCTTATGCCCGTTCTTATGAAGAAGAACTGCCAATGCCGTTCCCCAGCTTCCCGCACCTATGATACTGATATCAGCCATGATTTTCCTCCTTGACCTTTCCTTCCCGAATCTACAGTTTCATGAATCCTCTTTCTATATATGAGCCGCTGTGATAAGATGCCGCGGTATCCTGACACTAAACATTATTCAGTATGTTCTTTCTTTTCTTCCGCTCCCTCGCTCTTATGTGTCAAATAAGTCTTTCTTTCCGTACCACTGAGAAGTCTCTTAATATTCTCCCTGTGTTTATAGTATGCCATCACTGTCAGGAATCCAGCCAGTGCATACATCTCATTCAGATACGGCTGTGACATATGAAAGACCCCATTCTGCCCCAGAATCACCAGTTCCACCATAAAGCCGAGATACACCAGAAGCGATCCTAAAGAAACATAATGGGTTGTAAAAAACACCCCGAAAAACAAAATCACACCTACAGGAATCAGATACGGATGAAAAGATAAAATCAATCCGGCTGTGGCTGCGATTCCCTTTCCGCCTTTAAATTTCAGATAAAAAGGAAAGTTGTGCCCAATGATCGCCCCCATGGCCGCATACATCTTAAGCAGATAAACCATCCCCGGATGGGAAGTGCCGAAGAGATAACTCACAAGCACCACTGCCAGAATGCATTTCATGATATCCCCCACAAGCACCAAAAGTCCGGCCTTAGTACCGAACACCCGCAGAGTATTTGTGGTACCGGCGTTACCGCTTCCATAATTTCTGATATCAATTCCATGCAGTCTCCCATAAATATAAGCCGTCTGGAAGAGTCCAAACACATACCCGATCAGTACGCAAATTATCCGTTCCACTTTTACTTGTTTTCCTTTCTCTCTCTGATGATGAATTTTAAGGGAGTACCCATAAATCCAAAAGTGTCTCTGATCTGATTTTCCAGATAACGCTGATAGGAAAAATGCATCAGTTCCTTGTCATTTACAAAAACTACAAAGGTGGGCGGTTTTACTGCCGCCTGGGTAATATAATATAACCGCAGTCTTCTGCCCTTATCTGAAGGCGGCTGCTGTAAGGCCACCGCCTCCGCCATAATCTCATTGAGTACGCCCGTTGCCACACGCATGGAATGATTCTCATATACGGCATCAATCATGTCATAAAGCTTCATAAGACGCTGACCGCTCACAGCCGAGATGAAGATGATTTCTGCATAGGGCAT
>CAMXIF010000019.1 GCA_947243845.1 uncultured bacterium
CCCGATCGAGGCGCCCCGCATAGGTCAGACGAACCGGATATTTCAGCGCCTGCACCACCGTCTTCTCCGCATGGACATCCCGCTCGGTACAGGTGACGCCGACCGGTTTATAGTAGGCAAGCACCACCTTTTGATTGGGTGATGACACTATCTTGCCGCGCACAGCCACCTGATCATTGTCGGTTACCTTCCTGCCTGGCTCCGCCATCTCACCATTAACCGTCACAAGTCCCTGTTCGATCAGCTTGTCCGCATCCCTTCTGGAACACACCCCGCAGGAAGCCAGATACCGGTTCAGTCGGATTGCTTCCATCATTGAACTCCTTCAACAGGGGCCGGGGCAACATCCGCAGTCTGCGTTCCCTCTGTACCGTCCGCTTCCACTGCCGCAGCCGCATTATTTATATCACTTCCATCCGCCGCCGGTACTGCCACTGCCGCAGAATCTCCTCTCTCCACGCCATGTTCCATCAAGAACTGCCGCCACTTATCATAATGTTTGGCATACAGATGCACACCGTCAAAAGTCAGATCCGACAATAAGAAGCCTTCACTGTCCGTAAACATCGGATTGCTGTCCAGATAGAAAATATCCGTTCCGTTGGCAAGTCTCGCACTAGCCACATTCTTATCATTGATATTAATATTATTAAACTCTGTCGCCATATTATTCTTCTCACGGCTGATATGCAGATTCGCCATAATGAAGATAGTTGCCGTTGGCTGCCACTCCCTGATCTGTTTTAACACTGACATATATTCCTGCAGATACATGGTCGTATTGCCATAACCCAATTCATTCATGCCAAGCATGATATAAATCTTACCGTACTGTCTTTCCTGTAATACCTTCTTCAAATCCACCTTCTGACCAGTACCCTGCTCGGTCACACCGTCATCCTTCAGCAGTTTGAAAATGGTCATGCCATTGTCACAGAAAAAGTCTGCGCCATCCAGCCCTACATAATCATATATTCCCAAAGTACGAGAATCCCCAAGAAAGGCTGCGTCATTAAAATAACTATCGTTCTCTAACACATAGGGGTACTCGGTAGTCAATGCAATTTTTCCTGCATCCGAGTAATATCTGGATTCTATCTCCAAAGGCGTATAAGGCAGGAACTTTGTGGTCCCTTTCACAATTTCTTCCTGTATTTCCGGCGTTTCATATGTTTCAATCTCTATATTCAGTGCATTTTCATCCTCAATACCGGTCGTTTCTTCCTTGCGTTCTCCTGCATTTTCAGGATTCTCCTGCAGGTTTTCCGAAATCATATTCTGATTTAATGCATCCTGAATACCAGTATCCTGAATCTCCTCCACCATCACCGGAACCTCTCCCTGGGTCTGATGTTCCTCCGCTTTAACGATATCCCCCACCACGGATATGGTTCGGTCATTCGTTATGATATGATCCACAAGCCGTACGCCTATTTCATCAAAACTAATCATGACAATCACTGATGACACCATAATCAAAATCAGATACGGACAATTATATACGTTTTCCAATAATCTTCTCATCTTTTGTTTGATCATTTCAACCCTCTGCCCACAGACATCTGTCCTCTAAAATCTAAAATCTAAAATATAAAAACGGATTATTACTGCCAACTACAATTTCATAGACCGACCACCAGAATATTGCAAATAGAAACAATACCATGAACCATCTGTCTTTGTATCTATGATACCACTTTTTCGGGAAAGGTGTTATAAAAATAACACACACTATTAATAAAATCCCGTAATCTTTCAAATACCGTATAAACTGCTCTGTTCCCACCATTACCCGGCCTGCATAAATCCCTGCCATATTGCCGAGATAAGCAGCAAGCTGACTCATATCTGAGATTGCAAATATTACCCACGTCACCGGAATGATCAAGAGCGTATAGATATGTCCCAGCACTCCAGACCGTTCCATCCATTTGCCATAAGTTTTCTTCTCCAGGGAAATCAGCAGGAAAAAAACGAGGCCCCAGAGCACAAAATTCCAGTCCGCCCCATGCCAGAACCCAGTCAGCACCCAGACAATAAAGAGATTACAGATTGTTCTCATGTCCCCTTTGCGGTTGCCGCCCAGCGGAATATAGATATAATCCCGGAACCAGCTGCCCAGTGTGATATGCCACCTTCTCCAGAATTCCGCGATGGAGCGGGATGTATAAGGATCATCGAAGTTCCGCGGAATCCGAAATCCCAGCATCTTACCCAGTCCCATGGCCATCACAGAATATCCCCAGAAATCAAAATAGATCTGAAAGGAATAAGCCAAGGCTCCCATCCATGCCACCGAGACATGCAGATTGCCCGGCCCTGCCGTCATGATTGTATTCCAAAGGGTACTGATCCGATCTGCCATCAGAACTTTAATGCCCAGCCCCACTGCAAACAGTTTCAAACCATTCTCCAGATCCCTGACTCTGATCCTGCGCTCCGCCATGCGGTCTGCCACTTCGCCATAACGCAGGATAGGACCTACGATCAGCTGAGGGAACATGCAGATATAATTGGAATAAGCCACCAGCCCAGCCCGCTTGGATACTATGCCCCAGTAACAGTCAAACTGATAAGATAACATCTGAAACGTATAAAAACTGATTCCCAGTGGCAGCGCCAGGGACAAAATCGGCAGCAACTGATTTCCCGTAATCCCATTCACATTTCCGGCCACAAAATCCCAGTATTTAAACACAAATAACGTGCCCAAATCAAACACACATGCCAGGATAAGCGCCCGTTTGCGCCGTTTCTTAGCCTTCAGTTTACGGTTCTTTTGGGGAGATTTCGGTTCCCAGAACATATATCTGCTCAAACCATAGTTAACCAAAACAGAACCCATGAGCAGCAGAACAAAATACGGTTCCCCCACCCCGTAAAACACAAGGCTTCCCACAAGCAGTACATAATTGCGATACTTCGCGGGCACGGCCAAATATACTATCATAAAAATCGGCAGAAACCGAAATAAAAATCCCACACTGGAAAATAACATTGATATAAAACTCCCCTACACAAATTAGGGCGGTTTATCTTATGTACAGACCCTATATCTAGTATATTCCAGGTAAAATGATTTTACAAGGCCAAAATTTCTTTTCCCATGGTATCACCTTTTACTGCTCTCTTTTATTATATGCACCGAAACACAGCATATGACTGCGCCCCTGCCAAACAGGATTCTTTTTGCAGGCAGACTGACCCTATCTCGAAAAGTTTTTCTCCCGCCGCAGCCTGCCAGGGAACCTGTTCTTCCCTGCCGGACGGATTGCAGACAAAGACAAGATCATCTCTCTGATAAACAAAACTCCGCAAATCTTTTCCGGCCGTCAGGATTTTCAAATTATCGTGCTGAGTAAATGCCTTTTCCGCATGCCTTAAAGCAAGTACATCTTTCACCGTATAATAGAGGGAATCTGCACGGTTCTGTTGATTTTCCACCGTAGGCGCTCCTGCGTCCGTATCCACTGGCAGGTAAAGACTTTCGGCATCCGCTCCGGAGAACCCGCAGTTAATGCCATCTGTCCACTGCATGGGCGTGCGCGAACCCGTCCGTGTATAACCGCCCTCCTTGGTGGGCAGATGCAGATAGCGCATACCGATCTCATCCCCGTAATAGATAAAAGGAGCACCCGGCATCGTCAAAAGAAAGGCATAGGCAAGTTTTAATTCCCGCTCTTCCAAATGATAGGCTGCCCTGACTGTATCATGATTGCCCGTGATCAGACAGTAAAATCCCCGCTCCTTCACCGCCTCGTATTTGGGCAGGTATTCTTCCAGGAAATCCAGGATGCTCCTGTCACTGTCCTTCCGAAAAAAGCTGTTGTCCCGGCCGCTCTCATCATAATCCCTCAGAAGCTTATGATAACCGTTGCCCGTCCAGTCCAGGAAGAAATCCATCTGAAATCCGGCCATATTGATGGCCGACTGGGGATTATTCCACTCGGACACAAAAACAGCCTCCGGATATTTTGTGTGCACGCTCTCCAGAAGATCCCGCCAGACTTCACAGGTGCCGCTCTTGACCGCATCATCATTCTTGACCAGAGAATCCGCCATATCCACACGGAAGCCGTCACACCCCTTATCCAGCCAGAAGCACATCACATCCCGCATGGCATCTCTGGTAGCCAGACAGGCCGGATCATCCATGGCCTTCTGCCAGGGTTTATCAGGGTGCAGGAATCCATAGTTTAAGGCCGGCTGACATTTAAAGAAATTCAGGATATAGGTACCGTTGCGCTCACATTCCCCGGCAATATAGGCAAAGCCGTCCGCCCGCATCAGCCACGCGTCCGTCCAGATATATCGGTCGGAATATTCATTCTCTGCCGCCCGCCCGCTCTCTCGAAACCATCTGTGTTCCTCTGAGGTATGACCCGGCACCAGATCTAAGAGAATATGCATCTGCCTTTTGTGTACTTCCTCAAAAAGCCTGACCAGATCCTCCATTGTCCCATAACGCTCGGCCGTTTTCTTATAATCCCGCACATCGTAACCGGCATCTGCAAACGGCGAATCATAACAAGGATTCATCCAGATCGCATTGCACCCCAGTTCTTTGATATAGTCCAGTCTATCGATTATGCCGTTAAAATCTCCGATACCATCATTATTGGAATCCTGAAAAGACTGTGGGTAAATCTCATAAAACACTGCATCCTTCAGCCAGTTTGTCATATCTTCCTCCATTCCGGCGCCTATAACATGGCCGCCTGTTATATATTTTTACGAAGTCCTTTGGGATAGTGATTCTTAATCTGGCCTCCGGAGGCCTTTCCAAACCCGATAGAATACCCCTCATACACAAGAAGCATCCAGCCTCTCTCCTGCCCGCAGGAAACACTCTCTCCGCGAAGGTACCGCCCTGCTTCTTCCATTGTCAGTTCTCTCACCCTGTCCGTATCTTTATCAATGAGAGTCATGGCCAGCGCGTGTGCCGGTTCAAAACGGTTTTTTCTGTCTGTCAGAAGACAGAGGCCTGGCCGCAGTACTTTCACACCTGCTAAGGGAATCATCTCTTTCGGCACCAGATACACCTGCTCCCCGAATCCGGTGACTGTGCCGTCCTGACCGTCTACCCATGTCCCCGGCAAACCCAGTTCCTGTACCAGAAATGCTATTGTCATCTCCCGCAGTTTTCTGTCGCCGGCCCGTTCCCTGCTGGGTTTGCTATTCTTGCCATTTTTGCTGCTTATGCTGAACTGACCGTCTATTCTATCCTTCCCGTTCTGTCTGTCCTCCCCATACGGTGACAGTTCCTGTCCTGTCAATTCACCCTTCCTGCGAAGCCGGGCAATATAATGCCCCTCCCCTTTCAGCCTGTGCGGCCACAACCGCATCGTATGTTCGATTCCGTCTGCAGGATGATCTATCCATCCCGGCTGTCCCTGAGAAAACGCCTCACAGCAGTTCGTTTCTTCTATTATATAGTCCGCATGAGCATGGATAAATGCACTGACTGTTCCCTCATTTTCCTCCGGTGCGAAGGTACAGGTGGAATAGACCAGTACGCCGCCTGGCTTTAACATACTGGCGGCCTCCTCCAGAATCTTGCCCTGTCTGTCGGCACACATCATCACATGTGCAGGAGACCACTCCTGCCTGGCCGTCTCATCCTTACGAAACATCCCCTCCCCGGAACAGGGAGCATCCACCAGAATCCGGTCAAAAAAGGCCGGGAAAAGAGAGGAAAGCCGTTCCGGCCTCTCATTGCACACCACACAGTTTCTCACCCCCATGCGCTCCACATTCTGGGATAAAATCCTGGCTCGCTCCGGCACAATCTCATTGGCGACCAGAAGCCCTTTTCCTTTCATCCTGCCTGCAATCTGCGTGGTCTTACCACCGGGAGCCGCGCATAGATCCAGAATCCGTTCTCCCGGCTGCGGATCTAAAATCTCCACCACTGCCATGGCGGAAGGTTCTTGAATATAGTAGGCTCCGGCCTCATGCAGCACATGCCGCCCCGGCTGCTGTGCCGCCTGATAATAATACCCTTCCCTGGCCCAGGTAATCTTGTCCAGCACAAAGGGCATCTGTTTCGCAAATGTCTCTGCCGAACGCTTCAATGGATTATGTCTCAACCCATAATATCGTTCCTTTTCGTAGCTTGCCAGAAAAGCGCTGTATTCTTCTTCCAAAAGCCGTTCCATCCGCTCACAAAATGCCTGCGGCAGTCTGATCTGTTCGTCCATAATATCTCCTGTATGATGCAAAGACTCATCTTATATAGTATATTAAAGTCTGACGCTCATTTCTGTCAAACGGTTTATCAGGGTTCTTGCAGTGTGTTCAGAACATTTCTGCTGTATATACAATATGACCCTTATATATTATAATGAAAACTATAACGAAAAGGATTCATCAACCCGAAGGGAGAACATACGATGCCGAGAAAAGACAGCCGCAATACCAAAGGAAGAATCATAGAATCCGCATGGGAACTTTTCTATGAACAGGGCTATGAAAACACCACGATTGACGATATCGTGGAACATTCAGAGACTTCAAAAGGCTCCTTCTACCACTATTTTGACGGTAAGGACGCTCTTCTCTCCTCCCTCTCCTATCTTTTTGACAGCAAATACGAGGAACTGACTCCCTCCCTGGAACAATTTCCTTCCTGCCTCGACCAGCTCGTCTATTTAAATCATGAACTATTTCTGATGATCGAGAACAAGGTACCTCTGGATCTCCTCGCCAGACTGCTCTCCACCCAGCTGACCACCGCCGGAGAAAAACATCTTTTAGATCACGGGCGCACCTACTACCGTCTGCTCCGCAAAATCATCATAGAAGGACAAAAAAGCGGAGAACTTCGTAAGGATCTTTCTGTCAACGAGATGGTCAAGGCATATTCCCTCTTTGAGCGCGCCATCATGTACGACTGGTGTATCTGCAACGGCGAATATTCTCTTTATCAGTATGCCGGCACACTGCTACCCACGTTTCTGCGCGGATTCATTATGGTGTCCTCTTAGACTCCAGACTCAATTCTATACTTTAGTTCATATTTCTTTCTGTTTTTCCTTGTGATAGACTGGCTAAGGATTCGTGTCTATGCGCACCTGGCATGAATCTGACCGTTGAACAGTCACCGGACGATAAACAGACCGTGCGCAGAAATGAGGAACTATCATGACATCACAAATCTGTATCATTATTTCCATTATGGTCTATCTGGGCCTGATGATCTACATCGGCGTGACCTATTCCAAGCAAAATACACAGGCCTCCGAATTTTATCTGGGCGGCCGCAGACTGGGACCGCTTGTCACTGCCATGAGTGCAGAGGCCTCCGATATGAGCAGCTATCTTCTGATGGGACTGCCCGGCCTTGCTTACATATCCGGTATCGCGGATGTAGGCTGGACCGCTATCGGTCTTGCCATCGGCACCTACCTGAACTGGCTTTTCGTCTCCAAAAGAATCCGCCGCTATTCCAGCAGGATAGGCTCTTTTACCATCCCGGACTTCTTTGCCAGAAGATATGGAGATGACAAACATATCCTGACCTGTATTGCCGCCATCGTCATTGTGGTTTTCTTCGTGCCTTACACAGCTTCCGGCTTTGCAGCCTGCGGCAAACTTTTCAGCACTTTATTCGGAATGAATTATATGATAGCGATGTTACTCAGTGCGGCTGTCATCGTATTATATTGCACATTGGGCGGTTTTCTGGCCGTGAGTACCACGGATTTAATCCAGGGCATCACCATGTCTGTTGCCCTTCTGATTGTTGTCGGTTTCGGTGCAGTCACCGTAGGCGGTTTCGATACCGTTATTGCCAATGCCAGCGAACTGCCTGGCTATTTGAGCATGGTACAGACTCATGTGGCAGATACCATGTCCGCCAAACCCTATACCTTTCTTACCATCTGCTCCACCCTGGCCTGGGGACTGGGGTACTTCGGTATGCCCCATATTCTCCTGCGTTTCATGGCCATCGAGGATGAAAACAAATTAAAACTTTCCCGCCGGATCGCCACCGTATGGGTGGTCATCTCCATGGCGGTAGCTGTCTTTATCGGAATTGTGGGATACAGTCTGTCCAAAATGAATGTAATCCCCATGCTGGAAGGCAGCAATTCTGAGACAGTCATCGTACAGATTGCCTCCACCCTGAGTATGCACGGTGTTGTGCCTGCATTAATAGCAGGTGTTATTCTTGCTGGTATCCTGGCGGCAACCATGTCCACCGCCGATTCTCAGCTGTTAGCTGCCGCATCCAGTATCTCTCAGAATCTGGTGCAGGATTTTGGCAAAAAGAAACTGGATACCAGAACCTCCCTGATCATTGCTCGTGTCACAGTTATTGTAATCTCCCTGATCGCCGTCTTCATCGCACAGGATCCGAACAGTTCCATCTTTACCATTGTATCCTTTGCCTGGGCCGGCTTCGGTGCCGCTTTCGGACCTGTAGTCCTGCTGGCATTGTTCTGGAAACGCTCCAACAGACAGGGGGCCTTGGCAGGCATGATCACCGGCGGCGTTATGGTATTTGTCTGGAAATATGGCATTGCCACCCTGGGCGGCGCTTTTGCCATCTATGAACTGCTCCCGGCATTCGTGATTGCACTGATCGTCAATGTTGTGGTCTCTCTTGTCACACCGGCTCCCTCTAAGGAGCTTGTGGAGACTTTTGAATCTGTCAACCAGAAATCCCTGTAATCGATAATCTCTGACTATTTTACAAAACAAAGCGCCCAGTATTGGACGCTTTGTTTGTTTTATTATTATATAAAATAATTTACATCATTGAACATTTCACGTTTATCTCAAAATTTTGCGTGTATTTATACGCTATTCCTCTATAATATACATATTTTCTTTTATAACAATTTGTTTAGAATTAATTGACGAAATGGGATTTTATGTATATAATTTTAACAGATATACATTATTTTACGAATATATAAACTATATAACTGGAGGACATCAAAATTGCTTCACATTACATCACTAAATGACGGATTGGATATTTTTAAGGCGCTCGGATCCGATGTCCGTATCGAAATCCTAAACATTCTTCTGGATAATAACAGCATGAGCATGAATGAACTGGCTTCTCACCTGAACATCACCAACGGTGCTCTCACAAGCCATATCAAGAAACTGGAAAGCTGCGGTCTCATCTCTATCTCCAGTGAGTCAGCCGGACATGGCAATCAGAAGATTTGCTCCGTTCATCTGGATAAAATTCTCATCGATCTGGAAAGACAGGAAGATATTTTGAACGTATACAGCACTGATATAAAGGTTGGCCATTATTCTGTCTACCGCATCTGCCCTACCTGTGGCCTGGCTTCCGACAAAGCCCTGATCGGAGAGGTGGATGATGCCCGTTACTTTGATCACCCGGATCGTTACAGTGCTGATATCCTCTGGTTCACCAAAGGGTTTGTGGAGTATAATATCCCCAATTTTATTCCCAGTTTCCAGAAGATCACACAGCTTACCATCTCCGTAGAATTAAGTTCCGAGGCACCCGGCGTCAACAATGTATGGCCCTCTGACATTTCCTTCTATCTGAATGACGTGTGCGTAGGCAACTGGCTCTCTCCGGGAGATTTTGGCGATTCCCGCGGGTTGTTCACACCGGACTGGTGGTTCCCCAACTGGAATCAGTACGGACTGCTGAAACTGTTAGTGATCAACAAAAAGGGCACTTTCATCGATGGCCTGCAGATCTCTGATGTGACCATCGACAGCTTCAATCTGGATTACCGCAGCAGCCTCCGCTTCCGCATGGCTGTGGACGATGATGCGGAACATATTGGCGGTCTCACAATCTTCGGCAAAACTTTCGGCAACTACGGGCAGGATATCAAAGTAAATATCCACTATGCCCCCATGGAGGATGCCGACCATCAATAACAATTGATATTTTATTATCCGAGGCTGCGAAGCGGATTTCGCAATCAATCTTTGCTCGATTTTTTATTCATTGATGGCAATATCAATCCTGCGCAGCTTTTCCAGCAGGACTTCTTCTTCCGTGGGCAGATCTTCCGTGGCTTCGATCTGCCTGCGCACTTGCCACATCTGTTTGTCAATGTCCGCAATCTGCTCGGCGCATTCCGTCAACTGCTCCACAATCCGGCGCTGATCCGGCACTTCCTGTTTGTATTTAAGCTGGTGTTCCAGACTGGCCCAGAAGTCCATGGCAATCGTGCGTATCTGTACTTCCACCGCCATATCCCTCGTCTGATCTGAAAAAAAGACTGGCACGCTCACAATCATATGATAACTTCTGTAGCCGTTTGGTTTCGGATTCTTGATATAGTCCTTCTCCCTAATCACTGTGATGTCGTCCTGCTTGGCCAGCGCACTGGCCAGCCCGTAAATATCATCTACATAAGAGCACACCACCCGGATACCTGCCACATCGTAGAGGCTGTTCTCCACATTCTCTACCGTAAAGGAAAGTCCCTTGCGGTCCAGCTTATCCATAATGCTGGCGCTGCTCTTCAAACGGGAACTGATGGATGTGATGGGATTTCTCCGAAAGCGTACATTGAACTCCGAATTCAGCACATCAAACTTTGTCCGCACTTCCTTGATTGCACAACTGTAACGCATGCGCATTTCTTTATAATCCACCATTGTTCCGGCCAATTTCCTGCGCTGGTCATAGATAGCCCCGTCAACTTTCGGTATCATCATCACCTGTGTATCATCTGAATCACTGCTCATCTCATCCAAAGGGAAAAAGGGATTTCCGCTCATCTTATCCTATGTCCTCCATTAATAACGTTTGATTTAATTTGACTTATGCTTATAACTGACTAATACTATATACCTACGATAAGCGAGAAACAATGAAGGATTTATTAATTTTGTGTAAAATTCTTTACTGCATCCTCTCTTCCCATTCCTGTCGCGGGATGGATACCACTCTCTTTTTTCCAAAAAATTCTTTCACCGTCTGGTTTGTCCACGCATCCGGATTTTCTGTTACCGGCATATGCATGAGCGGCCCCTGCCAGTCATTGATCGAGGGCAGGATCACCTCATCTTCGGCATCATCCGTCAACAACTGCGTAAACTGCTCCATCTGAGCCTGATAGTCACGGGCCTGCCCTGTCAGGATATATTCCAGACACATATAGTCCGTGGAATCTTTAACATTGCTGCGCCCCAGAACCAACAGGACGAATGCAGCCGCAATTCCTGCCGTATATAAATATCGCATGCTATTTTTTCTTTTCTCCCGGCCGGACAATCTGACAGCCAGCCAGCCGAGACCATACATCATACTGCAAAACATCATCAGGACCCCCACCCAGTATATGGTATTGGGCACACCGCCAGACACCTCCACGCCAGCAAAGATTCCCGGCCAGTACATGGCACAATACGTCCCGAAAAAATAGAAAATCACAAGCCCTGGTAATGGAAACCGAAACGTTTCCTGTCCCACTTTTTCCCGCAAAATATCCCAGAGAATCACTGCCAGCACAATCAATGCGGCCAGAGTAATAGGATGTTCCCTCACAGAATAAATAACACCCAATATCCCTTGTCTGAAAGCTTCTATCACCGCCCCCAGCATATGTCCCAAAGAAATCTCGTAGGTCTCTCCGCCGCGTCTGGCATTGCCCGGCGCCAGCGCACTGATCAGCAGTCCGATCAGTTCCAGGACAAGGGGAATTCCCATCCACAGGACTTTCCTGCCCTGGTTGGCATCTGCAGACCTACTCCCGCCATCACCTTTTTCCTGTTTGAAATAAAAGAATACGCCAAGAAAGATAAAGCCCAGACATCCGAGAATAGCCGCCAGATAATTGGTTCCCCCCAGCAGGGTCAGCCATACGGCCGCCCAGACAACATGCCTTTTTTGCCAGGTCTGCACAAACCGCAAAAAACACACCATTGCAAACAGGGCAAGCGCAAACGGCACCGTATAATGCGCCGTTCCATTGTACCAGAAAATAGCCGATTTCTTGCGCGGTGCAAACTGAATCAGCAGGAAGAGAATGATCATATCAAGCAGCAGATAATCCCTGACTGCCATATGCAGAAAACGCACGGTAATCTGATACAGGAAACAGGATACGCTCCCTATAATCAGTCCCAGCATGATATACGGGACAATCCAGTACATTTCATAGGAAAATGCTTCGGGCTGGAATGTAAACAGAAAGACGGAAAACCAGGTGCCCTGCCAGGTCTTATAATAGTTATGCACGGTCTGCAAAGCTGCCTGTATCACTTTTAACAGGGAATGGGACTCCAGCCATGCCCTGTGCGTCAAAAGTCCATAGCCCCAGTCATCCCCGGAAGCCCGGTCTATCCCCGCCAGATATAGGATGGGAACCAGACTTAAGAGAAATACCAGGATTGCCAGATATGTCAGATACTTTCTGTACGCTTTGTCGGTTGTCATGTTTCTCCTATCTCCCACTTCTCAATTCTCCATAAATCTGAACCATCCGTTCTCTGGTAAGATCCACCTCATTCAGAATCGTATACCTGTCTTTTCTGGTATCTGCCGCTCTTAACCAGGCGTCCACAAAAATCTCTTCCGTAATCCCCCAATTCATGGGATCCATATCCATACCGTAAGCCTTCAGGATATGTTCCAGACGTTCCACATCCTGCCCCTGCAGACGGCAGCTCACAAGACTCCCCAGCGCCACGGCCATGCCATGGGAAATCTGTATCTCCTTATGATGCTCCTCCAGAGAATGACAGAAAAGGTGCTCCGAGCCGCTGCTGGGTCTGGAGTTACCGGCAATCTCCATGGCCAGCCCGCCAAGCACCAGGGATTGTGTCAATATTTTGATAAATTCCTTGCTCTTTAAGGATTTTTCTTCGTTATAACACAGAGAAGTCAGGGCCATATCCGAAATCAGATAGGAAAAATCATCCACCCGGTCTTTTCTGTGGGCGGCGTCCAGTTTCCAGTCATAGAGCGCCGTATACTTGCTGATCGTATCGCCGATTCCCGACTGCAGCTGTGTCACAGGCGCACCCATGACCACATCCACATCCACTACGATTCCTGTAGGAATCTTACACTTCAATGTCTTTCTGGCATCTCCCACCGTCCCAAGCACAGCGACCGGAGAGGCCAGACTGTCATTGCTCAAGGTTGTGGGCACACAGATATAAGGAATCTTACCCACGAATCCCGCATATTTCGCCACGTCCAGTACCTTGCCGCCGCCCACGCCTATGATGACCTCACAGTCATTCATACAGATATATTTCGCCAGTTCCATCGCCTCGTCAAAACTGTTTTCCTCGATCAGATAAGTCTCACTGCAGGGCAGATCCCGTTGCATCTCTTCCAGATAGTCCTTCATAATGCTGACAAGAGCCGGTTCCGTTGCAATGATCACCTTCTTCTGTTCGATGCCAGGGATGCAATCCGCAAGAATCTCATTCAGCCTCTCACAGGCACCCTCCTCTATTACAAGGCAGTAAGGTAAATGAAACTGGTTCATCATATTGGTTGTCATGTTCGCTTTCCTCCTGAACTTCCGTATCTGTCATTCCTGTTATCTGCTGCATATCCGGCGGATCAAAATACCGTTCCGCAGTAAAGTATTGTCTATATAGTGCCTGGAAAAGAGGATTTCCCCCTCTCTGGCAATTTCGATATCCTCTTCCTCACAATTAATGATAACTTCCACATAATTATCCACCCAGCCCATCTTATTGAACTCGATGACCCTCGGTCTGTTGATCTTGTGCGGGAAATGGAAGTTGCGGTTCCTCAACAGGGGCTCCTCTATCCGCAGATGAAGCAGGCTGCTGATAATGCCGATACGTTCATCATAAACGCCGCCCTCTATCTCTTCCCAGGGCATACAGCGGCGGCAGTCCGGATCGTGACCGCCCTCCATGGCAATCTCTGTGCCATAATAGATACAGGGCGATCCCGGCATGGTAAACAGTACTGCCAGCTGTTGGAAATATTCATCCAGGTTCTTGACATCGCTTCTGAGCCTCTTCGTGTCATGGGAATCCAGCAGGTTAAAAAGAACATCATTCGTCTGCTGCATATAGCGTGTGTAACAGCGGTTGATCGTATACTCAAAATCTTCATTGGTGAGACTCTTATCAATCCAGAAATCCTTAATACTCTCTCCCAACGGATAATTCATCACAGAATCGAACTCATCCCCCCGCAGCCATGGCATCGCATCATGCCAGATTTCCCCCAGAATATACAGATCTGGCTTGATGGCCTTCAGATGCATTCTCAATTCCTTACAAAGGGCATGAGATATCTCATTAGCCACATCCAGGCGGATGCCGTCCACATCGTAGTTTCTCACCCAGTTCTCACAGACGCCGATCAGATACTCCCGCACCTGAGGATTGTTGGTGTTGAGTTTGGGCATATTATCATAAAAGGCAAAAGTATAATACTGTTTCGCCTGGGCGCAGCCCCCCTCTTCCCTGAAGGGCCATTCATTTATCATGAACCATTCCCAGTACTGCGACTGCGGGCCTTTTTCCTTCACATCAATCCAAGGTGCAAAGAGTCTGCCCGAATGATTGAACACACCGTCCAACATCACCCGAATCCCTCTTTCGTGCGCCTCCCTGACCAGAGTTTTCATGGTCTCTTCCGACCCAAAATGCGGATCAATCTTCGTATAATCCGTAGTATCGTATTTATGGGAAGAAGGCGCCTCGTTGATAGGCGTCAAATAAAGTCCTGACACGCCCAGATCCCTGATATAGTCCAGTTTATCAATAATACCCTGCAAATCCCCACCAAAGAATTCCTGATTGGTCACAGATCCCCTCACCCGCCAGGGCAGCACGCCCTCCGGATCATTGGATGGATCTCCATTACAGAAACGCTCCGGAAATATCTGATACCAAATCGTATCGTTCACCCAGGCCGGTGTCACCGGAATATCCGCCGGATTCATCCATGGCAGGATAAAACACTGTCTGCTCCTGCCCGTCAGCTGCATCTGTGCCTCAGACACAAAGCCATCCTCAAAATAAAACCATCTCTCGTCCTCAGTCTGCAGCTCAAAATAATATTTCAGCCTCTTGTAGGCCGGTTGTATGGTGGTAGTCCACCAGAGTTGGTTTTTCAGTCTCTTTTTGAAAGGAATATTGAGCGCCTCGCCATCCCAGTTCTCTCCGCCGCCCAAAATACCGGATTTAAACGGATCCCCATGAATTAAATTTACATACTTAACATCATACCCTGTCTTGATGTTGATAACAAGCTGTTCTTCATCCAAAGGATAACAATAGTTGTCATTGGCTCTGTGATACACCGCATTAAAATCCATAAGATACCTCCTTGGCCTTTCAAGAAAACGTTTTCCATATGTTTCATCATACTACGCCTTCTTGGGAAATGCAAGTCTCTTCTTTTAGAATAGCAAACCTAGAAAAACAGACCTGCCGCGTGATAACAGACAAAGGCCGCAAGCCACGCCACCATGCACTGCATACACACAATGCCTGTAGTTTTCCACACAGATCCCATCTCCCTCTTAATGGTAGCCACAGCCGCCACACAGGGCGTATAAAGTAATGTAAAGACTAAGAAGCTCATGGCAGTAAGAGGCGTGAAAACGCTTCCCAATGTCACTTCCAGATTGGTCATGGAAGAACCGGTCAAAACACCCAGGGTACTGACCACTGCCTCCTTGGCCGTAAAGCCGCTGATCAGAGCCGTAGCCGCCCGCCAATCATTAAAACCAAGGGGTGCAAACAACGGTGCAATCAACTTACCAATCATGGCAAGCAGACTTTCCCCGGAATCCGTCACCACATTGAGTCTGCTGTCAAAAGTTTGTAAGAACCAGATGATCAAAGTAGCAATAAAGATGATCGTAAATGCCCGCTGCACAAAATCTTTGGCCTTATCCCACATCAAAAGCAGCACACTCTTGACGGAAGGAAAGCGATAATTAGGCAGTTCCATCATAAACGGCATGGGCTTGCCGTGAAATACGGTTCTTTTGAGTACCAGTGCACATACGAGTCCCACCAAGATACCAAACACATACAGTCCCATCATCACAAGCGCCGCATATTCCCTGAAAAAGGCCGCCGCAAACAGCGCATAAATCGGAACCTTGGCTGAACAGCTGATAAAGGGAATCAACAATATAGTCATTCTTTTATCCCGCTCGGATGACAGTGTCCTTGTAGACATCACCGCCGGTACACTACAGCCAAAACCGATGAGCATGGAGACAAAACTTTTGCCCGACAAACCGATTTTACGCAACGGCCTATCCATCACAAAAGCAATCCGCGCCATATAACCCGAATCTTCCAGAATCGATAAAAAGAAAAACAACACCACAATGATGGGCAGGAAACTCAGCACGCTGCCCACCCCTGTAAAGATTCCGTCAATCACCAGACTCTCCACCACCGGATTGATCCCATAATTTATCAGCGCCTGCTCCACCACCCCGGAGAGCGCGTCAATACCCATGCTCATCAAATCGCTCAACGCCTGCCCGATCACCCCGAAAGTCATAAAGAACACCACTACCATGATCAGCACAAACACCGGTATGGCCAGGTATTTGTGGGTGAGGATACTGTCTATCTTAAGACTCCTGATATGTTCCTTGCTCTCCCTGCACTTGATGACTGCCTGTTTGCAGACCCGCTCGATAAACTCGTACCGCATATCCGCCAGAGCCGCATTGCGGTCCATCTGGCTGTCCTGCTCCATCTCCACGATACTGTGTTCCATCAAATCCAACTCATTGTCGGACAGATCCAGCCGGTTGATGATATCATGATCCCCCTCCACAATTTTCGTGGCTGCAAACCGGGGCGACATCCCGATCCGCTCCGCATGGTCTTCCACCTGATGGCTGACCGCGTGGATACAGCGGTGTACCGGTCCTTTCTCACAAAAATCCGTCACTTTGGGATAAATCCGTCTGGAGGATACTTCCCTGATGGCATTGATCAGATCCTCCACACCCTCATTCTTCACCGCACTGATGGCAACCACCGGAATCCCCAGCGCTTCCTCCATCTTCGCGATATCAATGGTGCCGCCGTTTCCCCGCACCTCATCCATCATATTGAGAGCCAGTACCATGGGGATATGCAGCTCCAGAAGCTGCAGGGTGAGATATAGATTCCGTTCAATATTGGTAGCATCCACGATGTTGATGATCCCGTCCGGTTTCTCCTGTAAGATAAAACTGCGGGTGACAATCTCTTCATTGGTGTATGGTCTGATGGAATAAATGCCGGGAAGATCTACCACCGCATTGCCTTTCTCTCCCCGTATCTCCCCCATCTTGGAATCCACCGTCACTCCCGGAAAATTTCCCACATGCTGGTTGGAGCCGGTAAGCTGATTAAATAATGTGGTCTTGCCACAATTCTGATTTCCTGCCAGTGCATATATCATGGCTGTTAATCTCTCTTCCGTTAATATATTATGTCAAAATACTTTGTTCGATTTACGAATGGTTAATTACCTGCGGTTCTTATGGTCTGTCTTATAAATCCACCACTTCGATTTTCCCTGCATCTTCCTTCCGTATCGTCAGCTCATATCCCCGCAGATGGATTTCTATCGGATCGCCCATGGGAGCCACCTTCTGTATCCTGACTACCGTCCTGGGGATCAGCCCCATATCCAGAAGACGGCAGCGCAGTTCTCCCTCGCCGCCTACTTTGGTAATCTTAACTTCTTTGCCAATTGCTATCTGATCTAATGTCATACTTTTACATCCCCTGTACTAGCCTGCATACACATGCTTAAACGCATTATAAGTCCGCCGCATTCCCTCTTCAAACTCCGTATACACCAGACCGAGGTTTGCCTTACTCTTTTGATTGTCACAAAGTTCCGTCTCCGCCTTAACCGCCGGGAATGGCACCGGCACGCCCTGCGCAGCAGCCTGTGCCAGCGTTAACGGCACCTGTGTAAGATTCTCTACCACTTCCGGATCCGCCACTGCCTGCAGCATCTGAAAGAAACTATCATAGGTCAGCGTCTGATCCTGACACAGATTATAAGCCTGCCCGTAAGCCTTTTCATTTCCCAGACATTTCAGAATCGCCTGGGCCGCATCTTTCACATAGACAAACTGAAACGCGCCGTCCGCATCCGTAAAGTGAGGCAGCGCATGGTTTTGAAGAAGCATCTGAATATAAATCGACTCTCTGGGCGCATAGTTATATGGCCCGTAAAGGATCGCCGGCCGAAGCACCGTATAGGGAATCCCTCTTTCGCCGCATACTTCCCTGAGTTCTGCTTCCAGGGCAGTTTTGCCTGCAATATAGGCGCCCGCTTCTCCCGGCAGTACTCTGTGTTCCAGCGGAGCATCCTCCGCCTTGATTACACCGTTCCCTCTCTCATAGACATCCACCGTGCTGATCAGAATATACTGCCCAATCCGGCCCGGCAGACATTCTATCGTGCTCCTTACATCCCCGACCTCATAGGCACAGAAATCTACCACCGCATCATAATCATCACAGGAAGCAGCCACAGTCCCGTCATGCCTGTCGCCTGTAATCTGGCGCACTCCAAAATCCGCCATGGAATACGTACCACGGTTCCACACAGTAATCTCATGCGACCCGGCCGCCTCCATAACGAACACTCTTCCGTAAAAATAACTGCCGCCTATCACCAATACTTTCATACTTTTCCCTCAACGCCCTTTATTCTAGCTTTACCATTATATGGCCAAGTTCCTTTTGGACAGGTAGCTGTCTATTGTTCCACAACTCACACAAATGGATTAAAAAACCGGCTCCCATCCCAGAAGGTTACCACCAGATCCACCACCAGGATTAGCACCACAAATCCGATCACAAGCCAGTCATTTCTCTGCAGTCTGCGCTGTACATACCAGGTACGCTTCTTCTCCTTGCCAAAACCCCGCAGTTCCATGGCATTACTGACAGTCTCTATCCGGTTTAAACTGGACATCACCAGAGGCAGAAGGATTGCCACCGAATTTTTCAATCTGGTAAAAAACTTGTCTTTGCTGGAAAGATCAATGCCTCTGGCCTGCTGGGCCTGACTGATATTCTGGTATTCCCTCTGTACATCCGGTATGTATCTAAGGGCAAGACTCACGGCATATCCGGCCCGGTAGCTTACCCCTATCCTTGCCAGAGAAGCCGCAAACTCACTGGGATCCGTACAGGCAATAAAGAGAAGCGCCACCGGTACCACACAAATCACCTTCATGGTCATATTCAGATGATAGAATAACTGCTGTGCCGTAATCGTATAGGGTCCTGCAATCGTCAGGAGCACATTCCTGCTCTCATAAATCTCCACACCATACTCCGGCGCAAAAAGATATACAAACAGATTATTGAGCACCAGAAAAACCGCCGCCAGACCCAATACCACACTGATATCTCTTACCCGGATTTTACTGACCTTAAAGACCAGCACACTGATCAACAACATCCCGACAAGAATCCTCGTATCATAAGTGACCATGGAAGCTACACTCCATATGATGAAGAAAATCAGTTTGGTAGTCCCTGTCAGTTCATGTACCAGACTTTTCCGTTTAATATAGCTTAAAATAGCAGCCTTTGCCATCTTTTCCTCCGTTTTCCTCTATCCTGTTCAGAACATTCTCTCAAACGTTCTTCTATTTCTCCAAGTCCGCCTTCTCATTTTCATATTCGATGAAGCGTTCAGTTAAACGTTGCGGATTGTCTATCCCACACTTCATGCTCAAGGTGTACAAACTGGTCTCCTTTAGATTGGCTTTCTTCACCAATTCCGGATCATTGAGCACATGCGCCGCCGTGGTGTCTGCCAGCAGTTCTCCCTCGCTGAACACAATGGCTCTGGGTGTATACTCCAGCATCAAATGCATATCATGCGTAATCATGACAATGGTAAAGCCCTGCTCATTTAATTCCTTTAAAAACTCCATAATCTCTGTATAATGGTGATAATCCTGTCCCGCTGTGGGTTCATCCAGAATGATCATCTGCGGACGCTGTACCAGAATACCGGCAATCGTCACTCGTTTCTTCTGTCCAAAAGAAAGAGCTGAGACAGGCCATTTGCGGAAAGGATATAACCCGCAGATTTTTAGGGTCTCCTCCACCCGCTCTTTTCTCTCTTCTGCCGTCATATTACCGGCAAGAAGCGCCATCTCTACTTCATCCCAGATCATGGGCTTGGAAATCATCTGGTTGGGATTCTGCATCACATAGCCGATCCTCTGTGCCCGCTCCTTAATCGTATCACCGGAAATATCCCGTCCCGACAGATATATACTGCCGGAAGTAGGTTTTTCAAACCCACAGATCAATTTCGCCAGTGTGCTTTTGCCGGCACCATTACGTCCTACGATACTGACCATTTCTCCCTCATTGATCGTAAAGCTGACATCCCGCAGATTCATAATCTCTGATGTATAACCGAAGCTTAAATGCTCCACTTTCAGAAGTTCTGTCTCTTCCTTCTTATCTTCCCGTTCTTTCGCCGCGCTTTGATACCAGTCCTGCACCATTTCAATCTGTTTGTCTGTTAGCACAAGGCTGTTCACATGCTGCGGTTCCAAATCCTCTGTAATGGGAATCCCCGCATAACGCAAAGCCGTCAGATACAAAGGTTCCCTGATGCCATGTTCCAAAAGGGCGTTGCCGGAAAGGAAGGCTCTCGTGGGCATATCCACCACAATCTTCCCCTCATCCATCAATACAATCCGATCTACCTTCCTCCACAGCACATCTTCCAGACGGTGTTCTATGATGATCACAGCTGCCCCGGTACGCTCCTGCACCATATCGATCAATTCTATGGTCATCCTGCCCGCCGCCGGATCCAAGTTGGCTAACGGCTCATCAAACAAAAGCACCTTTACCTCGTCCACCATGACACCCGCCAGACTGACTCGCTGCTTCTGTCCGCCGGAAAGCTCATGAGGCGCATACTGTAAATGATGATCGATATCCACCAGCTTAGCTACCTCATCCACGATTCTTTTCATCTCATCCTGAACGACACAACTGTTCTCCAGCGCAAAGGCAATATCCTCCCCCACCGTCAGTCCGATAAACTGACCGTCCGTATCCTGCAGCACCGTCCCCACAGTATGGCTTAATTCAAAGATACTGCTCTTCTCAGGTTCTATACCGCCCACTGTAAGTTTTCCCGTACTTTTCCCAGGATACGCAAACGGAATCAGGCCGTTGATACAGCTCCCGATGGTACTCTTACCGCTTCCCGAAGCACCTGCGATCAGCACCTTTTCTCCAGGATAGATATCCAGATTGATATGATGCAGGGTAGGCTCCGCCTGCGCCGTATATTGAAATCCATAGTCTTGAAAAGAAATAATGGGCTCAGCCATACTCATTCTCCTTTGGTCACAAACAACGGATGCCTGACTTCGCCAGACATCCTTATGTTAAAAAGATAAGCAGATTCGGAAAGCCGCCCGCCGCCCGAATCTGCTCACTGTTTTCTCTTAATCTTCCTTCGTCAAAGAACCCTTCTTCACCACGGTCTTTGCATAACCGAGCAGCAACAGAGTACCTACCACACCAGTGGTAATGATATTCGATACAGAAGCCATAAGTCCCTGTGCAAACAGTTTTTCAATCGGCTCCGCATAAATCAGAATATCCAGAACAGGCGCCACCAGTCCCCATGCTAAAAGATGGGCAATTGCCTGTGCCACGTTGAAGAAAATAATCTCTTTCTTGCCAACGCCTTCCTCCACGTGCATCTTCATCGTTGCAAAACCAACCACAAGACCAAAGAACGCGGAAGCGATGATCCAACTCCACCACGGACCATAACTTGTTGCATCGATCAGCGTATGACCGATAAATCCGATCAAAAGACCGGCAATCGGACCAAACAATGCAGCAAAAACAGCTGCCACTGAATACTGCAGACTGATATTCGTGTTAGGCACTGGCGAAGGAATCGCTACCTTACCTAATACAAAAAACAATGCCGCGCCAATACCAATGGCTACAACGCTTTTTACTGATAACTTTTTCATATCATATATCCTCCCTCATATGTAATGATAATTTGAAATCCATTCCTATTATAGCCTGTTAAATCTTGTCATGTCAACCGAGATTGCACTGTGTCACTCATTGGTAAGCATACACTGCGCCACAGATCACCAAATCATGTAACATGAAACTTTCTCAGTTCTTAAAACTATGAATCGGCGCCGGAATCCGTCCGCCTCTGTTTACAAAAGCCTCACAGGAAAAAGGATTCACGGGCATGATCGGCGCATAGCCAAACAGACCGCCGAACTCCACCTTCTCCCCCACGCTCTTGCCGATTGCCGGGATAATACGTACCGCCGTGGTCTTTTGGTTCACCATGCCGATAGCCATCTCATCTGCAATGATTCCCGCAATCGTAGTGTTAGGCGTATCCCCCGGAATAGCAATCATGTCAAGGCCCACAGAACATACACAAGTCATAGCCTCTAATTTCTCCAAAGTAAGCGCCCCCGCCGTCACCGCGCCAATCATACCCTGATCCTCACTGACCGGAATAAACGCACCACTCAAGCCTCCCACATAGGAGGAGGCCATGACGCCGCCTTTTTTCACCTGATCGTTTAAAAGTGCAAGTGCCGCTGTAGTGCCGGGCGCACCGGCATACTCCAATCCAATCTCGCAGAGAATATCCGCCACACTGTCTCCGATGGCCGGCGTAGGCGCCAGAGAAAGATCTACAATACCAAAGGGGATTCCCAACATACGGGAGGCTTCCTGCGCCACCAACTGACCCACTCTCGTCACTTTAAAAGCGGTCTTTTTGATGGTCTCACAGAGCACTTCGAAATTCTCGCCCCGCACTCTGGTGAGTGCTGTCTTGACCACGCCCGGTCCGCTGACGCCCACGTTGATCACCGCATCGGCCTCCGTCACACCATGGAAGGCTCCCGCCATAAAGGGATTATCGTCCGGCGCATTGCAAAACACCACCAGTTTCATGCAGTCGGCGCTGTCTTTCTCCGCACTGATCTCCGCCGTTTCCTTGATGATATCCCCCATCAGACGCACCGCGTCCATATTAATCCCGGTCTTGGTGGAACCGAGGTTCACCGAACTGCAGACCCTCTGTGTATTATGCAGTGCCTCCGGGATAGAACGGATCAAAAGTTCATCTGCCCCGGTCATACCCTTGGACACCAGGGCCGAATAGCCGCCGATCAGATTCACCCCTACTGCTTCTGCCGCCTGATCCATGGTCTTTGCCAGTGTCACAAAATCTTCTTTGCTCCTGCAGGCCGCGCCGCCGATCAGTGCCATAGGCGTAACCGAAATTCTCTTATTGACAATTGGTATACCAAATTCCTTCTCGATAGCATCTCCCGTCTTGACAAGGTCTTTGGCCACACTGGTAATCTTTTGGTAAACTTTCTCATTCACCTTTGCAAGGTCTGCATCAATACAATCTAAAAGGCTGATTCCCAACGTAATAGTCCGCACATCCAGATTTTCTTTGGCGATCATCTCGTTTGTCTCAGCCACTTCAAATAAATTTATCATTTTAATCTCCATTCTGAAGCATTATCATCTGCCATCAAACAAATCTACAATGCTTCTGTTCTCCACCCTGCTCCTGCTTTCTCTAAATTCGATGCATCTGGTCAAAGATTTCTTCCTTCTGGCATTTGATGACCACTCCGATCTCCTCCCCCAGCTTTTCCAGTTCGTCCACAATCATGCCAAAATCCTTCTTTGTCAGATTCGTGTCCACGATCATCATCATATTAAAAAATCCCTGTACGATGGTCTGGGAAATATCCAAAATATTAATCTGGTTATCCGCCAGATAAGTACATACTCTGGCAATAATGCCTACCGTGTCTTTACCTACTACCGTGATAATTGTCTTTTTCATAGTCTCCTCTTTTCCATATAAATTATAATCTATATTGACGGCCATTCCATCCAGCCATAGAGTTCAATCAGAAAATCCGCAATCTTTGCACCCAGAGATTTAACCGGATTTGAATAGCCAAATAAGTCGAATGAACTAAATACTCTAATATCAAACCTGGTCAGATGCGTCCCTATTCCTATCCCTATGCCAAACACTGCCCAAAAACAATCAAGGAAAAATTCCTTTACCGCCCTGCCATCTCTCTTTTGGATACACCGTATCATACCGTTTAGAAATAGTATCATGGCACTTGCCGGAATAGATAAATCCAGAAGACGCCCCCAGGTTAGTCCTGCTTCCGTGTACTCCATTCCACCCCAAGCCAACCCAAATTCCTTCTCAAGGATACCGAGTTCCAGATAAGTTAAAAAGAGAAACAGCAACGTAATAATGATCCAACGCTTTCTCATTACCTGAACTCCCTTATCGCACTTCAATCACATTCGATACTTCACTGCGTCTCGCCACATACACCGGAAAATCATTACCATTATACTTGGTATCGGACATCGTTACCTCCACCCGCACTGACTCATAAGCCAACTCCGGTAGATTATTCTCCTTGCTCAGATGCCCCAGCACAACAGCCTGCATCTTATCATGCAAAAGTCTGCTTAACAGTTTGCCCGCAGACTCATTAGACAGATGTCCTCTCTCCCCCAGTATCCGCTGCTTCAGATAATAAGGATAAGGTCCCACCTGCAACATATGCACATCATGATTCGCCTCCAGATACAGGAGATCTAAATCCCGCAGACACTCCACGATATATTCATTATAACATCCCAGGTCTGTGATGATCCCCACTTTCTGTCCGTCATGACTGATCCGATAAGCCACCGGATCGGCAGCGTCATGGGAAGTTCTCATCGGATAAAGCGACAAATCCTTGATAATACAGCGTTTATCCGGACGGATGATCTGAAAAAGGCTGTCATCTATCTCTCCCAGAGATGCCGTCTGCTTTATGGCCTCCACCGTACCTTTTGTGGCGTAGATTGGTACACCGTATTTTCTGGCAAGCACGCCCAGTCCGCTGATATGATCGGCATGCTCATGTGTGATACAGATTGCATCAATATCTGTCATCTTCAATCCCAGCTCCCGCAGACCGGCCTCCGTTCTTTTGCCGCTGATACCCACATCCATCAACAGATGGGTGGTATCGCTTCCCACATAGACACAGTTGCCGCTGCTGCCGCTGGCAATACTACACAATCTCATAATTATGTAAACCTATTCTTTCTTTTCTCAATCTTTCCAGTAGATTTCAATCACGTCACCGCTCTTAATCTTCTCCATATATTGGGCTTCTCTGCCGTTTAAAGTAGTCACAATTCCACTGCCCTGCGGTTTTGACAGATCAAAATCAATATACTCAAACACATCCACAAAGATGTAATTCCGTTTCCCGGAAAGACTTATCTGCTCACTGTTCACTGTCACCTGAATGGTTACGGGCGCACCTTTACTTAAAAGGGCTTCTTTACGTTTTGCTTCTTCTTCCTTTGCCTTGGCTGCAGCCTCCTCCTTCGCCCTGGCCTCCGCCTCAGCGCGCTGGATACCAGGCCCCATCACAATCCTGGCACCACGTGATTTTACAGAATCCTTCCCGTTGGATTCTTCTGGCTTCTGTAACGTATTATCCTGCCCGCCATCATCCTGTGCCGTCTGTTCCTCTGTCAGCGCACCGGAATGGGATCCGTTCTGCCCTGTTGTCCCGGCTGCTCTGGAAGCTACCGCTGTAAAGGCCGCTGTCCCGGCAACGGAAGAATCTGCCCTGCTCTTCGTTGTCACAGGCTCCTCCGGCTCATAAATCTCCACATCTGATAACTGCAGTTCCTCCATGGTCCAGATCACGGAAAAGTTCTCGTACACCTTCGTGTCCATATCTGCAATCTTATTATTGACATAAATATTCATGGCCCAGTCAATGACCACATCCATAAATTCGGCAATCTGACGCACCGTATAGTAGCCTAAAATTTCAATCTCATCATTCTCCTGAATATTGTAATATCCGGACTGCAATTTCCCGTTCACACTGGCAAATTTAGGCAGGTCAATCTTCTTGCCATTGACCTCCACCCACATTTTAGAACCAAACTCCGGCAGCTGACTGATCTCCATCTGTGCAGCCTCTCCGGCGGTAGATTCTATCACTTTGATCTGGTCATTGGCTCTAACCTGGGTATAGATATCCGCATCATTTCCATTGACCGTAATCACTGCCGCCTCGCCAAAATCCCCTCTGGCAATACGCGGTTTGCCATTTACGGTAAAGTTAAGTTCCTTGCCCCGTTTCGGGAAAAGACCCTCACTGGCAAACTCTGCCTGCATCGCCGCATCTACTACGGCCACTTTATTATTATCATAAATCTTCACTCTCTGCTCATTGAAATAGACAAAGATAAAGTTATTGCTCTGCTCATAAAAACTCAGACAGATACCAATCGGCGTCACCATGAGGGAATCTTTTCTGGCATCCTCTTCCAGAAATTCGATGTTCTGCATGACTTCCTCACCACGGACAGCCACCCTCTCTTTCTGGATATCCAACTTCTGCGCAAGAGCCTGCGTATACCCAGGAAGTTTGCCGCCGCCGCCCACCACAAACACGGCGCTGACGGACTTATCCCCGTTCAGTTCCTTAATCTTATCTGCCACCTGACTTGTCATGGTATCGATCACATCCGCCGTCACCCGCTCCACTTCCTCGGCAGTGATGGTCTGTGTAAGCCCCATGATATCCTTATACTCAATGACCTCTTTGACACCGGTATCCCTCTTAATCTGCTCCGCAGTACGGAAATCCACCAGACAGTGCCTTGCCAGCACTTCCGTCAGACTGTCACCGGCAATGGGAATCATGCCATAGGCAATGATACTGCCATCTCTGGTCACTGAGATATCGGAGGTACCCGCACCCACATCTACCAAAGCAATATTTAACATGCGGTACATCTCCGGGATTGCCACCTGAATGGCAGCTATCGGCTCCAGGGTCAGGTTCACTACCTCAAGCCCTGCCACTCCCACAGCTTTGTACAGACCGTCCACCACATCTTCCGGCAGAAAGGTCGCAATGATGTCCGCCCCAATGGTTCTGGCCTTATGCCCCTCCAAATTTCCAATCGTGTAACCGTTCATATAATAACGCACGATAGAGTATCCTACACAGTAAAACTTCATATCCAGTTCATTGTTCTCAAGGAATTCTTCATAAGCCTTCTCCACACCCATGGAATCCAGCGCATAAATATCCTCTCCCATAACTTCCCGGTCCGTCTCCAGATCCTGATCCACTCGCAGCGTCACCGTCCTTAAGACACGTCCCGCAGCAGCGATACAAACATCCTTCAGCGGCCTGCCGATCCTATCCTCCAACTCGGCTTTTACTTCGCTGATGGTGCCTCCCACCTTATAGATATCATGAATCTGACCATCCAGCATGGAACGCGTCCCATGTTCCCTGATGCTCTGCGCTGCCACATGGAAGGTATCACCTACACGATATCCTACTGTACCTACAATACTTCTTGTCCCGATATCCAGACCAAACACAAGCTGCCCTGGAAATTTCATTGCTTCTGACACTGGTATTCCCCCAATTCTTTCTCTATTTGTTGATAAACGCTTGTAAGCGTTCCACTGTTCTCTATCACTACCCTGCAATGCTTATAAAATGCTTCCTCCGGAAGCTGCTTTGCCAGGATACTGTCTATCTTATCATCAGAATATCCTCTCGTCTGTTTCAATCTCTGGCGCCTGATTGACACGTCCGCATGGACATACCACATCTCATCCACGATTCCAATATAACCTTCCTCGATCAGAAGAGCCGCCTCTATAAACAGATAATCAAATTTCCCGGCCACTCTCTCCTGTGCAATCTGTTCCAAAAGATATTCCTTCACGGCCGGGTGGACAATCCCATTGACTTGTTCTAAAATGGCGGCATCACCAAATATCCGCACTGCCATCTTCTGTCTGTCAATCTTGCCCTCCGGTGTCAAAATATCCGTTCCCAACAGGGCCGTCAACGGTTCAAAACACTTTCCTCCGGGCTCCTCAAGCTGGTGAGCCACCCTGTCTGCCATGATAACACGGCAGTTGTAATGCTCCAACAGGAAGTTGAGCACTTCCGACTTCCCGGCTCCCACACCCCCTGTGATTCCTATGACCTTCATGTTCTTTTGTTTCCTTTTTCCTAAATCCTTCCGCTCTTCCGAAGCCGCAAAGCACTTTCATACAATCTTCCGCTTATACCGAGTCTGCGAAGCAAATCTCGCAAAATTAATTCCGAAGGAATTTACTTTTTCTATTTTGACTCGTACCAGTTATCTCCCGTGTGCAAATCAATCTCCAGCGCCACAGAAAGGCTGGCCGCCTGCTGCATCTGCTTTGTGAGAATCTTTCGCACCTGCTCTTCTTCTCCGGCATAAGTCTCTATCAACAGTTCATCATGTACCTGCAGGATCAGCCTGGATTTGAGATTTTCTTTGTGCAGATTCTCCCACACCCGGATCATGGCAATCTTCATGATATCCGCTGCCGTTCCCTGAATCGGAGAATTCATGGCCACACGCTCGCCGAAAGAACGCTGCATGAAATTGCTGGAATACAGTTCCGGAATAGGACGTCTGCGCCCATACATGGTCGTCACATATCCCTGTTCCTTTGCCTTTTCCACCATATGATCCAGAAATCTTTTCACTCCCGGATAAGTCTCAAAATACTGTTCAATATAATCCGCCGCCTCCTTTTTGGAGATGCTCAGATCCTGACTCAAACCGAAAGAACTGATGCCATAAACGATACCGAAATTAACCGCCTTGGCATTACGCCTCTGCAGGTCAGTCACCTCCTCAAAGGGTGTATGAAACACTTTGGAAGCTGTAATCCGGTGAATGTCCTCCTCCATCTGATAAGCCTCGATCAACTGTGCATCCTCAGACATGTGGGCTAATATTCTCAGTTCTATCTGAGAATAATCCGCATCCATGAAAAGGCATCCCTCCATGGGCACGAATACTTTCCTGATTCTTCTGCCCAGTTCCATGCGCATGGGAATATTCTGCAGATTCGGCTCTGTGGAACTGATCCGGCCTGTAGCAGTAATAGTCTGGTTAAAGGTGGAATGAATCCTTCCCCCTTCATCAATATAAGCCGCCAGTCCCTCCGCATAAGTGGATTTTAATTTGGCCAGTCCCCGGTATTCCAGAATATCTGACACCACCGGATAATCCGGTGACAATTTCTCGAGGACATCCGCCGCTGTTGAATACCCGGTCTTGGTCTTTTTGCCGCCCTTGATTCCCATCTTTTCAAACAGAATTTCTCCCAGCTGTTTAGGAGAATTGATATTAAACTCACAGCCCGCCTGTTGATAAATCGCCTGCTCTAATTCTGCAATCCTGCCCGTAAGCGCATCCCCGTAAGCCTTCAACTCGTCCGGTTTCACCTGTACACCGTAACTCTCCATATCATGCAGAACACGGGTGAGCGGCATCTCAATCTCATACATCAAATCTTCCATTCCCTGAGCCGCAAGTTTCTCCCGCAGAAGCGGCGCCGCCATCAGGCATACATATGCCTGAAAACAGGCATATTCCATAAATTCGCTCGAATGGGCCGCATAGGTATCCGCATAGGATGCCTTCCCGCAGACCTGTCCTTTATCCGGAATCGTAAGCCCCAGGTACTCGTTTGCGATATCCTCCAAAGCATAATCGCTCTTTAAAGGATTTAACAGATAAGCCGCCACCAACAAATCAAAGTAACGTTTCTTCCTGAAAGGCGCAAGCACATCTTGTGTTCCGTCAGGCACACGCCACATGCTCTGATGAGTGCCCTCCTCTATCACATCATAACAATTCTTACAGTCAAATATATTTAGTTTACATAACTCATTCTTGTTCAGATCAACTATTTTGCTGCAAAGGTATCCATATGTCACAAGCCCCTGGCAGGGAATAAACACCACCTGTTTCTCATCCAGAGCAAGGGCAATTCCCACCAGACTCTCCGGCTGCCTGTTGTGATCCATAAAGACTGCCAGCCCAATCTCCTGTGTACCGTCAGTCTGCTCTCCCTTCTGTCTGCAGGTGTCAAACAGCGTCTCCACCTCCTGCAGTTGTGTCAGTTCCCGAAAATACTCTGTCTGGCTGTTCTTTACAGCCACATCTTTTTCAAATCTGGATAACAGATTCTTAAACTCCAGCTGCTTACACAGCACATAGGCCTCTTCTGTATAGAAATCTCCTACTCTGGCCTTGTCAAAATCATACGCAATCTCGGCATCCACATTGATCGTTGCCAGTGTCTTGCTCAAATCTGCCAGATCTTTGTTGGCTATCAGGGATTCCCGAATAGACTTTTTGGTGATTTCCTCCACATGGACATATATATTCTCCAGTGAACCAAATGTCACCATCAGTTCCGTAGCCGTCTTTTCCCCTACTTTGGGTACCCCGGGAATATTATCGGCGGTATCGCCCATCAGCGCCTTCAAATCAATAAACTGTATTGGGTTCACCTGATACTTTGCTTCCACATCTTTCGCATAATAATCTTCCACCTCAGTACGGCCGCCCTTGGTCTTGGGAATCCTAATCCTGATGTGGTCTGTAGCCACCTGCAAAAGATCTCTGTCACCAGATACCAGAGAAACTTCCATTCCCTGTCTCTCAGCGCGTTTGGCAATGGTACCCAGAATATCATCAGCCTCCAGTCCTGCCTGTTCCACCACACAGATTCCCATAGCCTGAAGCATCTGTTTCATCACCGGCACCTGTTCATGCAGTTCTCCTGGCATGGGCTTTCTCGTGCCCTTATATTCTTTATAGATTTCATGTCGGAAAGTAGGCGCATGCACATCAAAAGCCACAGTCAGATAATCCGGCTGTTCCTCCTCCAGGATCTTAAACATGATATTCAGGAACCCATACACCGCATTGGTGTGAAGCCCCTGGCTGTTAGTCAGATCCGGCACTCCATAAAAAGCCCTGTTCAATATACTGTGTCCATCTATCAATACAAGTTTTTCAGACATACACTCTTTCCCTTTTACAAGTAATTAATCTCTAAGTGGGCCTGCGATCACTGAAAGTTCCTTCTTCCCTCTACAGACGGAATATCACACACAACGCGATAACAATCGCCACTGCTACCGCCGCTTCCAGCCAGATCAGAATCCGCCTGAGTACGCGGTTTAATCTGATCTTATAATCTGCATCAGCAAGTTTATAGTGAAGCGCTTCCTGTAAATTAAAACTATTTCCCTTTTCCAGCTGTTCCATACCTTCCGCCACCAGAAACTGAATCGACAGTTCCTCCATACATTCCGGACATTCATCGATATGCCCTACAAACTCAGCCAGATTTCTTCCATCCAGTTCATCCTGCAGGAAGGAGGGTATTTTTTTCTCCGCCTCTTTACAGTTCATACCATACCACGTCTTTCTACAGACAATTTGCTATGCGCCCATACATAGATTATTATATACCATCTCAGTGGATTTTGAAAAGCTAAAAAGTGAATTGCTTCACAAAATAAGTATGATTCTAACAGAAAGACCGCCATGCAGGCGGCATGCCACCCCATAGCGGTCTATTATGCTTTACATCTATTTCCAATTAACCATATACTACTGTACTGCAACAGGCTGTGCCGCCGCATCAGCCGCCGGCGCCTGTCCCGGTGCTACTGCCTGTTCTGCTACCGGTATCTGCTCCGGTAAAACCTCCTCAACGATCGGCGCCGCCACACCGTTCTGATCCACCTGATAATTAACGCCATCCACTGTCACGACCACATTTCTCTGCAGAGCGCCCGTCATCACATCATAATAATATGTCACACCGTCTGGCATGGTCACCATACCTCTCTGCATGACGCCGTTCTGGTCAAAGAAATAATCCTGCCCTTCAATCGTTACACAGTCGCGCAGTGCATGTCCATCCTTGGTTGCCAGAAAATACCTGCCTGTCTCATCCTCAAACCAGCAGCCTTTCTGCACACGTCCAAATTCATCAAGATGATATTTCTTATCTTCCCAATTTACCCAGCAGGCTCTCTGCATCCTGTAATTGGAATAAAATACTGTCGTATCTCCTCTCTGTGCAAATCCTTCCGGAATAATGATAGAGGAATAATCCTTAAACTGGTAATTCATATCAACTCTGGTAGGGATTCCTGGCACACTGCCATGGGAAGTATTCTGCCAGAAAGCAGCGCCCTCATACTGTAACTCGTCCGCATACTGGGCTACCCACTTATCATAAGCCACATTGCCAATCTTTGTCTGGAACATATTCTTGTTGGAATACACCACCGGATAATACCCCTGGGACTCTATGGCCGTACAGAATACATTGATGATCTCCTGCAGCTGTGCTGTTGAAAGATTCTTATGACAAGCATCCTCTATGTCATACACCACCGGATAATTCACGGTATAATTGCTCATCCACTGAAGCAGAAACATGGCTTCCGTCAACGCCATCTCCGGCGTAGTCGCATACGAATACAAATAAACGCCGGTTTTAAGTCCAGCCGCATTAGCACCGCGCATATTCGCATCAAAGTAGGGATCCAACCCCATATTGAGACTGCCTGCTTTGATAAACACAAAGGATACGCCTGATGACGGCACCTGGCTCCAGTCGATCGCCAGATTGTGTTTGGACACATCGATTCCTCTTGCAATAGAACTGCCGGCTCCCACAGCCTGCACCTTGATGGCGGGCGCAAATAGCATCATACCTGCCATGCAAAGTGCGGCAGCTGTCTTTATCCTTCTGTAAATCCTGCGTCTTATGTTCTTGGAAAATTTTATCATTTGTATTTTATATCTGCTGTCTGCATCTGACCTTTACATTGTTCTTCCGCTTTCCGCAGATATTCCTCCTTCCGTGCATTCCTGTATTCTCTTTCGTATGGATTGTTCACATATTCTACAGAACACATCTGCCAAATATTACAAAATGTTACGTTTTGTAACAATCCTTAACAACTATACCATATCCGCGTTTCCTTGTATAGTATCTTTCACAAAGATTTTCTGGGAATAACAGGGAAGGAACCCTAATATAACATTATCCGGGCAATAAACTCTATTTCAGGAACCTGCCCAATGTGGCTATAAACAAATCTACACTGATCGGCTTAGACAGATGGGCATTCATGCCGCTCTTTAATGCGGTCTCCTTATCCTCATCCATCGCATTGGCCGTCATAGCAATAATCGGAAGCGTCTTAACATCCTCCCTGTGCATTGCCCGAATCTCCCTGGTCGCCTCATACCCGTTCATGACCGGCATCTGTACATCCATCAGGATGACATCATAATAATATTCTTCCGCCCGCTTCATCATATCGACTGCATCTGTTCCATCCGGCGCTGACTCCACAACAAATCCTGTCTCCTCCAGAATCGCCTGGGCAATCTCTCTGTTCAGTTCGTTATCTTCTACTAACAATACCCGCTTGCCCTCAAAATCAGCCAGTGTCCATTCGGCCACTTCTTCCTCCCGGTCAATCAGATTCGCCGCCGCTAAAAGCGCTGATTTCAGGTCAGACATAAAGAGCGGTTTTGCGCAAAATGCCGTTACACCGGCAGACTTCGCCTCTTCCTCAATATCTGTCCAGTCATAGGCTGTAAGGATAATGATCGGCGCCTCGTTTCCAATGACATTGCGGATTCTTCTGGCCGTTTCGATTCCACTGGTCTCCGGCATCTGCCAGTCGATGATAAAAGTATGATAGGAATCCCCCTCATCATGGGCCTTCTTAGCGCGGTATATAGCTTCTCTTCCCGATGTTGTCCACTCGGCCCTGAGACCAATCTGCGAAAGCATCCTGCTGACGCTGTCGCAGGTATCAAAATCATCATCCACCACAAGTGCACGGAATCCTTCCAGTTCTTTGATCTGCTCCGCATTCTTCTCCACATCCTGCAGCTTCAGACTCAGTTCCACAATGAACTCACTGCCTTTGCCCTTTTCGCTGTTGACCGTAATCTTGCCACCCATCATATCAATAATATTCTTGGTGATGGCCATACCCAGTCCAGTTCCCTGAATACCGCTCTGTGTAGCGCTGGCCTCCCGCTCGAAGGGTTCAAATATATGTTTGACAAACTCCGGCTCCATGCCGATACCATTATCTTTCAGGGTGAATATGTAATCGCCATATCCCCGGCGGAAAGTTGTCTTTTGCATGATCCGGAAACTGATAATGCCTCCCGCCGGCGTATATTTCACTGCATTGCTCATCAGGTTGACAAACACCTGGTTCATTTTCAGAGAATCGGCAATAATATCCTCATTGGTAACGTCAAAGGTATCGATGAACAGTTCCAGCTGCTTTGCCTTCACCTGCGGCTGTACAATATTGACCAGATTATGCATCATCTCAGAAATATTGCACTCCTGCTCTTTGATCTGAATCTTACCGCTCTCAATCCTGCTCATATCGAGGATATCATTGATCAGACTCAACAGATGATTGCTTGAAGCCAGTACTTTCTGCAGACAATCTTTAACCTGCTCCTTATTATCAATATGGCTGACTGCGATAGTCGTGAAACCGATAATCGCATTCATGGGTGTCCGAATATCGTGAGACATATTGGACAGGAAAGTAGTCTTGGCATTATTGGCATGCTGCGCCTGCATCAATGCCTCTTTGAGCGCCAGTGTCTGCTCCTTCTGCTGCCTTACCTGCTCCGTGATATCCTTGGTCACCACCATGGCCAATATATCTCCCGTCTCGTCATCCGTTGTCATGATAAACGATTGTCTTACACAGTACCTTTCCTCACTAGCATCTGTAAGCCAATATTCCACATTTACTTCCAGATTCCCCTGTTCGAAGCTATTCTTCAGATGCTCCAGATTCAGTATGGCCTCATAATCCTCCACGGATTCCTGCGCCACATATTCCTCAGCCTTTTTGAACCACTCGGTTGCCCGACACGGTGCTTCCAGTCCTACCACATCCAACAAAGACTGTTTACTGCCATCGTTCTTAATGCGGATAATATCATTCTCAACCCGGTCTTTTGTCAGATTAAATTCATAGGTACAGATTGAATTGGAAACAATCGCAATTCGGTACTGCCGCTCCTTCCTGTTTGCGATTGCCATCTTCGCCTGGATTAACAGTTCCTTCTCCTTCACTTCCGTTATGTTCTGTCTGATAAACAGAATCTTGCTGGCCCGGCCTTCCTTACGTTCCAGACAGATTACATTCATATGCTCCCATTCCGACTGTCCGCTTCTTTGCACCTGGTATTCATAGCGCACATCCATATCATCCGCACCCAGTTCTGAGATAATTGCCTCACACGCAAGATGCTCTGCCAGTTCCTGCCGATGTTCCTCTTCTGTCAGGAAAGAGCACAGATACTTAATAAACGCATTATAATTCCCGCTTCTTCCGATATCATTCCGCTCCGGACTGGTACCGGCCAAATATTGGTACTGATTGGTCTCCAAGTCAATCATGACAAAGCGGGCAAACAAGGTGCTGATTCCCCCGATCACATAACTCATCTCCTGATTTTCCCGCGCCAGAAGTTTTTTCTCCTTTCTTGTACGCACCATCAGAGCAATAATATAAATGACAAAGGCTCCTATCAGCAGGATTTCCAACATGATGCCCGTGCGATTTGCCTTGTCCAGCATCCGCCGCGTAACACTTCTTGGGAATGCCTGCACAAGGACAAATTCATTATCCGGAAGATTGATCACACAGATATTGTCCGTCTCATCGTTTTCCTTACATACAAAAGTCTGTTCCCCGCCGTTTATAAAGATATCCTGCACCTGTCCATACTGTGGCTCTTCCAACACTGCGGATGCCAAAATTTCATCAATCAGATTCCCGCTGTACTCTTTACCCTGGGAACTGGCAATCGTTGTCCCATCTTCCAGACACAGAAATACATCTGCTGTATCTCCAAAATAACTGGTAGTAAGAAGGTGCTGTAAATATTCATTGGCCGAATAGACGCCGAGAAGCACCCCTATGATCTCGCCATGATAATAGACCGGCGAATAGAAACTAACCACAGACTCTCCGGTAACTCTGGAACCAGTAGTGGCAAAGATACCACTCTCCCCTTTCATGCCATTGATAAAATACTCTCGATCCGACACATCCGTTGTATCGCCGTCCGCCACCAGATAAGCTCCATCCGCAGAGGCAAAGCGGAAAGCATCAAACAGGGAATTCTCCACCATGTCCTGAAGCATCTGCACTGTAACCACAGGCTCTGAAAGCCCTTCTCCCAGAAAATAGGCATAGGTACTCACCCGGTTTAATGCGTTCCTAAATTCATCCCCGATCCGATTGCTCGTCTGCCTTGCTGCATCCGTTGCATAGGTTCTGTTCTGTGACTCAATCCGCTTATCATTTTGTGCAGAATACCAGTAAAACAAAATGATAATGGCCACCAGAAGGAACATGAGATAAGTGACATTCCACAATGATTTCTTACTGCGTTTCATAGATAATCCCTCCACTGACAATCAAATCTCTATTGAAAAAGCTGTTTGGCCTTCTCCATTCTCTCCACCACCGCTACCTGGAACGGGCATCTGCTCTCGCAGCCCTTACAACCGATACAGTCTGCCGCCGATGCCTTAAGTTGTTCATAATGGGCCCGAATGGTTGCCGGCACCTCTTCCTGCATCATTGCCAGATCATAAAGTTTATTGACCATCGCGATATCAATTCCCTTAGGACATGGTGCACAGTGGCCGCAGTATGTACATTGCCCGGCAGGATAGGCATGGTGAGGCGCTCTTGCCAACACACTCGCATAATCCTTCTCTTCCTCCGTTGCGGTCTCATAAGCTACAGCGGCATGAACATGTTCCGGTGTATCATACCCCACCATCACACTGGCCACTGCCGGTCTTGTCAGCGCATAATGCAGACATTGTACCGGCGTGAGCGCCACCCCAAAAGGTGATGTTTGGGCATCAAAGAGCCGCCCGCCGGCATATCCTTTCATCACTGTGATTCCCACATTTCTCTGCTCGCATATCTTATATAATTCTTCTCTCTCCGGTGCAATACCCGACAGGCCGTCTTCATATTTTTCCGCGAAATAATCATCAATGTTCTCTGTTGCAGGATGCAGGTCAAAAGCCGGATTTATACTAAAGAGAATCATTTCGATTTCCCCCTGCTCAGCCGCCATTTTGGCCACATCGGGATTATGCGTGCTCAGACCGATGTGCCGAATGGTACCCGTTTCCTTTAAACTGCGTACATAATCCATAAATTCGCCGCTTACGACCTGTTTGAACTCTTCAGCCTCATCAATGAAATGAATCATCCCCAAATCGATATAATCCGTCTGCAGTCTCGTAAGCAGATCCTTAAAAGCCGCCTGTACCTTGGGAAGGTCTCTGGTCTTCACATACTGACCGTCCTGCCAGGTAGAACCGATATGTCCCTGAATATACCATTTGTCACGATGTCCCGCCAATGCCTTACCGATATTGGACCGCACATTAGGCTCTGACATCCAACAGTCCAGAATATTGATGCCGGCCTGTTCGCAGGTATCAATCACTTCCTTCACTTCCTGGGTATTGTGCCGTTCCAGCCACTCGCCTCCCAGACCGATCTCGCTTACCTCCAACCCTGTTTTACCTAACTCCCTATACCTCATACGTCTCCTCCCTCATGTCTAAGTATATCCTATCTCTTCCTGTAAATTTCTGTCGCAATCCTCCTGCACCGCTCCTTATCCGACTGCTGCCGTAGCTTTCTGCAGCCACTCCTGTTCCTCCTTCGTCAAATAAGGCGACAATGTCTCATATACATTTTGGTGATATTCATTCAGCCACTCCCGTTCCTGCCTGTTCAACAGGGAAGCATCAATAGCATCTACGTCAAAAGGCGCCATGGTTAGAGGCTCCAAATACATGAACTGACCATATGCATTCTGTTCCCCCTTCCGGCACAATACCAGATTCTCATGCCGAATGCCAAACTTACCCGTCACATAAAGACCTGGTTCGTTTGAAATGACCATTCCCTCTTCAAGCGGAACACAGACCGAATCCTGTCCAATCCTCCACCGTACATTCTGGGGGCCTTCATGAACACTCAAAAGGAACCCAACACCATGTCCCGTTCCATGATTATAGTCCAATCCATTCTCCCACAGGGGTTCTCTGGCCAGACAATCCAGATTCTGTCCGCAGACACCCTCTAAGAATTTTGCCGATCCCAACCGCAGATGGCCTTTCAATACCAGCGTATAATCCCGTCTCTCTTCCTCTGTCAGTTGTCCAAGAACTATCGTGCGCGTGATATCCGTAGTCCCCTCTCTATAATGTCCGCCCGTATCCGCAAGGCACAGTCCTGCAGGCTGCATCTCCACATCCGTATCTTCTGTGGCCGCATAATGCACGATGGCGCCATGAGGACCGTAGGCAATGATCGGATCAAAACTCGGCCCCAGATATCCTTCCATCTGCTGCCGGAACTCCTCCAGCGCTTTGGCCGCCCCCAGTTCCGTAATCCTTTCCTTTCCCACATGAGTTTTTAAATAGCGCATAAACCGTGTTACTGCCACACCGTCCTTCACATGCGCCTCTCGAAGGTTCATCATCTCCGCCGCAGTCTTAACCGCTTTCATCCGTTCTACCGGACTGGGCTCATCAAGCTGCTCTACTCCCGCCGGGATTGCCTCCAGCAGCCTGTAATTCACACGCCTGCCATCTGCCCAGAGTTTCCACCCTGCCTGCAGACTGCCCACCAATTCTTCTATTTTCTCATAAGGCGCAATGGATACACCCGCCTTCTTCAAGATACTATTTATCTCTGCCGACAGAATCTTTTCCTGCACACATAACACAGCATCTTTGTCTGTCAACATCATATAAGCCAGAAAAACGGGCGTATTATGCACATCGTTTCCCCGCAGGTTGAGAAGCCATGCCACCTCATCGAGCGCTGTCAAAAGCAGAGCATCCACCTTGTGATCCCGCATTTTGTCCCGTACCTGTTTCAGCTTATCTTCCCTGGAAAGTCCTGCATAATCCACTCCCAATTCCCATACCGGTTCCGCTGACAATGCAGGCCTGTCTGTCCACACAAGACCTGCCAGATCTTCACTGCTGTAGAAGGTGACTTCTTTATCTGCCGTCTTATTTCGCAGTGTTTCCACAAAGTCCCTCGTCACCGTCCGACCGTCAAACCCAATCTTATCTCCGATTTCCAGATGCTCGGCCAGATATTCCGGCAGGGCAGGCACCCCCGGCTGACCACTTTTCATCAATTCAATGCCGCTCCCTGCAAGCTGCTGTTCCGCCTGTAGAAAATATCTGCCATCCGTCCATAAGCACGCATTTTTCCGGCATACCAAAAGCGTCCCCGCAGAGCCTGTAAACCCGGACAGATATTCCCTTGCCTTAAAGTAATCCCCCACATACTCCGAATTGTGAAAATCCTCCGTGGGAACAATATAAGCCGCCAGATCTCTTTTTTCCATCTGTTCTCTGAGCTGACGCAATCTTTCCTCAATATACATGTCTATCTCCCTTTCTGCCTATCTGTTCAGATACTCTATGCATTCTCCGTTCAAACAAATTATCACTTCTCTGTCTGCGCATCAAAAGCATTGCCGCAGGCCCATGGACTTCCGATATCGCATCTGCCGTGATGATATGCTCTCTTCGTCTGTCCCTCTTCCAAATCGTCAGACATATTGATCTTTAACCGGCTGTCTCCGGAATCCGCAAAGCCATCCAACAGCTTTACCATATCTTCTATTTCTTTATCCGCTCTGCGCTTATCTTCCGCACCATTGTTCTGATACGTATCCATCTCAATCTCTACCTTTCTCATAATCTCCATTTTTCTTTTCTATCCTCTTCATAATTATGCTTCTGACCTCAAAACAGACTCAGCTGTTCATACCCCTTATTCTCGGGAAAATCATGTAAATATTGAAAAACTTCTTCGGCATCACATTTTATCCCATGCTGTGCGCAGGTCTTTCGCAAGATTGTCATCAACTCCCTGTTATGTTCGCTGGCAATCTCATAGGCATAACCATATTTACGATGATACTTACTCCTCATACCAGGAAAATGTTCATCCAGTTTCTGATAGAAATATTCCCGGTCACCCTCCCGCAAAGTCACACCCATACCGAAGGTAATAATTCCATACACTCCGGCACGGACACAATACTCCAAAATCCCCTCTATATTTTCCTTGGTATCATTGATAAAAGGGAGAATCGGACTCATCCATACTACCGTTGGAATCCCATTATCCCGTAGAATCTCAAGCACCTCAAACCGCCGCTTTGTGGTGCATACATGAGGTTCTAAAATACGGCACAAATCCTCATCATAAGTGGTCATGGTCATCTGTACCACACATTTGCTCTTCTCCTGAATCCTTTTTAGAAGGTCCAGATCGCGCAGGACACGGTCTGATTTGGTCTGAATAGCCAGTCCAAATCCATATTGCTCTATCAACGCAATACATCTTCTGGTAAGTTCCAATTCCGCCTCACAGTGCATATAGGGATCACACATGGCGCCCGTACCAATCATACACTTTTTGCGTTTGGAAGAAAGCGCCCTTTCCAGAAGCTGCGGAGCGTTCTGCTTAACCTCAATATCTTCAAATTCATGCGTAAATCCATAACACTTACTCCGACTGTCACAGTATATGCAGCCATGTGTACAGCCTCTGTACAGATTCATGCCGTTATGAGCCGACAAGATTCCTTTTGCCTCTACAAAATGCATCTTACTTTATCCCCTCGCCAGTATCCCTCACGCAGATATTTGAGACATCTCCTCTTTGGACCTGATAAAAGGATCTGACCAGAACGCGATCAGAAGTTCTATTACCATAAAACACCAGATTACCGGTTCGCAGAAAATCACCGCTGTATATTGAAACCTGGGTATCAAAAATGCTACAAACAAAATCTTGCCTACTAACTCAATCACACTGGAAAACAACGGCAAAATTTTCTTCCCCACAGCCTGCAGCCCCATTCTGGTGACATTCAAAACACCTAAGATTGACAGGCAGGGTGCAACTACCCGCAAATAGAACGCCCCGTTTTCAATCACCACGCTCTCAGAAGATCCTGAGAGTAATCTGACCACTGTCGGCGCCCCGATCATCATCAAAAATGTTGCCACCACCGCAAGTACAACCCCACAAAGATAGGCATACAACATTGCCTTTCTGATCCGGCCGACCTGACCGGCACCGCGATTCTGTGAGACAAAGGTACTGATCGTCTGGACAACGGCTATAAACGGCATCATCAAAACTGGAATAATTTTCTGGCTGCCGTATGTCCTGCGATCACCAGATATCCAAGACCGTTAATACCGGATTGTAATACCGCCGAACCCGCATTGACAAGACAATTCATCAAACCCATGGCCAGCCCCTGCGTCAGCATTTCCTGATACAATTGCTGATCCCGGACAAAATGCACTTTTGCTGGAATCAAAAGCCTTGCCTTTTTCGTAATATAAACCAGACAGGCCGCCACCGACACTCCCTGTGCAATCACGGTTGCTACTGCGGCGCCCTGTACGCCCATCTGCAGACGGGTGATAAAAAATATATCTAAAATGATATTCAAAATCGATGAAAGGATCAGAAACACAAGCGGCATCACACTGTTGCCTATGGCCCGTAAAAGTCCTGCACACAGATTATAGGCAAACATAACCACGATAAACCGGGTAATCATGGAGATATAACGATAAGACTGCTCGATAATCTGTGGCGGTGTATTCAACACCTCCAGAAATGGATATAAGACAAACTGGATCAATATAGTGATACACACAGTAATACAGCCGCCGATTACAATGGACGCCGCCACTGACTTTTTCAACTGCTCCGTATCTCCGCTGCCGAAACTGCGAGCCGTCACGATTGCAAGGCCATTGCCAATCCCCAGAGCAAATCCCATCAAAAGATCATAAATAGCCCCCGCCGCTCCCATTGCTGCCAATGCCTCATCTCCCAGTGTGTGTCCTATGATAACCGTATCCATTGTATTATACAGCTGCTGGAAAACACTGGAAAAAATAATGGAATCGCAAAGATGATCATGGATTTCAGGATTGGACCATGCAACAAATCCACAGAAGAATTTTTATGAACAGAGATTCGCATAGCCGCCATTCCTTTCTCCTCATATGCTTTTCCTTAAATATTATGTCTTTTGTCAGACCGCTGAACCTGCATTCATCATATTCTCAGAAACTGTAATGCTTGTGACGCAAAGTGCTCATCTTGCGTCTATTATATGTCATATTGCAATAAAATTCAATCATCTTGCATATGAAAAAAGCCTCCCGTAAATTCCGGAAAGCCTTTCCTTCTATTCTGTGATTAACAGCCTGTCTATTCTCCGCCTCACATCCGCCATTTCACAGCCTTACATCAAAAGGAACATAGCCCTTCTTTAACATTGCAAGTGCTGCATCCCCTGCCATCTCTTCTGTCAATTCCTGTGCTGTCTCTTCTATCACATCCCCGGTCATTTCCTCCGTAATCTCTTCTATCACATCCCCGGTCATTTCTTCCGTAATCTCTTCTACCGCATCCCCGGTCATTTCTTCCGTAATCTCTTCTACTACATCCCCGGTCAGATCCTCCGTGAGATTCTCCGTCAATTCTTCGGTCAGTTCCTCAACCTCGTCCAGAACTTCTTCCAGCATGCCGTTAGAATCTTCAATACCGAGCGCCTCTTCCACCATCTCTTCCTGTCTCTCTTCCGGTGTCTTGGGCTTCGACTTTTCTACAGCCTCGGCAATCTTTTCACCACGTTCTGTGGACTCGTCCAGTATATGCCACATCTGTTCACTGTTATAAGCTGCTTTGGCTGCTGCAATCTGGTCCTCGTAAGTGTGCAGCATATTCAGTTTCTCGGCAATCTCCTCCACACTGTTGCACTTAATATTTTTCAGGTTATCCTTTTTCTGCTCAAAGTAATCTACCTGCTTCTGTGTCTGTTCCTGCCTCTCCAATCTATCCTGGGTGCTCTTCAGCATTCCAGCGCTTCCCATGCGCCTTAATAATCCGCTCGTTCTGTCCCATGAAATATTCATCTATCCGACCACCTTTCCGTCCGTATCTTTCACCTTTTATTTCGGAAAAAGGAGACTTCCCCTGAAGTGTTGTGGTATAAACAGGAAATTTTTCGTCATAAACAGCGAAACGGCCTCTCACAGAGGCCGCCTCAGGTCAATTGTCATCCGGCTCTCCCGCCTTGCAGAAGCCCTGCACAACATTCTCCGGATTCTCATCTTCAGATTTTAATCAGTTCATACTGATCAGTGCCCAGACCGATCTTGACCGCATGGGCAATACAGAATCTCCACTCTGTATCCGGGTGGGTCATATGGAAGTGATCGTGTTTTTCTTCGCCGCCATTTTTCCTGATATTCTCTCCCAGAATACTGTCCGCCACAGGCGCCGCCTGATTACAAAGATCTGCGCATGCCTGATCCAAGGCCACCGGGTCGAAGGATGCCAGCATACCAATATTGGGAATGATCGGAATATCATTTTCCGAATGACAGTCACAATTAGGCGACACGTCACAGATCAGGGAAACATGGAAGCACGGTCTGTCCTTACATACTGCCAGGGAATACTCCGCCATCTTATAATTGAGAACCGCTATAGAATCCACAAAATCCGCCGCGATCGCATCCTTCGGACACACTGCCAGGCATCTGCCGCAGCCCGCACATTTATCATGGTCAATCTTAGCCTTACCGTCCGCAATCTGTGGCGCTCCATGGGCACAGATTCTGTCGCAGGCGCCGCAGCCCACACAGACACTCTGATCCACACTGGGTTTCCCTTCGCAATGCTGTTCCATCTTACCGGCCCTGGAGCCACAACCCATACCGATATTCTTAAGCGTTCCGCCAAAACCTGCCATCTCATGTCCCTTGAAATGCGTCAGCGTAATAAACACATCCGCGTCCATAATGGCATGTCCGATCTTCGCTTCCTTTACATATTCGCCGTCAATGGGCACAATCGTCTCATCCGTCCCTTTCAAACCATCGCCAATGATTACATGACAACCGGTCTGATAAGGTGAAAATCCATTCACGTAGGCAGTTTCCAGATGATCGAGTGCATTCTTGCGGCTTCCCACATAGAGCGTGTTGCAGTCCGTCAGGTAAGGTTTGCCACCCAGTTCTTTCACATAGTCCGCCACCACTCTCGCATAGTTGGGACGCAGGAAAGCCAGATTGCCATACTCTCCAAAATGAATTTTAATCGCCGCATATTTATCCGTAAAATCAATCGTTTCAAATCCGGCCGTCTTCATCAACCGGTGCAGTTTCTGTAATAAATTCTCATGCTCTGTCGCCTTAAATGATGTAAAATAAACTTTAGCCTGTTCCATATCCATCTCCTTTTTGGGTTGTTCATATCGCCAGTCATGCTGACGTCTGGCGGCCTTGCCGCATCGCTTGGCGGTCTGTTTAGTCAAACTGCTTAAACCGCTCGATCATGATCGCATATTGTTCTTTAATCTTCAAATACAAACCTATGGTGTTCTCTTTTTCCTGTTCAAACTCTTTGATAATGTTATCATAATTACGTTCCAGACTGGTGACCACATTGCGGTTGATCTTGCCGCGGTCTGCATCAGAGTTCATGATATCCAGTATCTTTTCCTTGCTGAATGCCTCCTTGTAACTGCGCTTTCCATACAGCGCACTCAGGATATCCGCCACTGCTATAATCTGCTGGGGCAGCGTTAAATCTGCGGCGCTCAGTCCTTTATGGTATCCTGTGCCGTCCAGTTTCTCATGATGCCTGACCGCAATCTGCAGCACCGCATCATCTACAACCCCTTCCAAAATCATCTCCGTAATACGCACATGCGCCTTCATGATCTTCATCTCATCATCGCTCAGGCGTCCCGTGGATTCCAAAATATTCAAAGGAATCGCAATCTTGCCAAGATCATGCAGCAGCGCCCCATAATGCAGATCTCGCAAATCCTTACCCGAAACCCTCGACAGTCTGCCCAGCTGCTCCGCAAAATGCACCGTTGCCAATGTATGTATCACCGTATGCTCACTCCGAAAATCAATGGTATAGACCAGCATTTCCAGAAAGCCTCTCTTATACTGTTCCGAGAAAGCGCGTTTTGCCAACAGGACATCCAGTTCTTCCCTGTATTTACCACTCACCAGATTCTCTGTGATGCCGTAACGTTTCTCAGCTTTCTGAAAAAGATCCATGGCGGCGCCGGAAAACTTAACGTCACGATATTTATTAAAATAATCCTGCCCCAGCTTCTCATCTTTTAGATGCAGGAACGTATCCATCTTATCCGCCAGGCTGAGCAGATCGATCACATGCATATAACGGCTCTGTATCATACTATGCCTGTTATAGTCCAGATGATGATACAACACGATCTCAGCCTTATCTCCCATGGGCGACAGATATTTCAGAAAAAGAAATCCATAAATCGAATGAGGCCAGAGATTCTTGGTCTCGAAATCCGACACATTCTTCACATTGTCTTCCTTATACAGGCCGATATCATGTAGAATACCTAGCATCGTATAATCCACCAGTTCCTGCTCGGTGTAGTGCTGATCTGTATACGCATTCTCGTATTCCATCATCTTGTATAAGATGTACCCCGTAACCTCCCCATGCTGCATGATCTTATTGTTGATAATACCAAGCGTCTTACGGATAATCTCATTGACATCTTTACTGCTGATAACACTCATTTGTATTTGTCCCCTTCATCGCTATCGCAATCCCTATAAAAATATAGTATCATTTTTTTTCTGATTTGTCCTCTATTTCTTCTTAGAAAGAGAAAAAATTACCATGCCTCCCATTTTCTGAAAATTCCGATAAAGCGTTTGACGAACACACGTTCTGTGTGGTATATTAATGGAACAAATAATTTACTGCGTTACGAGTCACATATTATTCGGAAAATGTCTGCATAGATATATTGCATAATTGCGAAAGAAAGCTTTCCAGTTATCCCATTTTACAGAAAGGAATCTCTCCTATGAACAAACGCACTTACCTCTGCATTGATCTGAAATCTTTCTATGCCTCCGTAGAGTGCGTAGAAAGAGGCTTAGATCCCATGACTACCAATCTGGTGGTGGCAGATCCAACGCGGACAGAAAAAACCATCTGTCTGGCCATCACCCCTGCCATGAAAGCTCTTGGTATCAAAAACCGCTGCCGGATCTTTGAGATTCCAAAACACGTGGACTACATCACTGCCCCGCCCCGCATGCAGAAATATGTGGACACCTCCGCAGATATCTATGAAATTTATCTACAGTATATTTCCAAAGAGGATATCCATGTCTACTCCATCGATGAAGCCTTTATGGATGTGACCGACTATCTGTCTCTCTACCAGCTCTCCGCCAGGGAACTGGGATTCCGGATCATGCAGGATATTTATGAGCAGATAGGCGTTCGTGCCTCCTGCGGTGTGGGTTCCAACCTGTATCTTGCCAAGATTGCCCTGGATATCACAGCCAAACATGCCGCCGACTTTATCGGGGAACTTACGGAAGAAAGCTATCGCCAAACCCTGTGGGATCATAAACCCCTGACGGACTTCTGGCGGGTGGGCGCCGGTACCGCCAGAAGACTTGAACCGTTCGGCATCCGCACCATGCGGGATATCGCGGAAGCCGATGAAGATCTTTTATACCGACTTTTCGGCGTGGATGCGGAACTTCTGATTGACCACGCCCAGGGACGGGAACCCGTCACCATTGCGGATATCAAAACCTATAAACCCCACAGCAGCTGCCTGACCAGCGGCCAGGTTCTTGGCTGCGACTATCCTTTCGAGAAGGGACTTCTCATCGTCAAGGAAATGACTGATCTGCTATGCCTGGATCTGGTGGAGAAAAAACTGGTCACCCGCTCCATCACCCTCCACATCGGCTATTCCAATCGTTTAAACGTTCCTTCCGCCCACGGCACGGCCTCTCTTGAAATGGATACCAACTCCGACCTGCTCATCATACCGGCTGTGACCGCCCTCTATGAGCGGATTGTGGATCCCAGTTATCAGATTCACCGCATTAACATCACCTGCAATCACGTAATGCCGGAAGAATATCATCAGTACAGTTTTTTTGTGGATGCCGAAGAATTGGAACGAAACCGTAAAATACAGCAGGCTGTCATCGACATCAAAAATAAATTCGGCAAGGATGCCATCCTCAAAGGCATGAACCTGGAGGAAGGCGCTACCACCAGAGAACGCAATCACCAGATCGGAGGACACAAAAGTGGCGAGTAAACCAAGGAACAAAATGCCCATAGAGGAAAGGGCCAAACAGTTTATGCCCTTTGCTGCTTTAAGCGGCCTGCCGGACGCCCTGGCAGCCAGAGAAAAAGTGCTGGTTCCCAAAATAGAACTTTCTCCGGAAATGGAGGAAGAACTGGATCGGCAGATGCATCTGCTCTCCAAAGGCAAAATGGCCACTGTGGTCTATTTTCAAAAAGGGGAATACATTAAAATAACAGGCCTGGTCGCCCGTATGGACGAAACCAGCCGCCTGTTGCAGATTGTGAATACCAAGATTCGGTTTGAGGATATTTTGCAGGTCATGATCAACTGAATATACAAAGATTTCAATTCTGATCCAGTTGCCGCAGATCTCTTTGAGAAAAAAAGAGCAATGCAAAAATAATCGCTGTCATTCCGGCCGCCACATACACCAATCTATAATTAAGATTTCCATCCTCTAAAGCTATCTGAATCATTTTCCGGGCATTCGGATATTTCTGCAATAACTTTGGGATCCAACTGTCTGCTATCGGACCGACCAATAAATAAGAAAGCGGAATGATACATTTGGCCACCATACTTCTGGCCGCGTATACTCTGCCCTGCAATTCCTTCGGTGTCTTTAATATCCATAATGTCCCTGCCAATGTATTTACAATAGGTGTTACGAATAGGAATACAAATTCCCCCAAAATAATGGAATAGATATTATTCCTGATTCCCATAACACAGATTGATACACCGGTTACTATTGCTGAAATAAAGATACTCCTGCTATAAGAATATTTCATGCTCTTTCCTGTAATAAATAAGCTTCCAAGAAAAATACCCATCCCACCGGCCATCTTTACCAGTCCCATATCCAAACTGTTACCCAGAGATAATACCAGTGGTTCTGTCAAGGAATCTGAAACATTGAGAAAGAAATTGAAAAACGCAAAAAATATCATCAATAATGTCAATCCTCTTGCGGAGAATATAAATTGAAATCCTGCCAAGATGTTCTCAATAACATTTTCATGCGCTTTCTTTACCTTATCCGAATCCGAAAAAACACATGCCGGCACTCTGATAAATATTAGCAATGCCGCCATAAAAGTACACAAATCAATGGCCAATAATCCTTTTAAGCCAACAGGATAATATAATATTCCGGCACAAACAGGCGCAATAATACTGCTGACAGATTCAATCATCTGATTCATACCTCCTGCTTTCTTGATATCATTTTCTTGTACTAAGGTAGATAAGGAAGCCTGGTAGGCATTATTATCCAGCATATTTGCCGTTGCATTAATGAAATTAAAGGCACAGATGATTCCAAAATCAAATCTTTCCGTCATAAGATACAGCAACAATAATAAACTCGTTGTGGCTGCTATCGAATCTGCTATTAAAATTACCTTTTTACGATTGAAATAATCACAGACGATACCGCTTAGCGGTGCAAAAATAACCGATGGCAGTATCGAACAAAGCATGGTGACAGCCATAGGAGTCGCTTTTCCCGTTTCTCCATAAACCCAGACACTAACACCAAATGTTGTTAAACTGCTTCCTAAAATCGAAACAAATCTGGAAAACCACACAAGATAAAAATTCTTATTCATAATTTCACTCTGTATTTTCTATGTACGTCACAAACAAAATTTTAATCTTTAACATTAAAAATCCCATATACAAGCCTTGTCTCCTGTATATGGGATTCTATCATTTTATAATAATATCTTATACAACACCCTGTGCCTTCATAGCTTCAGCTACCTTCAAAAAGCCTGCAATATTGGCACCAGCCACATAGTCTCCCTCTTTGCCGTATTTCTTGGATGCCTCATCCAGGCTGTGGAAGATGTTGACCATGATGCCCTGTAATTTCGCATCCACTTCCTCAAAGGTCCAGGAAAGTCTCTCGGAGTTCTGGCTCATCTCCAGTGCGGATGTCGCTACGCCGCCTGCATTGGAAGCTTTACCGGGGCAGAACAGCACACCGTTCTTCTGTAAGTACTCTGTTGCTTCCATGGTAGTAGGCATGTTAGCGCCCTCTGCCACTGCAAAGCATCCGTTTGCCACCAGTGCTTTAGCGTCCTCGATATCCAGCTCATTCTGCGTTGCACAGGGAAGTGCAATATCACACTTCACAGTCCACACGCCGTGTTCACCGTTCTTCTTCTCGTGATACTCAGCATTCGGTCTCATAGCGGCATACTCTGTCAGGCGGGCACGTTTTACTTCCTTGACCTCCCGTAAGGCTGCCACATCGATACCATCGGGATCATAAACCCATCCTGTGGAATCGGAGCAGGTCACCGGTTTTGCACCCAGCTGCTGTGCCTTCTGGATCGCGTAGATTGCCACATTACCGGCGCCGGATACTGCGATGGTCTTACCTGCGATATCCTTGCCGTTACACTTTAACATTTCCTCTGTCAGATATAACAGACCATAGCCGGTTGCCTCTGTTCTTGCCAGGGAACCGCCGTAGGTAAGTCCTTTACCTGTCAGCACACCTTCATATAAATTACGGATTCTCTTATACTGTCCGAACATGAAACCGATCTCGCGGCCGCCCACACCGATATCACCGGCAGGCACGTCTGTGTCAGCCCCGATATGTCTGCAGAGTTCTGTCATGAAACTCTGACAAAAAGCCATCACTTCTCTGTCTGATTTTCCTTTGGGATCAAAGTCAGAACCACCCTTGCCGCCGCCAATCGGCAGACCTGTCAGGGAATTCTTGAAGATCTGTTCAAATCCCAGGAACTTGATGATGCCCAGGTTTACGGATGGATGGAATCTAAGTCCTCCCTTGTAGGGTCCGATCGCGCTGTTGAACTGTACACGGAAACCATTGTTTACCTGCACCTGTCCCTTGTCATCCACCCAGGGAACACGGAACTGTACGATTCTCTCCGGAACAGTCAGTCTCTCCAAGAGAGCATCTTTTCTGTATGCCTCCTCATCCGCTTCGATCACTACGCGGAGAGATTCCAAAACCTCTTTGACTGCCTGATGGAATTCCGGCTGTGCAGGGTTTTTCGCTACTACTAACTCGTAAACCTCATCTACATATGACATTTTTCATGTCCTCCTTTAATTGATATATAAGTTGACATGTCTTTTCGTATAAAAAGACACGTTTTCCTTGTCCACGTACCATTATAGTATGACATGATAAAATCCACAAGACCGATTTAGCAGATTAAAGCGTAAAAATTTTACGAAATTTTTTAACAACTATTGTACAATTATACTAAAATACTTGTATACAATATTATAGATATTCTTTCAGACGCTCTATATTCTTCTCCTCAAAATCCACCAATTCCCGAGCCAGTTCTACCGCTTCATCTGTTGCCAGCTGATTATGTTTTAACGCCTTCCACATACTGGTAATCCCTCGGCTGCTTCCCTGAATCATCATCTCTGCCAGATGACCGGTACTGATATTTAATGCCGTGCTGACATGGATGTTTCCCTTTAAGAGCAGTTCATTAATCTGGCTGCCCCGGTACACATCCCCGTCATTTTCCAAGATCTTGTCGAGAGCCCTGTTATGGATTTCCGAATATCGCAGGGATTGTTTCGACAATTGCAGGGAGAAGTCATCATTCCCTATCTTATCTAAAATGGTATCAATGGCCGTCATTCCCATCTGTGTGTTTTTCTGAATTTCCTTTAAAATCATCGCATCGTCATGCTTCATAATCCGCCTCTCCTTTTCCTCTTCTTTCCTGGGACTCCCGACTCTGAAACCATGAAACCTGCCGCATCCGCCCATAGAAAAAGAGTATAGGAATCCTATACTCTTTAGCTTTGCCTGATTATTCGTATTTAATCGTATCTGTCATCTGGCAGTCCTACTCTACATAGTCGGACTTGACATAAGCAGTCGTGCCGTTGTAATCAATCTTTGTCCAGCCGTCCGCCTGTTTCATGATCACTTTCAGCTTCTCTCCCGCATATGCGGTAGCCAGTTTCTCTGACGTCTCACTGGCGCCTTTTCGAATCCTGACATTCTCCTTCACCGTCACCGTACCCGTGGAAGCTGCTGGCGTACTGGTATTATCCTCTTCTTCCTCTTCCGGTTCCGGCTCGTTCTCCTCATCATTCACGGCAACTGCTGTCTCGGAAGGCTCCAGATAATCACTCTTGATAAAGGCTTCGCCTCCATCATATTCTACCTTACTCCAACCATTCCCTTTCTCTTCCAGAAGCGTAAACTCATCTCCTATAGCTGCCTTGCCGATCTTATCTGCGGTCTCGCTGTCAGATGTCCTGATATTGACCACATCTATGGCTTTCACCCTGGTCACCACCATAGTCGGCGTTTCCGGCTCTTCCCCGGTCTCTGCAGTCTCCTCAGGTGTCTCTTCCTCCGCTTCTTCAGACTGTTCGCTGCCCTCTGTGCGCGCAAGCGCCTCGCCTACATTCTTATCGATCTCTTCGTTCAGTTCCAGAAGGAACGTTGCCAGTTCGACATCCTCAGCCACCATATCATTATAAGCAGCTGCCGCTCTGTTATTGAGATCTATGGCATCATCCTGCAGATTGAGTTCCCGCATATAATATAATTCATTATCATCTTCCTCTCCGTCCTCATTGATATAGAAATCCCCATTCTCATCAGTGCAGACATAGAGTACTTTCATGCCGGGAACCGGCCTATCATAATCATAAAATTTCACTTCCGTGTATACATAAGTAAGATAGGTGCCTTCCCGCGGTCCCTTCTTTGTGTATACTTCCACAGTTGGGTAGGATTCGATATACTTACTCATCTCCACCTCCCTGATCAACTCTGTGGCATCCATAAATTCCACAATACTGGACAGGGTATCCGTGTCTCCTTCCACCTTGGCATTATAGTAAGTCTGTATGAACTCATTGAGCCCCGGAACAGCATCCTGCTCAAGGGGTACCTGCGGCACCGCAATCATCGTATCCGCTGCACTCACTTCCTCGGTTGCTACCGCTGTCTCTTCCTGCTCTATTTTTCTCTTATTGGCACTGACTGCCGTCACCACTGTGATCAATACACAGACTGCCAGCACCACAGGCATTATAATCTTAGAATACCGGATCAGCCAGTCTTTCAGGATCTCCAACTTTGCTTTCAGGATTTCCTGTATCGTATTATTTGATGTATTCATCTACAACAACCTTTCTAAATTATAAACCAAGATATAAATCTTAATTTTAATGCACCCGACAGGACTCGAACCTGCATCAAAGGCGTCGGAGGCCTACGTTTTATCCATTAGACTACGGGTGCTCACTCGGATGTTTGAATTGTTACAAATTTGTTACATCCTTAGGTATCATACCACAAGTGAGCACCGTTGTCCAGTCATCAAATACCTAAGAAAAAATTTCCTCTATTTCCGCTCTCTTTCTGCTGTACCGATAGAGTCTGTAAGAAAGCACTTCCTCCGGCTCCACCTGCGTCCGGTTGACTTCCTCCACCATCTTGACATAGAAATCGTATCCTTTCTTGTGGTCATCCGGAATCAACAATACCTCATGGATAGAACTGGGCAGAATCAGCAGATCACAGCCCATACACTCCGCCAGCTTTTTAAGCTGCTCTGAATATAACAGGGCAGCAGCTCCAAAAAGCTTCTCCTGATTGGTCAGCACATACATCGGAATCTCTTCTTCCCTCTCCATGGCTATCCCCGTCATCTCCACAAGCAGTTCCCGCATGGAAATCAGAAGTTCCGGCATTCCTCCCTTCATGTTCTGCTGTGCCGTCCGGTAGAGACTGTCCACACTCTGCCCCCACATCGTCATGTGATTCACATGAATCGTAATGGAAGCCTTACCTACCAGTTCTTCTTCCATGGCATAATAGAAAACAATTGCCAGATCATGCCATCGGAAAAAAGGCACATCTTCCAAAAGCTTGCGGTTCTTGTCAAAATTAATCAGTTTATAGAAGATTCTGTTCCTGACTCTCCCAAAATCCCGAAAAAACTCCATATCCAGATTAATATCCCGGATCTGATCCTCATAAATACTGATGATCTTATCTACCAGTATCTCTATGTCCGTTCCTTCCAGATATTCCTGATAAATCCCCTCCAGATAGATGGTGGGAGAAATATTATCAGATTTGGCCATCACAACAATGCCCGTCAGTTCTACATCATTATTCTTGGTCACCTTCGTCACCCTGATCTCATACGTCCTACCCATCCTTTTGCTTACTAAGTCCACAATATTTTCCGTAAATACATTGAAATCCATTTTTCCTCTTTCCCACTCTCTCCGGGCAAATCGGTTAACGGGTTTCATTATTCCAGACGCAAAAGTCATACATATAAAAAGACAATGTAAACTTTCGCTCACATTGTCTTATAGACGTATATTATGACATATATATCTTATACTCTGGATAAGTATTCTCCCGTTCTGGTATCAATCTTGATAGTTTCTCCATTCTCCACAAACAAGGGAACCATTACTTTCGCGCCAGTCTCCACGATAGCAGGCTTGGTTGCACCTGTTGCCGTATCTCCTTTAAAGCCGGGCTCCGTATCTGTGATCTGAAGTTCCACGAACAGCGGCGGCTCGATAGCAAACACGCTGCCGTTATAAGAACAGATCTTAACCATCTCGTTTTCTTTCACAAACTTGAGAGCATCCCCGACTGTCTCGCCATTAAGTGCAATCTGGTCATAGGTCTCTGTGTCCATAAAGTTGTACAAATCGCCGTCTGAGTATAAATACTGCATATCTTTTCTGTCAATTCGTGCCTGGGGGCATTTCTCGGTAGGTCTGAAAGTCTTCTCCACCACGCCGCCATTGATGATATTCTTAAGTTTGGTTCTGACAAATGCGGCTCCCTTACCGGGTTTCACATGCTGGAACTCTACTATCTGATAAACATTACCTTCAAATTCGATGGTAATGCCGTTTCTGAAATCACCTGCTGAAATCATAAACTAAGTCCTCCTCAAGTTTTCACAAATATAATTCTTTTCTAGTTTATACTATAAGAATTCTTTTTTCAACCTCTTTCCTGAAAATATGTAAAACTTTTTAGGAATTTAATCCCTTACCTCATTTCCCATCTCTAAGCTTTCACGGCTCCCGGAGCAAATCCCGTTCTCCCAAAAAACAGAGAAGAAATTCGAAAAAAATACACCTTTTTATAAAATTAGCAACTTTTTTTGGATATATCGCAATGATACAATGATGTTATCCGTTAGATTGTTTCTGTCCTAATTCAAAATCGAGAGGGTGACTTTGCCATGGAAAAGGGAAATAATAAAGGGTTTTCATTGATTGAACTTATTATTGTAATTGCCATTATGGCAGTTCTGCTTGTGATACTGGTACCTTCGTATCTAAGATATGTAGAGAGGACAAGGGGCATAGCCTTTGATTTCCATCAGGAACCGGCAGGAGATACTTTTAAGAATATGATGCTTGGAAAGAGGGATTGAGGAAAGAGTAATCTCGGAAAGAAGAATCGGGAAAAAACAAATGCTGAAAAGGCCTCTCAGTCAAAGGAACTGTCTGTGAGGCCTTTTATTTTTCCTATATTGTTATGCTGCCGATACAACAGGATGCTGCCACAATCTGCGCCATTTTATTATCCAGGCGTACATTCACTTCGATATCATGGTCGGTTCTGTTTAAAAGGATGCACACAATGCTGTCGTCCGGATTCAAAAAAGCAGTCGCTTCCACTTCATCCGTATAGCTGCTGATGCCGATCCGTACTGCTCCCGGCTTAATAAAGTGTGTAAAATGCCACAGATAATCCGCCGTATTTCTTCTAAGCAGTTCTCTTTTCGTTGTATCAAACAAAAAGGGTGCGTCACAAAAATTCCCCACATGATTCGGCCCGCCGTTTTCATCCAATACAATATTCCAATCATAAAAAGCATTCATGCCATGATTCATATTGCCGATCATATCATGTGCATATTTCTGCGCATTTTTTAAATCATCATCCGCGGCAAACTTACTGTACTCTATGCAAGCCTCTGATAAGATCAGCTTCTTATCGGGAAATCTTTCATGAATCATTCCCAGGGCTTCAAAATGATCCCCGCTGTACCAGTGAAATGCGATTCCCGTTATCATAGGATCTGTAGTCTCATCTATGATTTCACAGGCACGTTCAAATGCCCGCTCTTTATTATGATCCCAAATAAACACTTCCACATCGGACAGACCATTCTCCTGCAGCGCCGGCCACATATAGTCCCGCAAGAACTCTTTCTCCTGTTTGGCCGTATAAATACAGGAGTCCCAGGTTTGAACCGCCTTAGGTTCATTTTGCAAACTGAGACGCTTTATCTGATATCCCCTACTTCTATATTCTTTGATGTACCGGCAAATATAGTCTGCCCAAACCTTTCTATACTCCGGTTTTAAAGTTCCGCCATGGTTCCTGTCTCCGTTTGTTTTCATATACGCCGGCGGGCTCCACGGTGTAAGCATAATTTCCAAATTTCCGCCATATACCTTCTGCGCATCATTCAACAACGGCAGAATATTCTTTTCCACCCGCTCTAGTTGAAATCCCTCAAATGCCCTGTCCTCCTCATCTTCCACGGCCTCATAATGTCCAAGGGAAAAATCGCAGCTGTCTATCGGAATCCGTACCATGCGGTATCCCATGGCATCTTCCTCAAAATACGCTTTCAGCATCTGCGTCTTTTGTTCTTCTCCCATCTGCCCATAAATATATCCTGACGACTCCGTAATTGCACCGCCGAATCCCTCAAAAACCTGATATGTCACAGAGGGATAAAGATTCAGCAGACCATTTTCTTCTCCGCCATCGGGCACCAATTCTATTTCTTTCTCCTGGCGGCATTTTTCGCCTCCCTTATATAGCGTACTGACATATTGTATTTTCGTTTTACTCATATACCAATAGACCTCCGTTCCAATTTACTGATGTGACTTTCGATACTCTGAGGGAGACTGCCCTTTGATCTTCTTAAATACTTTGGAAAAATATTTCTCATCTTTAAAACCGACTCTATAGGCTATCTCGTATGTCTTCAGATAGTTTTGCTGCAGGTATGTACAGGCATGTTCGATACGGATCCCATTGAGGTAATCCACAAATCCTTTAGACAACTGCTTTTGAAAAAGCGTGGAAAGATATCCTGCGGATATACTGACCCTTTCCGCCACGTCCGCCGCCCGATTCACCATCTGCAATAAATCGGAAGACCTCACCGGTTTTAGTATATATTCTTTGGCCCCCAAACGCAATGCCTGTTGACAATATTTAAACTCGTGGAAAATTAAAATTTTAAATTCCACCATGAGACAATTCAGTGGAATTTACCTCTGCAAGAGTGGAGTTTACTCTTTCACATGTCAGTGCTATACTTTTCCTGCCCTCCTGACAGCAGTAGAAGGAGGTTCTCCATGAGTAAATACATACCAGGCA